>JBLHIC010000055.1:0-16676 GCA_047614245.1 Flavobacteriaceae bacterium
AAGTTGATGTTTCAGAAGAAAAAAAGATGGTCATCACTTCTCGTAAGGCCATCACAATTCTTAACAAAAAGGGTGACCGCCATGCGAATACGGTTATTTATTATGATGATTATTCTAAAGCAAAAGACGCTGAGGTTTACGTATATGATGCCTTAGGGAACGAGATTCAACATTATAAGAAACGAGATTTTAGTGATGTAAGTGCCGTAAGTGGAGGCACTTTATACAGCAATTCGAGGGCCTTGTATTTAAATTATAATCCTGCTTCTTATCCTTATACATTGGTTTTTAATTACAAGTATGAAACTTCTTCAACTTCCTTTATTCCAATCTGGCAACCTTTAACTGACTATGTTTCTAGCACAAAAAAGAGTACGTATAAGATTATTTTTAATCTAAATAATAAACCGCGTTATCGAGCTTCAAATTTTGAAGGTTTTAATATTTCAATTTCTGAAAATCCCACTGAGTTTATTTTTAAAGCAGAAAATTTAAATCCAATTGCCTACGAAGATCTAAGCAGGTCTTTTGACAACATTGCTCCAAAAGTAAATTTTGCTTTGGATCGATTTTATTTGAAAGGCGTAGCGGCCAATGTTCGGAACTGGAAAGAATTTGGTAGTTGGATGCAAAATAGTTTGTTGTATGATGTTGATGATCTCCCAAACGGAACCAAAGAGATGGCGAAGAGTTTGGTTAAAGGGGAAACTACTAATGAAGGTAAAGCAAGAATAATATATCAGTACCTTCAGGATAAGGTTCGCTATATAAGCGTACAAATAGGAATTGGAGGATGGAAGCCAATGCTAGCATCAGATGTCGATAAGCTCAGTTATGGTGATTGCAAGGCGTTGACAAATTATACTAAAGTACTTTTAGATGCTGTAGGGGTGCCGTCATATTATACAATTTTATACGCAGGAGATTCTGAAAGAGATATTATCAATGATTTTTCGTCGATGCAAGGAAATCACGCCATTCTTGGAGTTCCTGAGGGTGATGAAATAATTTGGCTCGAATGTACCGAACAAGATAAACCATTTGGTTATCTAGGTAATTTTACAGATGATCGAGATGTATTGATTGTGACAAAAGAAGGTGGGAAAATTGTACATACCAAAGTGTATTCTGATGAGGAAAACCTCCAAGAATACAGAGCTTCTGTTCGTATTAATGATGCGGGAGGAATGACAGGTTTTTTAGAAGGAAAATATCAAGGTCTTCAATATGACGGCAAGTATTATTGGGATAAAAAAACTGATGAAGAGAAGCGAACTGCATATAAAGAAAGATGGGACTATATCAATGGTTTAATGATAGAAAGCATAAAATTGAATGACAATAAAACGGATATAGTTTTTACTGAAAAGTTGAATATAAATGCTTCAAATTATGCGACAAAAATAGGGGATGATTTACTTTTATGTGCTAATGTTTTTAATCAGTCACAGTATATACCATCCAGAATTTCGAATAGAAAACAAGAACTATTTATTGGCGAAGGATATAAGGATATTGACCATCTAGATATTACTCTACCAGAAGGTTATACGGTGGAATCCCTTCCGGAGGATACCATTATGGAATCCAAATTTGGAAGTTATTCTATTTCCTTCAAGGAACTTGCTGAGAACAAAATTGAGTACAAACGTAATTTGCTTATCAAAAAGGGAACCTATCCTTCAGAAGATTATCCAGCTTATAGATCCTTCAGAAAAAAAATAGCAAAACTTGATAAATCTAAAATATTATTAAAACTCAAAACATAATAAAAACGTCAATTATGAAATCAAAGTTAATTTTATTCTCAATCTTTCTAGTTGTATCGCAGATTTCCGTGAGTCAGAACTTTAAGTTTGGAAAAGTTTCCAAAGAAGAGTTGCAAGAAAAATCACATCCAACGGAGCCAGATGCTAGTGCAGCTATTTTATATCGGGAATTCAAAACCAATTTTGAGTATTTAGAATCGGAAGGATTCGTTGTAGTAACCGAGGTATTTGAGCGTATAAAAATTTACAAGAAAGAAGGATTTGAATGGGGCACTAGATCGGTTAGCTTATATCAAGGTGGTGGCGGGGCGAAGGAAGAAATTACAAGTTTGAAGGCTTATACATATTATATGTCTGCTGAAGGTAAAATAGAGGATGAAAAATTAAGAAGCGATGGTGTTTTTGACGAGAAGACAAGTAAGTATAGGGTTTTAAAAAAATTCACAATGCCTAACCTTAAAGTAGGCTGTGTCATTGAGTTTAGGTATACCATGAGGTCCCCATTCATTTCGAATATAAATACCTACGATTTTCAGGAAACAATACCTGTTAATCTTGTAGACTTGAATTTTGCAACTCCAGAGTATTTGAACTATAAAACACATCAAAAAGGATGGTTGCCTATTAAGATGTCCAAGGATAATCGAGATCGCAGCATTGACTACACCTATTTACAGTCAGGTGCTGTTTCTGGCAGGGGAGGAGCAGATAAAAGTGTGAGTGCGACTATGACATTTAGGGAGAACATAAGTAAGGTGAAGATGGAATCTGTGCCATCGATAACAGAAGAGCTTTATGCGGGAAATATTAATAATTATACGTCTTCATTGAAATTCGAGTTGGCATATACAAAGTTTCCAAATGCTGCTTATAATTCTTATTCTCGTACCTGGGAAGATGTTTCTGAGACTATTTTTAAGTCATCTTCGTTCGGGGGTGAAATAAAAAAGACTAACTATTTTAAGAAGGAAATAGATCCACTAATTGATGGAATAAGTAGTCCAAAAGAGAAAATGATGCGAATTTTTGAGTTTGCAAAGTCAAAAATGGTTTGGAATTCTATATATGGAATTTCTACAGATGAAGGCGTAAAAGATACATATAAGAACGGTTCTGGGAATGTTGCAGATATAAATTTATCACTAACTGGAATGTTTAGATACGCAGGTTTAAATGCAAACCCTGTATTGGTAAGCACCAAGAAAAATGGTATTCCAATTTTTCCCACACGAAATGGGTTCAACTATGTAATTAGTGGAGTGGTCATTGATGGTGCTGTGTATTTGTGTGATGCAACGAATAAATCGGGTGAGGTGAATATTTTAGAAGATAGATTACTCAATTGGAAGGGGAGAATGATTTTGGATGAAAAAACTTCTGCTTGGGTTCCACTCGTGCCAAAAAAACATGCTGTGCAAAATACTATGTTGAATGTTGAAATTACCGATGACCTAACAGTTAAAGGTATTTCTAAAAATAGAAGTACGGGACATTATGCGATGGAATTGCGAGATGTTTATGAAGGTTTAAATGTGGATGCGAAAAGGAAAAGACTCGAAAGAGATATGCGAGGAACAGAACTTAATAATGTTGTCTTCGAAAATTTGGAAGTCTTACATAAGCCAATAACCTACTCATTTGATTTTAATGCTTCCGCTGCGTTGGAAAGTGTAGGGGGAAAACTGTATTTTTCACCTTTATGGTATCTAACAACTATCGAAAATCCCTTTAAGTTGAATGAGCGAAAATACCCCGTTGATTATGGATATATTAGAAAGGATAGATATCTTATAAGTATTAATATTCCGGAAGGATATACGGTAGAATCTATGCCAGAGAACACTAATTTTGGTTTGGAACAAGGGATGGGGAGTTATAAATATATAGTCTCCAATTCTGGGGATAAGATTCAGATAACCGTTGAGTTAGCTCTTAATGAGGCAGTAATTCCGGCAGAAAATTATGGAGGTCTTAAAAAGTTCTTTGAACTGCTCATTGCAAAAGAAAACGAGAAGGTTGTACTTTCAAAAACGTAAAGAATAGTTTTAATAAGATTCAAGATTTAAAAAATTAGAATCATATTAAAACTTAAGACACAATACAAACATCAATTATGAGATTAAAATTAATAGTATTCTCAATTTTCCTGTTTATATCGCAGATTTCATTTTCGCAGGACTTCAAGTTTGGAAAAGTTTCGGTGGAAGAGTTGCAGGAAAAATCGCATCCAAAGGAACCAGATGCAAATGCAGCTGTTTTATACAGGGAGTTGAAGACCAGTTTTAAATATATGGAAGGAAAGGGTTTTATGGTCATGACAGATGTTTTCGAGAGAATTAAAATATATAATAGAGAAGGTTTTGATTGGGCGACGAAAAAAGTGAACATGTATCAGGGAAAGAGTAGTGATAATGAGGTAGTTGCTGGCTTAAAGGGAGTTACTTACTATCTAAACGAATCTGGAAAAATTGAAGAAATAAAACTGAGGAACGAGGGTATTTTTGAAGAGAAAGCTTCGAAATTTATTGAGGTTAAGAAATTTACCATGCCGGACATAAAAGAAGGATGTGTCATCGAGTATAAATATACTTTGAAATCTCCTTTTATAAGCAATATAGAAACATATAGATTTCAAGAGATAATCCCGATAAATAAACTAGAGTTTAAATTTTCTGTACCCGAATATTTTAATTATAAATCACATCAAAAAGGCTGGGTATTCTTTAAAATTGAGCAAGATTCTAAGGAGAAAAAATTCGCGCTATCCAACTCGTCGACTCAAAGAAATATTTATGGGAAAATAGAGCAAAAAGGAGGGGCCAGAAGTTTAAAATATACAGAGAATATTTATTCAGTGAGTCTAAACAATGTTTCACCAATAATTGAGGAGTCTTATACCGGGAATATTGATAACTATAGTTCCTCTTTAAAAATGGAGCTGTCTTATACTAAGTTTCCGAATTCTATTGTTGATTATTATGCTTCAACCTGGGAGGACGTTTCACAGTCAATTTACGCTTTAGAGTCATTTGGTAGTCAGTTAAAAAAGACGAACTACTTTGAGGATGATCTAGATGCGTTTTTATTGGGAGTGTCAAACCCTCAGGAGAAAATGATACGTATTTTCGAATTTGTCAAAAATAGAATGACTTGGAACAAATACAATGGTTTTACAGTAGATTTAGGCGTGAAAACTGCCTATGAGGAAGGAACTGGAAATGTGGCAGATATTAACCTAATGCTTACTGCTATGTTCCGTTATGCTGGATTAAATGCAAATCCTGTTCTTGTGAGCACTAAAACACATGGGATTCCAGTTTTCCCTACCAGAGATGGCTTCAATTATGTTGTCTCAGGGGTGGAAGATCAGGACACTGTTTTACTATTTGATGCAACGAATAAGGATGGAGAAGTCAACATTCTTGAGGCCAAATTGTTAAACTGGCAGGGGAGAATCATAAGAAAAGATGAGAGTTCGGCCTGGGTTTCACTAGCTCCAAAAAAACATGCACTTCTAAATACCATGTTAGATGTTGAAATTGCCGATGACCTAACAATTCAAGGAACTTCCAAAAATAGAAACACTGGCCATTATGCAATGGAAATGAGAGATGTTTATGGAGGTTTAAATGTGGATGCACAAAGGAAAACACTTGAAAGTGATAAGGGAGAAGCCGAACTTAATAATGTTGTCTTCGAAAATTTGGAAGTATTGAACAAACCCATTAAGTACTCTTACGATTTTGACGCTTCTAATGCATTGGAAAAGGTTGGTGAGAAACTATATTTTTCGCCATTACTGTTTTTAGCTACGATTGAAAACCCTTTTAAGTTGGATCAGCGAAAATATCCCGTTGATTATGGATATATTAGGAAAGATAGATGTCTAATTAGTATTATTATTCCAGAAGGATATAAAGTAGAATCTATGCCAGAAAACGTTAGTTTTGGATTGGATAAGGAAATGGGAAGTTTTAAATATTTAATTTCGAACTCTGGGAATAAAATTCAGCTATCTGTTGAACTCGCTATTAATGAGTCTGTAATTCCGGCAGGAAACTATGTTAGCCTTAAAAAGTTCTTTGAACTTCTAATAACTAAAGAAAACGAGAAGGTAGTTCTTTCAAAAATATAAAGGATGGATATTAAAAATGCACAAATTGAAGTAGATACATGGATTAAAGAACATGGTGTTCGCTATTTTAATGAGCTTACCAATATGGCACAGCTAACGGAAGAAGTTGGCGAGGTGGCCCGAATCATAGCCAGGCGTTACGGTGAACAGAGTGAAAAGGAAAGTGATAAAGGCAAAGACTTAGGGGAAGAATTAGCAGATGTTATGTTTGTTGTACTTTGTTTGGCGAATCAGACAGGAATAGATCTTCAGGAGGCTTTTGATAAGAAGCTAGATTTAAAGGCGAAACGCGATCACGATCGTCATCACAGTAATAAAAAACTAAAATAATGTTTAAGAAAGTTATAAATCATGATGGATTTTGGAGGTCGGTTGTCTCTTTGGCAATTGCTTTCGCACTATTGTTTATTCTTGTTAAATGGGCAATATCGGGTTTTGAGAGTGCTTTTTTTTTCCAAGGAGATCCAGTTAAGCTTTTTTCCGGTGTTATACTGGCAGGATTTGTTTACGGCTTCTTTGTAACCTTCGGAAAATTTAGAGCGAAAATTAAGAATCAGGAGCGCAAATAATGAGAGCCTTATTGAAATCTAAAGAAATTTCTGGTGTCGATACTCGTATTGCTGTAACTGGTTCAAAAAGTGAATCGAATCGGTTGCTTTTACTTAAGGCGCTATTTTCAAACATTACTATTGACAACCTCTCCAATAGTGACGATACCGTTGTATTAAAAGAAGCTCTTGAAGCATCAAGTCGGACTGTTGATATTCATCATGCAGGAACGGCGATGCGTTTTCTAACGGCTTATTTTGCTAGCACTGAAGGAGTCGACCTGATTCTTTCAGGAAGCCAGCGAATGCATGAACGCCCTATCAAAATCTTAGTAGATGCTTTAAAAGATCTAGGAGCTAACATAGAATATATTGATGTGGACGGGTATCCACCGTTGCGAATCTGTGGGGCCAAACTGAAGGGAGATTATGTAAAAATGAAAGCCAATGTAAGTAGCCAGTTTATTTCGGCATTACTCCTTATTGCTCCCTCTTTACCAAAGGGGCTAACATTGGAATTGGAAGGTGCTATTACTTCGAGGCCATATATTAATATGACGCTTGCGTTACTTAATCAAATAGATGTTACCACATTGTTTGAGCAAAACACAATTCATATTTCTCCAAAGGAAGTTGTTAAGAATACAAGTTTTGTGGTAGAGTCAGATTGGAGTTCGGCCTCATATTTTTACAGTTTAATTGCGTTGTCGAATGATTCGAAAGTTACTTTGACGAGTTATTCAGGAGAAAGTTTACAAGGTGATGCGGCACTGTGTAATATCTATAAGGAGTTGGGCGTTGATACTGTTTTCAATGCTGCGGAAAGAGCTATCACCCTTTCAAAAAGAGGGGGAAAGATTTCAAGTTTTCTTTCTTTGGATTTATCGAATACTCCCGACATCGCTCAAACAATTGCAGTAACCTGTTTCGGATTAGGGATAGGATGTAAATTAACTGGGTTACATACTTTAAAAATAAAGGAAACGGATAGACTTTCAGCATTAAAAACTGAATTAGAAAAGCTCGGAGCAACAATCTCCATTACAAATGATTCTTTGGAGCTAGAAATTAATAGTAATGCCGCTTTTTCCGAAGCGAATAGCAGCGTATGTGAGATAGACACTTATCAAGATCATAGGATGGCTATGGCTTTTGCGCCTTTAGCGTTAAAATTTCCCCTCATTATTAATGAGCCAATGGTCGTGACGAAATCGTTTCCAAGTTTTTGGGAAGATGTAGAAAGAATGGGCATTGCGGTGGATTTTAAATAATAAACGTCTATTTACTTGACAACCCCTATGCTGAGGTTGTATATTTGCCGTCGTCTAAAATTAATATGACTTTATATGGGAATGAAACTTTCTAATTTTCAATTCGACCTTCCAGACGAATTGTTAGCTGAATATCCAGCAGAAAATAGGGATGAAGCTCGTTTGATGGTGCTTAACCGAAAAGAGCAAACAATTGAACACAAGACTTTCAAAGACATCATCGATTATTTTGAGAATGATGATGTTTTGGTTCTAAACAATACGAAAGTGTTTCCGGCTCGTCTTTTTGGAAATAAAGAAAAGACAGGAGCTAGAATCGAGGTTTTCTTATTACGTGAGTTAAATCCTAAAACTCGTCTATGGGATGTTCTCGTAGATCCTGCCAGAAAAATAAGAATCGGTAATAAACTATATTTTGGTGATGACGATACCCTGGTTGCCGAAGTAATTGATAATACAACTTCCAGAGGGAGAACCCTTAGGTTTTTATTTGATGGGTCGTATGAAGAATTCAGGAATAAGCTAACTCAATTAGGAGAAACTCCTCTTCCTAAATATATTAAAAGGGAAGTTGAACCTGAAGATGCAGAACGTTACCAGACTATTTTTGCAAGTAAGGAAGGTGCTGTTGCTGCCCCTACTGCTGGTTTACACTTTTCGAAACATTTATTGAAACGTCTTGAGATAAAGGGAGTCGATTTTGCTGAAGTGACTTTGCATGTCGGTTTAGGTACTTTTAGTGCGGTTGAAGTTGAAGATTTATCTAAGCATAAAATGGATTCTGAAGAAATGAGTATTGATGCCGAAACTGCAAAAAAAATAAATTTAGGTATTGAAAGAAAGAGTCGAGTTTGTGCAGTTGGAACTACAGCTATGCGGGCTTTAGAGAGCTCAGTTTCGTCAAACCATAGGTTAAACGCATATTCTGGTTGGACCAATAAGTTTGTTTTCCCTCCGTACGATTTTAGTATTGCAAATGCAATGATTACTAATTTTCATACTCCAAAATCTACACTATTAATGATGGTTTCTGCATTTGCAGGTTATGATTTTATAAAGCGTGCTTATGCGGAGGCAATCAAAGAAAATTATAGATTCTACACTTATGGTGACGCCATGTTAATTATTTAGAAAAGTGTTATATTTTATTAAAAATCCCGATGTTTAATCGGGATTTTTTGCGTTGTAACGATTTGATTTTCAAATATCAAAATAAAAAACTACTTTAGTAGGGATGTTTGAGTGCAATTCAAATTAACGAATGAAAAGAATACTACTTTTTACTTTCTTATTCCTTGCTTTTCTATCCTGTTTTTCACAGGCCACAGAAGAGGCTCCAATGAGTTGGCAATTGGGAATTCGGTCGAGCTCGAATATTATTGAACTACCTCCATTAGATCTAGAAGAGGTCATTCAGCAAGATAGTATCAATGATTTGGACAAAAGTCTTCCATGGCGCTACGGAATTTCTCGAACTGTGGAACTAGATATGAGTCAAGGTGGCGAATGGACCGAACTACCGAACATAGGTAGAATATGGCGGGCGGCAATAAAATCATCTGATGCAATTAATCTAAGCATTAATTTCAAGAATTTCCATATTCCTGAAGGGGCAACATTGCATCTTTACAACGAAGATCGCTCCGATATTTCAAAAACCTATTCCAGTGCACAAAATAGACAAAATAAGCAAGTTGCTTCTTGGTACATAGGAGGTGATTTAATTTGGATAGAATACTTCGTGCCCCGTTATGTTACAGAGGAGGCACAGTTGGAAATTGGTAGTATAATACATGGATATCGATTGGGTCGTATAAGACAACATTTTCAAAATACGCGTGGTTTGAATGATTCAGGCGATTGCAATTATGATGTAAATTGTTCAATTGGGGATGATTTTGACGATATAAAAGATGTTATTAAAAAGACGGTTGCCTTGCTCACTTTGGGGAATGGCTATTTATGTTCTGCATCTTTGATGAACAATACAAGAAATGATAAAACACCGTTTTTACTTACTGCAAATCACTGTTTGGAGATAAGTGATCCTGCCTATTGGACGGTCAGATTTAATTGGATGAGTCCCAATCCGATATGTGGTACTGGCGAAGACAGCGATGATCTTCAAACTAATTTTACAATGAGTGGGGCTGAGTTAAAAGCTAATAATGAGCTGAGTGATTTCGCTCTGGTAGAAATGTTTAGTTCAATACCCGGATCTTGGGATATAGCTTTTGCAGGTTGGGATAATACGGATATCGATCCCGAATTTGAAGTAGGAATTCATCATCCTAATGGCGACATGATGAAAATATGTAGAGATGATTCTGGAGCTGTTAAAGAAAATGCAAATGGAACAGAAGTTTGGCTTATTGGTGGTGTCTCCGTAGGAACAGGAAATGGTTGGGAATATGGCACTACTGAAAGTGGCTCTTCGGGATCTCCTCTCTTTGATCAAGATGGAAGAGTAATAGGACAGCTCTATGCAGGTCAATCATTTTGTGATGGACTACAGAATAATAACGATTATGATATCTATGGCAGGTTTGGTGTTTCCTGGAACTCTGGAGCTTCTCAACAAACTAGATTGAAAGATTGGTTGGATCCAATTAGTAGTGGCGCTACGACACTAGAAACAATACAAAACATACTGAATGTTACTGATAATGAATTTGCAGGGACACTAGAAATTTATCCTAATCCAGCGACTAGCCATATCACGGTAATGAATAATAAGTACCCAAACCTGTCCTATACAATATTTAATTTATTGGGTCAAAAACTTAAGGAGGGTTCGCTGTCTAATACAGAGAATATGCTTTCTGTTGAAAGCTTTAATGACGGAATCTATTTTCTTTATTTGGTGGATAATGATTCCGAATCTAGCATTACCAAAAAGATTATCGTAGGCAAATAGTTCTTTTTCTACTATCTTCAATAAATTTTAGTTATTTATCTCACTACAGCAAAAGATTTAATTTTTGATGCTTCATAACTTTGAATCTTTCTTCTTTTTAATTTCAGTATTTTTGCTTTCGAATGATTTTAGAAAAAAAAGATATTAGATCGCTATCTAAGGAGGACCTACGGGTGTTCTTTGAAAGTATAGGAGATAAGGCCTTTCGAGGCAATCAAGTCTATGAATGGCTTTGGAGCAAAGGGATTCATAGCTTTGATGATATGACCAACATATCTAAAGAAACCAGAGCGCATTTGGAAAGGAATTATGTTATCAATCATATAGAAGTTGATAGTATTCAAAAGAGTAATGACGGTACTATTAAAAATGCCGTAAAACTTCATGATGGACTCATTGTAGAATCGGTTTTAATTCCCACGAAAAAAAGAACTACGGCCTGTGTTTCCTCACAAGTAGGATGCAGCCTTGACTGTAAATTCTGTGCAACTTCACGATTAAAAAGAATGCGGAACCTAAATCCAGATGAAATTTATGATCAAGTGGTTGCTATTGATAAAGAAAGCAGATTGTATCAAGGTATGCCCCTTTCGAATATTGTTTTTATGGGAATGGGGGAGCCATTAATGAACTATAAAAATGTACTTGAATCTATTGAGAAGATGACTTCGGTGGAGGGTTTAGGGATGTCTCCAAAGCGTATTACTGTTTCTACATCTGGTGTCCCGAAAATGATTCGCAAACTCGCTGATGACGAAGTCAAATTTCACTTAGCTGTATCATTACATTCAGCAATTCAAGAAACGCGAGAGCAGATTATGCCTTTTGCTAAAAGCTTTACCTTAGAAGATCTTAAAGATTCTCTCGAATATTGGCATGAAAAAACTGGCAAGAAAGTTACCTATGAATATATAGTTTGGGACGGTATAAATGATAGAAACGAAGACATAGATGCGCTAGTACAATTTTGCAAGGCTGTACCTTGTAAGGTTAATATTATTGAATACAATCCCATCGACGATGGTGAATTTCAACAAGCACCTAGTAAGGCAATCGATAACTATATAAATAGATTAGAAAGAAATAGAATTCCAGTTACGGTACGCAGAAGTCGTGGAAAAGATATTGATGCTGCCTGTGGTCAATTAGCTAATAAATCGACTTAATCCAGAGCATCCAAGTATTCTAAGAGCATAGTCACAGCCTCCTCATGAACAGCAGATCGTCCTATTTGTGGCATTCTGTAGGTAGGAACATTGCTTTGAATACGCTCCTCTATTTCTCCTCTATTAGCATAAATACCAGTATCATCGTAAGCAGTTTCTAATCTAAAATCAAGTCCGAAATTAGTAACTTCCCCGCCAGGTTGATGGCAATGAGCACAGTTAATATCTATATAAGCCCTTCCTCGGGAAAAGATATCTAGGGTTGCATCTGTCCAATCTGGTAGTACTGAAGTATTCGCGACATTGACACCTTCTAAAATACCTATCGATGCAAAGTAGTCCAGTTGATTTTGACTGGTATAACTAGGGATGAAATTCCAATTTCGCAATTTAGGTCCAATGGGAGTAACAACGCTAGATTTACTATGACAAGTAATACAATTCGCCCGAGTTGGAATGACATAATTTATATTCTGCGTCGCTCCATTACTATCTGTATAGCTTACTGGTAAAGAGCTCCCTTCCTCGTCGTAGGTCGCTTCGGTCTGAGCTGGGTTCCAGATATAGGTTCTCATACTCCAAACACCGTCTACTTTAATCGAAATACGTGTTTCTATAATTTGTTTTTCTGAATTAGGATTTGTCTCGTCCAGTGTATAATAAAAAGTTTTAGCCATTAAAGTATTGTCCGGGAATTTAGGAAACAAATCCGAAGATTCGTAGCGCATAGCCTGCCCATTAGGAAGTCGAATGAGGCGCTGCTTCGCTGCATAATCTGTGAATAAGGCACTGTTTAATTCAAACAATTGTACCCCGTCAGCAGGATTGAGGTCTGCTAAGGTTCCACTAAATACTCCCATTTCAGATAAGGTTGTTTCAAAAACTAGCGAGGCCTCTTGTGTTGTGAAGGTTACTGTATTACTGCCGTCAGATTCGTTTCCCGCTGCATCAAGTGCTCTTATATAATAACTGTAACCACTTCCTTCAGTAAGACCCAATGGAGAAAAACTAGTTGCTGTTAGATTGGTTTCAACGAGCGTGGCACCTTGATATATTTGATATGAGGTAACAGCAACATTATCTGTTGCAGCATCCCAACTTAATAGGGCAGAAGTGCCGGTTATATTTGAAGCAATAAGGTTTAGAGGAGCCGCTGGACTTTCGGTGTCAGCAACGACCGAGGGGGCGTCATCACTAGCGCAGCCTAAGGATACCATTATTGAGGTAATCATTACAAGTAGGCTTAACTTTTTCATTTGAAGTACAATTTGTTGTTAAAAATATGAAATTACATTCGAACTATTTAAAATCAGCTCTTAAATTTTCAACTCTTTAAGATGAAGACTTTCCATATTGAAAAGAATGGTTCACTAAAACGGGCTTTTTAACCTAAGCTTCAGGCAATATTTCCGAAAAAACTTCAATTAAAACAAGTCTTTGCTATTGCTCAATCAGGGTTAAGATATAATGATTCTTACAGAAGCGCTTTGGTGAAAAATTAATGAATTTCAACTCGTTTTTTACCACACTACTTTGTTGAGGTTAGCACTTTTTTTATTTACTCAATTTCAATATTCGAAATGCACCTTGAATTACTAAAATAAAAACGATTATTCCAATAATCAAATCAGGTTTATTTGAACTCAACCAATGCACCAAGATTCCTGCGATGATTACTCCAAAATTTATAATGACGTCATTCGAGGTAAAAATCATACTCGCTTTCTCCGCTGTGAAAAACAGTCAATTTTCGATTCTGAATGTCAAAGTCCAAATTCGCAATACCTGAAATTCCGTCCAATTTCATTCGGATTATATTTTCCTCTGAGGGACAATCCATTTTGGTGATTTCAAATATTGTTTTATTCAATGGATTTCTTGGTTTTCGGTGTTAACCAAACTAGTTACATAAACATAAAGCTAACATTTATCCATTAGATATTTCCGGATAACATAAAATTTTATTGAGAGTGACCAACCCGTGACCGTAAATAGGTGCCTATCGGCTATCATCTGCGACTATAGGACATAAAAAAAGGATTTACTTTTAAGTAAACCCTTTTCTTTTAAATTATAAAATATTTGTTATTTAAACCACCTCAACAAACAAACCATCATCGGTTTTGTTCACCTTGGCAACCCCATGCTTCGTAAGGCCTTTGATAGTCTTATCCCATTTCTTGTTGCTTAATCCAGATTGTGTTTTTAAATCATTCAATAGGATAGGGGAGTTGCTTTTCAGAATTGCAAAAACTGCTTTCTCCTCATCACTCAAGGCTATTTGAGTGCGTTCAGGTTTCATTTGAGGAAAGAACAATACTTCCTGTATAGATTGGTTGTTTGTTAAGAACATGATCAATCGGTCCATTCCAATTCCAATTCCAGAAGTAGGAGGCATACCATATTCCAAAGCCCGTAAAAAATCGTAATCAATAAATTGTGTAGCTTCATCATCACCGCGATCTGCTAATTTAACTTGTTCTTCGAATCGTTCTCTTTGATCTATAGGATCGTTTAGTTCACTATATGCATTTGCCAATTCTTTTCCGCAGACCATTAATTCAAAACGTTCCGTAAGCTCTGGATTTTCACGATGTTCTTTGCAAAGTGGACTCATTTCTTTTGGATAGTCGGTAATAAAAGTAGGCTGAATAAAATTCCCTTCGCATTTTTCCCCAAATATCTCATCGATGATCTTTCCTTTCCCCATAGTTTCATCCACAGCAATCCCCATACCTTTAGCAGCAGCTCTAATTTCATCTTCCGATTTTCCTGAAATATCAAAACCAGTATATTTTATAATAGCATCGGTCATCGAAATTCGAAGATACGGTGCTTTAAAATTAATCTTATGTTCCCCAAAAGTAGCTTCGGTGGTTTCATTTACTTTCATAGCGCAATACTCGAGTAATTTCTCGGTATAATCCATCATCCAGTTATAGTCTTTGTAGGCTACATATAATTCCATCATGCTGAATTCTGGATTGTGGGTGCGATCCATCCCCTCATTTCTAAAGTCTTTGGCAAATTCATATACGCCATCAAACCCTCCAACAATGAGTCTTTTTAAATACAGCTCGTTAGCAATTCTCATATACAATGGAATATCCAACGAGTTATGATGTGTTATAAACGGTTTAGCTGCAGCCCCTCCAGGAATCGGCTGTAGTATGGGAGTTTCAACCTCAAAATAGCCGCCGTCACTTAAAAATGCACGCATGGCGTTAAAAAGCTTGGTCCGTTTTACAAATACATCCTTTACCTTCGGATTCACTACAAGATCCACATAACGCTGGCGATAGCGCTGTTCTGGATCATTAAAGGCATCGTGAACATTTCCATCGGCGTCAACTCTTGGTTGAGGCAATGGTTTTAGTGCTTTTGAAAGCAATGTAAAAGCCTTCACCATCACAGTTTTTTCACCTACTTTGGTTGTGAATAACTCACCTTCAATACCTATGAAATCACCAATATCAAGAAGTTTTTTATAAACATTGTTATAGTGTGATTTGTCTTCTCCCGTACATATCTCATCACGATTAAAATACACCTGAATTCGACCCTCCGAATCCTGTACTTCAGCAAAAGAAGCAGAACCTTGAATACGACGAGACATCAAACGTCCAGCGATAATAACCTTCTTCCCTGTTACAAAATCCTCCTTTATCGACTTTGATGTTTCATCTACCGGATATAAGTCCGCCGGATAAGGGTTGATTCCTAAATTGCGTAGTTGCGTAAGTTTTTCTCTACGTATGAGTTCGAGTTCCGAAAGTTGCATAGTGTTTGTATAAAAATAAGCTACAAAGATATATACAAACAATGAATCAATGAATTAATGAATCAATGAAATAATGAAACAATGAACGAATCAACAAATTAAGAAGGGTATGCTCATATCTCATTTGGATTTCTTTGCTAAACTCCAATCTTTTCTTTGGTTGTTGAAATAGATTTTTTTACTCGTTCGTTTTTTGGGTCTAAAGTGAGCGAGGTTTCATAGTTTTCGAGTGCTTCCTCCAAACTATTTGTTTGGAATAGTTTGTTTGCCAGATTTTCATAGGTATATGCTTCATTGGGGAATAGGAGGGTGTTCAATTTTGCCACAGTGAGGGCTTCTTCTTTCCGATCTGAAAAGAACAGAACACTTGAGTAGGTGTTTAGTTCTGATAGACTTTTTGCTTCTTTTCTAAGTTCCGGAAGTAATTTTTTAGCCTTTCTATTGAATTTTCCAGTTCCCATTTTTTTAAGAGCATCATTAACAATAGTAACAGAATTGAAATTTGGAATATAGTTTTCATTCTGAAGAAGCATCGACATATCATGCTCTAATGTTGCGATTGGTTGCTCTACAATTCTATTAATTTCTATTCCGTCTTTGTAAAATATAAAAGTTGGTACTCGATGAATATTTAACCCCTCTTCTTCACCACCAGGACTCTGTTTATAATCATCGTGTTCTCTTGAAACACCAACAACGGTAAGCCGTTCTAAAGGGAATTTTGCTTCATCTAAAATCTTATAGAATGGAGGGAGTTGTTTTTTACTATCTCCACACCAAGACCCAAAAAAGGCGGTAATACTATATTCTGGGAGTTTCTGGTTGATGATTTTAATGTCTGTGCTTTCTGGCTCATAATCCTCATAATTCTTGAGAAACCAATCTGCATAGGTTTTTGTTGTAAGGATCTCCTTGTTTACTTTTCCTAATAGTACAGGATTTTTTCCTTCGATTGTAACTTCCTTATTAAAAGGCTGTGCATAAGTGGTGCATATAAGTAATGTAAAGCTAAGAGTGAATAATACTAGAGTTTTCATGATGTAGTTTTTTAAATTTGAAGGACGAAGATTTAAAAAACGATTAATAAGA
>JBLHIC010000056.1:0-16093 GCA_047614245.1 Flavobacteriaceae bacterium
TTGCTTCTGCGATATTTCCAATTTTTTATGGGGCGCTGACTATTGTCAAGGATGATCAAGGATCTATAATTAACGATACGGTTAGTTTTCTTGGATTCGAATTTAATAATGATTCTCTAATTAGTTACGTCACGGCAGCGGCCTTTTTAATGGTTTCTATTTTAAGTCCCTTATTAAGTGGTATTGCTGACTACGTTGGGAATAAGAAAGTTTTCATGAAATTCTTTTGTTACCTCGGGGCTTTATCTTGCATTGGACTTTTTTGGTTTAATATGGAGCATTTATGGATCGGACTTCTTTGTTATTTCTTGGCATTAATTGGGTTTTGGGCAAGTTTGGTTTTTTACAACTCATATTTACCAGATATTGCTTTTAAGAAGCAACAAGATGCAATAAGCGCTAAAGGATATTCATTGGGATATATTGGGAGCGTGATCTTGTTAATTATTTGTTTGGCGATGATTTTAATGTATGAAACTTTCGGATTTGAAAGTGAAAACTTACCCACTCGGTTGTCATTTGTACTTACGGGAATTTGGTGGATCGGTTTTAGTCAATACACATACTATCACCTTCCTAAAGGAAATAAGAAAGAGAAGTTTACAAGAAATTTACTTTTCAATGGTTTCAAGGAATTAAAATCTATTTGGATAAAGATTAAAGAAGACAAATCATTAAGGAGGTTTCTTTCCGCCTTTTTTGTTTATAGCATGGCGGTGCAAACGATAATGCTCGTCGCGACATATTTTGGAATCGAAGAATTGGAGTGGGGAGAAACTAATTCAACGACTGGTTTGATAGTTAGTATTTTATTAATTCAGTTGGTAGCGGTTTTAGGTGCCATAATAACTTCAAAATCCTCTTCTAGGTTTGGAAACATAAATACTTTAATAGTATTAAATGTTATTTGGATTTGTATTTGCGTCTATGCATATACCATCACGACCCCCAATCAATTTTATATCACTGCGGCTTTCGTTGGCTTAGTGATGGGTGGAATTCAATCACTTTCAAGGTCAACGTATTCTAAATACATTCCTTCGAATGCTGTTGATACGGCATCGTACTTTAGTTTTTATGATGTCTCTGAAAAAATAGGAATCGTGATTGGAATGCTAAGTTATGGATATGTTGCTCAAATTACTGGAAGTATTCGCTATGCCATATTATTTTTTATTTTATTCTTCGTTGTTGGCGTATTTTTATTACTTCGAATACCAAGAAAAAAAAGCAAATAAACAATTTTTACTTATGTTTGCGGTTATTAGAAAAGTAAACATCTACTTATGAAGAAATTTAGACTATTAAATTGGGTGCTCGTGGCCTTAGCGGCATTCTATTTTACATCTTGTGGGAACGAACCATTAGTTGGCGAGTTCATTCAACCAGACGATCCAACCGTTATAGAAAATGGACAATTCAAAGCTCAAATTGATGGAGTTGAATTTATAGCTACGGTCGTAAATGCGACATTAACTCCTGAGGACCTTTTAGTAATATCTGGAGTTATTGAAGCCACAGGGGAGACCATTATGCTCACAGCTGATGATGCCGGCGTAGGATCTTTCAATTTAGTAACAGCTATTGGAAACGTAAATGGCGCTCAATATTATCCTCCTGGGTCAACGACCAATCCATATACTTCTGCAGCAGTTCTTGATGGGTCTGGTCAATTAAGCTTGACCGAATTTAACACTGCTGATATGACTATTACGGGATCCTTTAGTTTTGTTGGTAAAAGAATACAATTAGATTCGAATGGTGACCCTGTCTTAGACGGAAATGGGGATCCTAATGTTCAAGATATTACTGTTACCCCTGGTGGTTTTAATAAAATATCATATGTTCTTGATGACACTGGTGGAACTGGTGGCGGAGGTGCAGGTGGAGATCCAGTTGATGAGTTTACTGCTCTGATTGATGATGTTGAGTTTTTCGAGGATACGATTACAACAACAGTAACGACAATTGGTAGTATTGAAATGTTGAAGATTGTTGCTCAAACATCAACAAATTCTTTAATACGAATTGATGTGCCACTTTTCACAGGAATAGGAACTTTCCCGATGGAATCCATATCAGATGGAACAAAAATAGTTGCACTTTATAATTCGAATACCGGTGGTGAAAACCTTATTTCAAATCCAGGTTCTATCACAATAACAGAACTTGATACCGAGGAAGGAGTCATCATTGCTACTTTTGAGTTTAGTGGTACAGATCCATTAGGCGTTGACCCAACAGTTGTTGCCGTAACCTCTGGAGAAATGACAATATATTTCGATGGAATACCAGGAAGTGGACCAAAGCCATTTACCGCAGAGGTAGATTCAATACTCTATGAGCCTGATCCAACTGATATTGATATTAATATTGGGCTTCAGGCCGGAGTAGAAAGAGTTACCCTATCAACTACACTTGGTGGACAATCCATGTCGTTGACTTTTCCTAAGAATATCGTTGTGGGATCTTATGATATGAGTACGAGTCTAGTTAACCCTGAAAATGTAGTCGCTATATATAACCCTGTGATTGGGAGTAACCCTAATTTTGTATCCTCACCTGGAATGTTGATAATTGAAAGTTATGATACGATGACTGGTAAAATTATGGGTACCTTCTCTTATACCGGGATAGATAGATCAGGTGGTGATCCAACGACATATGATGTTGCAAATGGATCTTTTAAAGTAATTATTGAATAGTTTATTATTAGGTAGAAAGAATTAAAAAAGCCTTTTCATAATTGAAAAGGCTTTTTTATTAACTCTTATAAGTATCTAGTTAGAAGATATATCACCTGACCCCATTACCTTTGTGTCACTATTAACTGGATTGCCAGAATACTCGATATCTCCAGATCCATTTACTCGGGCTTTTATACTCTTCGTAGCCGTTACTTCAGCATCTCCTGAACCCGACACATAGACTTGCGTATTTTCAGCGTTCAATGAACTACCTTCAAAATTACCGCTTCCGCTAACCTTAACCTCTAGATTAGTTGCGCTACCGGATAAAGTCAAATCGCCTGAACCGTTGACTTTAGCGTCTAAGTTATTACTTTCTACTGCTAAAACAATATCACCGGATCCTCTTACTGAAACATCAAATGAATCACTCTTAATGGTGTCCTTTGTGTCAATATCACCAGAACCAACTAGAGATACGCCAGAAATAGCCTCGAAAGGAACGGTTATATGTATTCCTTTCCTAGTCTTTAGATTTACATTCTCTTTAGTCCGTATGACCAAAGTGTTATCCTTAGATTCTACAATCACATATTCTTGGAGGTTTGAATCTGTTTTAACAGAAACGCTCCCTTCGCTCCCGCGCTCCAAATGAACATCCATTGAGCCTACTACCTTTATCTTGTCGTATGATTGAGTTGTTATTTTATTCGTAGTAATATCTCCGTTTCCGACTACTTTTTTATTCCATTGGGCGGTGCTTTCAGAAAATCCAAATATAATTAGTGAAAGTGATAGTGTAAATTTTACAAGTGCATTCATTTTGTTTCAAGTTTATTTCAGAATACAATTCTGTATTCTAATGGTTTATAATTATTTTTAGTTTTTAATAAAGGTCACACTACCGTAGTCTGAATTAATGTTCACCGTGTTACCAGAATTATTATTTCCGTGATACCCCTCATAGGTCCTGCGACTGTTGTCTTTATGGGATTTAGTCACTGTTACATCATCCTCTCCTTTTAAGCTTGCGTAGGAAAGATCAATGTTAAAGTTAAAATTGTAATCACCTGCGAAACCAAGCTTCACTCCAGTATAATCGGCTTCAATAGTTACGTTTTTAGCGGACCCTTCTAGCCTTTCAACTTTAATAGACCCATAATCTGTATTAAGATTTAAAGAGCCTGTTATTGTGCCTATCCTATTGGTCACATAATTTCCAACGCCAACCACTTTGCCAGCATTACCAATTACTACTTTTCCGTAGTCACAATTGTAATTAATATCTTGTATATCTAGGATTTGGGAGTTCGTATAGTCTGCATTAAGCTCTAGTTTTCCTCCCTTTTCTAGAGTGAATCCTGAATAATCGGCATCTATTTTACCACTTTTCATAAACGCAATGGTAGAATTGTTAGTATAGTCAAAATTTAACGAGTTATTCTCGGCCCATAATTCACCAATATGAAGTTGTCCGTAATCACAGCTTATTTCTGCGCGCCCCTCTAATTTGTCAAGGCTAATCGCGCCGAAATCATTTTCTAGGTTTACAGAATTGGTCACCGGAATTTTAATGGTGTAATTAATTTCCACCTTAACACTGTTGTTTTTTTCCCAAAACTTCCAGGAGCTTTTTTCAGTTTTGAAAATAGTTTTAGCACTTACTATTGAACTACTTCCGGAAAATTCGATAGTAATGTCGTCTAATCTTTTTTGTGCTTTTTCTTCGTCGTTAGAGTTAGCTCTAATATGAACCTCTATTACAGTGCGATTTTCATTCCAGGTAAGAACATCTACATTTCCGAAGCTATTATCTATTTCTAGCAAGGCATCGCTGTTTACGGTATACTCCTTCTTAACTGTTTTTTCCTTGGTATACTTACCATTAAACTTGTCGTGATTCGCCAAAACTAAGATTGGTAGAAGGAAAATAATTACGAACGTTTTATATTGTAGTCTCATCTCTATTTGCTTTAAGGTTTTTAATTTCTTCAATTTTTTCGATTACTTGTTGCAGGAGATCGATCCTATTTTGAAAATTGGAAATCATGGCGTAAATTACGCGTTGATCATGCCCACTTACTACAAGGTCTTTTTTCAGCCCTGCATATTCTTTTTCGAGAATATTAATTTGTGATAGGGCATCATCCACTAAGTTTTTAGCTTCTGGGGATGTAAAACTCTTGAGGGTCTGCAGCTCTTTATTGATAGTGGTAGTAAAGAAGGACTGTGTTTGCAACATTTCCGGAGATACACTAGCAAGATCTGATTCTGAAGGGTTAGCCTTCAGCCATGTTGATCCAACGGCGATTAAAACGGCAATCGATGCGGCGATTGAAAGTGGTTTCCACCAATTCAATTTAATAACTGAAGGTTTTTCAGCTTCATTTAGTTTATCTAGAAAGCGTTTATTATGACCCGAAGGTGTCTCGTAAACATCGAAACTTCCATCTAGATTTTCAAAAAGCTCTTTAATTTTATCTTTTTTCATGCTGTTATTAATAATTTATTACGAAGACTTTCTTTTGCTCGTGAAATCATGGTCCTACAATTAGCGTAACTAATTTGAAGGATTTCACAGACTTCTTCGTAGTCATAACCTTCAATTAAATGAAGCGTTAATATTTGTCTATAATTTTTGTTTAATGAATCCATGCAACTCATTACTTGGGCGGCTTTTGTATTTGTATAATCATCTTCAGAAATCCCATCAAAAGAGGATTCATCCACTTGATCCGAAATACGTTCCTCATCTAACATTACCAGTCGCTGGTTTTTTTTATAATGATTTATCGAGTTGTTAATAACAATTCGTTTCAACCAAGATCCAAAAGTAGCCTCTCCTTTAAACATATTTAGTTTATTAAAAGCGGTTAAAAACGACTCTTGCATAATATCTTCTGCATCAGCAGTGTCTTTTACTATGCGAGCTGCAACATTATACATTGCTGCTTGATATCGATTATAAACCTCAATCTGAGCGAGCTGATTTCCTTTCTTACAAAGAACTATTAACGTTTCAATATTTTGCCTGGTTAATGTCAAAAAATATGGTTGTTTGCTATAAAGATAGTCGAAGAAGATGATTGTTACAGTTGGCGCAATATTTTTTTAGAATAATTTGTAATTTGCCAAATGTCTATTGCAAATTATAACATATAAATTTACATCTAAAGAAAGTTGTAGATTAAAGTTCTGACCAGTTAAAATATAATTTTTCCAACCAAAAAGTTGGGCCTTGAAGAATCATTATTACTTAGCCACTTATTATTTAAGCTGGCATAACTCTTGAATTATGATTACAAAGATTGCGTTGAAACGTCTAAGCTTCATATGTTTTCACTAAAAAATTGAATCTAATTTATAAAATTAAAACTTGTGTGACATTAGTTGTGTGACACATTGTCTCAAAATATTATATGACTAAAAAAAAAGTAACATCACTAGACAGTTTGTCATTGCAAGATCTACAAGATGATGCAGAGTTTATTCCTTTAATGACTTTGGAAGACGAAGATGCAATGGACAAAGAAGAATTACCTGAAATCCTTCCTATCTTACCCTTACGAAATACAGTTTTGTTTCCAGGTGTTGTTGTACCAATAACAGCTGGGCGTGATAAATCGATTAAGTTAATAAATGAAACTAATAAGGGAAATAAAATTATTGGTGTTGTTTCACAGAAGGTGGAAGGAAAGGAAGAACCGGGAATTGATGATATTAATACCACAGGTACAGTTGCCAAGATTCTAAAGGTTTTTAAAATGCCTGATGGAAATACAACGGTTATCATTCAGGGAACAAAGCGTTTTAAAATATCAGAAATTTTAACAACCGAACCTTATATGACATCTACTATTGTTGATGTCCAAGAGGCAAAGCCCGCAAAGGACAGTGCTGAGTTTAAAGAAATCATCATTTCTATTAGAGAACTTGCATTAGATATTATTAAAGATAGTCCGAACATCCCTTCAGAAGCTGCCTTTGCAATCAAGAATATTAAAAGTGATTCTTTCTTAATCAATTTTGTTTCTTCAAACCTTAATATTTCAGTCAAAGAAAAACAAGCCTTACTTGAGATAGACAATCTAATGGATCGTTCTCTTGAAGCCTTGAAGTTTATGCATATCGAGGCTCAAAAATTACTCCTGCGGAATGATATTCAGTCTAAAGTACACAGTGACATAAACCAACAGCAAAGAGAGTATTTTCTTCACCAACAGATGAAAACCATCCAAGAAGAATTAGGAGGTAATAGTTCTGAAGAAGAAATTGAAGAAATGAGAGCTCGTTCTAAAAAGAAGAAATGGAACGAGGAGGTTGGCAAGAATTTCGAAAAGGAATTAGCCAAATTACA
Source organism: Flavobacteriaceae bacterium (assembly GCA_047614245.1). Classification (GTDB taxonomy): domain Bacteria; phylum Bacteroidota; class Bacteroidia; order Flavobacteriales; family Flavobacteriaceae; genus Ulvibacter. The sequence continues at coordinate 7,045 of JBLHIC010000056.1, forward strand.
ACGAATGAATCCTCAGGTTGCCGAGTTTGGTGTTCAACGAAACTACTTGGACTTGTTGCTAGATTTACCGTGGAATGAATATAGTAAGGATAAATTCGACCTTAATCGCGCAAGAAAAATTCTAGATCGTGATCATTATGGGCTAGATGACGTTAAGAAACGCATAATTGAATATCTGGCAGTATTGAAATTACGAAACGATATGAAATCTCCAATCCTATGTCTTTATGGCCCTCCGGGAGTAGGTAAGACGTCGCTCGGAAAATCTGTAGCCGAAGCATTGGGCAGAAAATATGTTAGAATTTCTTTAGGAGGCTTGAGAGACGAGGCAGAGATAAGAGGACATCGTAAAACCTATATCGGCGCAATGCCAGGACGAATTATAAAGAGTTTAAAAAAGGTGAAGACGAGTAATCCGGTTTTTGTGTTGGATGAAATCGACAAGCTATCTATTGGAAGTCAGGGTGATCCATCTTCGGCGATGTTGGAAGTTCTAGATCCTGAACAAAATAGTTCGTTCTACGATAATTTTTTAGAGTTGGGGTTTGATTTGTCAAAGGTTATGTTTATCGCTACGGCAAATAGTTTGAGTACCATACAGCCGGCACTTCGGGATCGTATGGAGATTATTAATGTTTCAGGATATACTATTGAAGAAAAAGTAGAAATAGCAAAACGACATCTACTTCCGAAGCAATTAGAGGAACATGGTTTAAAGAAGCAGCATTTGCAAATTCAGAAACCACAATTGGAAAAAATCGTAGAAGGATATACTCGTGAAAGCGGTGTTAGGGGTCTTGAAAAGCAAATTGCAAAAATGGTGAGATACGCTGCTATGAATATTGCAATGGAGAAAGAATATGTGACGAAGGTAACAAATGATGTGGTGTTAGAGGTCTTAGGCGTACCTAGACTAGAAAGAGATAAATACGAGAACAATGATGTAGCAGGTGTTGTTACTGGTCTTGCTTGGACAAGTGTTGGCGGTGACATCCTTTTTATTGAATCCATTCTATCAAAGGGTAAAGGAACTTTAAATATGACCGGAAACCTTGGGAAAGTAATGAAAGAATCGGCCACTATTGCAATGGAATATATTAAATCCAATGCGGAATTATTAGGCGTAGATCCTTCTGTGTTTGAGAAATATAATGTACATATTCATGTTCCCGAAGGTGCCACGCCAAAAGATGGGCCTAGCGCAGGTATTACCATGTTAACATCTTTAGTTTCATTGTTCACTCAAAGGAAGGTGAAAAAGAGCATTGCGATGACAGGAGAAATTACATTACGAGGCAAGATCCTTCCTGTAGGTGGGATTAAGGAGAAAATCTTAGCGGCCAAGCGGGCTAAAATTAAAGAAATTTTACTCTGTGAGGACAATAGGAGGGACATTGAGGAAATAAAGCCAGAATATTTAAAGGGTCTAAAATTTCACTATGTGAAAGATATGAGTGATGTCTTAACGCTCGCTTTAACTAAGGAAAAGGTTAAGAACGCCAAAAAGTTATAAATCTTCTATTTGTTATATGACATTAATTGGTTAAATTGATATCGGTAGGCTCTTCAGTTTTGGAGGGCCTACTTTGTTTGTTGTTTGGCTATTTAATAAGATTATTCCTTAAATAAATACATAATACTAAAGACTTTTTAGTAAGACGAAAATAAATTATACTTGCATTCGTTTAAACTCAGGAAAAGGTATAACGTCTCAATGAACCTAAAGGATTTGTTTTTATTGGCCTCATTATTATTCGTCGCAACATTGACGGCTCAGATAGGGGGGCGCTCTACATATCAATTTTTAAACTTAGTGAATTCTCCAAGACAAGCCGCTTTGGGTGGAAAGGTGATAACGAACTACGATTACGACCCTGCACAGGGATTGTTTAATCCTGCAACTATCAATCCGAAAATGGACAATCAACTGTCCCTTAATTATGTAAATTATATTGGGGATGTTAATTATGGGTCGGCAGCATATGCTTATTTATGGGACCGAAGGACCCAAGTGCTTCATACAGGGATTACATATGTTAACTATGGACAGTTTGCTGGTTACGACGAAATGGGGAATGCAACTGAAAGCTTTAGTGGGAGTGAGGTAGCTCTGTCAGTGGGTCATGCTCGTAATGTAGCATTTACTAACTTTCATATTGGAGGAAATTTAAAATTTATATCATCAACTTTAGAGTCCTATTCATCTTTTGGAGTTGCCCTTGATATTGGGGTAATGTATTTATACGAAGATTGGGATTTACATATAACCGGAGTTGCACGTAATCTAGGTACCCAGCTAACACCTTATGATACGGAACTTGAAAAACTTCCCTTTGAGCTAATATTTGGAATATCTCAAACACTACAAAATATTCCAATTAGATGGCATTTTACTTTAGAAAATATGCAACAATGGAATATCGCGTTTGCAAATCCGAATCGAGATGAAATTGATCTTGAAGGAAATGCTACCAGCGAAAATATCAATTTTATTGACAATGCCTTCAGACATATGATTATTGGAATAGAACTATTTCCAGAAAGCGGTTTTAATCTTCGATTGGGCTATAATCTAAGGCGTGGCGAAGAACTTAGAATAATTGAGAAAAGAGCATTCGCAGGACTTAGTGCGGGATTTTCAGTTAAGTTCAATTACCTTCGTTTGAGCTATTCGTATTCAAAATTTAGTACAGCAGCAGCTTCGAGTTACTTCGGAATTAATATAGATCTTCAATAATGAGTAAAATTACTATCGCCATTGATGGCTATTCATCAACAGGGAAAAGTACAGTTGCCAAGCAATTGGCTGATTGGCTCGGTTATGTATTTGTAGATAGCGGTGCTATGTATCGCGCGGTGACTTTATATGGTATGAGAAAGGGTTATATTTCAATTACACGTTTTGACAGATCAAAATTAGTAGGTTGCTTACCTGAGATTAGCTTAAGCTTTAAAAAAGTAAGTCCAACTAGTAAAGCCGAAATGTACATTAACGGTGAAAACGTCGAAAGAGAAATCCGCACTATGGAAGTATCTGAACTAGTAAGCTCTGTAGCAACCATTTCTTCAGTAAGAAGAAAATTAGTAGAACAGCAGCAACAAATAGGTGAGGGGAAAGGTGTTGTCATGGACGGTCGTGATATAGGCACAGTAGTGTTTCCAGATGCTGAATTAAAAATTTTCATGAATGCTTCAGCCGATAAGCGGGCAAGACGGCGCTATGAAGAATTAGTTGATCGTGGAGATAAAGTAACCTATGTTGAAGTACTTGAGAATGTTCGAGAACGAGACCATATTGATACTACACGAGATGACTCTCCATTAATTAAAGCGCAGGACGCTATTGAAATTGATAATAGTGAAATGAACATAGACGATCAATTTCATATCATATTGCAACTTGCTAAAGACAGAATTGCAGGTCGAATTTAGCACTTTTTTTATAGACTATTATTAACCTACTAGCAGTACGGTCGTATCTTTTCTTGCTTTTTTATGAATAACTCATCTTGTAATCACTTTAATCGATATTATTTGCACTTTATCGATTTAAAATGTATATTTGCTTTATTATTTAATATAATTCCTACTTATGAAACATTTAAAAACATTATTCGCCCCGGCTGTGTTTTCATTTTTATTACTGGCTTGCAGTCAGGAAAATGATTCCATAGATGAAAGTTTCAATCTTACAGCCCCAATTTATCAAACAGCAAATAATCAAATTCCGAATGAATCCTTCGATAATTCTGAGAAAGGAATTTACTTTGGCGTTATAGCGTCAGGAGTAGATCGGTCTCGTGGAAAGATCTGGATAAACGTTAACAATGACAATCGGTATAATGCCTATGTGGAGATGGTTGGAGGCAAAATAATTCAATTTGAATTACAAAACGAAACAAAAGAACAGGCTGCAGCAACTTCAACGTATATATTCACAAATAGTGTAGGAAGTTTTAAATTAGGTCTCAATAATTTTAACCAGCCAATAGTTACCAACGCGGTATTCAACGGTACCAGCTACTTTACGAATCTTGTAAAGAGCAGAAGCCACAATAGAGCAAGTGCAATCACAACCACCTTCGAAGAAATTGGCAATTCTGAGTTTGGAGGAACATGGAATCTAATATCTGATGGTTCTATAGCCAATCCAAATGGAATTAACGGCGAAGCTATTACTTCATTAATGATTACGATGGGGACTCAAGTCTTTATCGACAATTCTTTTGATAATTATGATGCTTCCTATTGTCTTGGAGTTGTAGACTTCGTTCCTACTTTAAACGCAAACTTTGCGCCGGAGACTGTTATGTGCGATTACCAGACAACATTAATGGCAGGAGGTATGGTTAAATGGAGCTTAGGATACGATCCATCAGAAGATGATTATATGGACTGGAGATGGTGTGAAGTTATAACCTCTGGCACATTTGTTTGGACAAACCTAGCCGGTACTTTTACAAGGGTAGGTTGGATTATAATGGACTAATAATTTATTACAAAAGCCAGTTAGCCATAAACCAGAATAGCCTAAATAATTTATAGTATTGTTTTACGAGATTTAATTGCTATCTATTGGTGGTGGTCCTTCAGGGATCATTGCTTTGTATACGTGATCTCCTTTACGCTCCTTATATTCTGCTTTAACTTCTTCTACTTTTTTTGGATCTTCAAAAAGATCGACCATGGTAAAAGCTAAGGCCTTTGAGGCATAGACCATACCTTTGTGACCTATAGACATTCCTCCACAGGCAACAACAGCCCAAGAATGCCATGGTGTGTCTTTTGGAGCTGTTGTTACCCCTAAATTAATATTTGCAACATTCCAGCTAACATCACCTACATCGGTAGAACCACCTCCTGGATGCTCTTTCGTAGCTTCTAATGGTTTGATTTCACTGTCCATTCCTACTTGTGGTTTCCCTGTTTCTTCCTGGATTTTCTTCCCGAACGCTGTTTCTGTTTCTGAATATTTTATAGGTCCTAAAAGTTCAAGATTCTGCTGCATAATCTCACCCCCTCTGCGATTCACTAATAATTCATATAGTCCAGAAACCAACGAAACTTTATACTCAACATTCGCCATAATTGCTGCACCTTCAGCCATTTTCATAACCTGTTCATAGACTGGCATCATTCCGTTACGATCGGTGTTTCTCACTCGCACCCACAATTTGCTATAATCTGGAACCACGTTTACTACTTGGCCGCCATCCTGTATATGATAATGAATCCTAACCGTAGGCCGAATATGTTCGCGATAATAATTGATTCCTGTCGTGTATAATTCTAACGCATCACTAGCACTTCTTCCGTTCCATGGATCTGCTGAAGCATGAGCCGCTTGCCCATAAAACTCAACTATAAAATCTACCAATGCCAATGAGCTCTGAACATCGGCTTTCATTTCGGCGGCGGGATGCCAGCTCATATTAACGTCAACATCATCCCATAATCCGGCTTCCGCCATCCACAGTTTTCCGAAGAATTTTTCTTCAGCCGGAGTGCCTAAAAATTTAATAGTTCCTTTAATCTTCCCCTTTTCTAATAATTCCTTTATGGCAATTGCAGACCCTAGGCTTGCAGCTCCAAAGAGATTATGGCCACACCCATGGCCGGCAGCACCCTTGTTTAAAGGTGATTTTGTAGGCTCTGCTTTCTGTGAAATACCTGGTAAGGCGTCAAACTCACCTAAAACACTAATTACAGGTTTCCCACTTCCATAGGTTGCAACAAAAGCCGTTGGTATTCCTGCAACGCCCCGATCAACTTTAAATCCGTTGCGCTCTGCGTAATCTGCTAATAATTTTGAAGACTGATTTTCTTGAAACGCGATTTCGGCATTTGCCCATATTGCATCGCTAATCTCAATGAGTTTGGCTTCATGCTCTTCAACCGATAAAAGAACTTCTTGTTTGTTTTCTGAAAGATTTTGAGCGCTAATTGATGAGCCGACAATAATGGCTAATAACAATGGAATGTATTTCATTTTAGTTGGTGTTTGAATTGGCTATTAAAGATATAAAATATTAGCAATAGATATTTCGAATTAATCCACTTTCCGAAATTTTAAAACCTCGTCACCTTCAGCATTAAACAATAATAAGTTCAATCCTTCTAATTTATATGATCTTACTTGTTGAAGTGCTTTTGTATAAGCACTTGAGATTGTCATATCTGGACAAGCCATCATAGTGCCACCAATCTTTCCGAAGGAAATAGCGCTTTTATCAAGGGTTTCAATAGAACCGAAAATCGAATTACAGCTATCATTTCCGAATATTTTTCTATCATTCACATGCAGTTCCAGTACTGGCCTTTTAATTTCGTTGTAATCCAACTCTAGAGGCAGGCCGTTGAAGCTAATTTCTTGTAAAGCCCAGATATCGTGAAGTCTTAGTACATCCTGCGACTCATTAACTTTGCTGGTATTACAAGCATTCAAGTTTAGAAGGGCTAGAAGTAAAATTATAATTGATTTCATTGGGTCTAAATTGGGATTTATGAATAAAGATATTGATTTTAGACAAAACAATTTTTCAACTCAGTTCTTACGTAGGGTTTAATTTGAGTGTTCTTTTGTGTTTATGTCTTGTAAACCTTTTGAAATTAGAAAAATAACAGTTATTTTTGCACCCCTTTTAGCGACGAGACTGGATTAAAGGGGACTGAAGATAAAACTATAAAAATCCTTCTGTGGGCTAGTTGCAGTAAAATCCAGTAATAACACAGAATACAAAAATTTGATTTTGAGGATTGACTTCCGAGAACTCATAAATTATATCGAATGGCTGATAAAGCAAAAGAAGATGCTGTTGTAGAAAAGAAAACTACAAAAGCAACAACAAAAGAAACGGCTGCAAAGAAACCTGCGGCTAAAAAAGAAAAAGAAAAAGTTGAAGAAGTAGCTGTTGAAGCTCCTGCTCAAGTTGAAGAAGTAGCTGTTGAAGCCGCTGCTCAAGTTGAAGAGGTAGCTGTTGAAGCCGTCGCTCAAGTTGAAGAAACTGTAACTGCTGAAGTTGAAGCACCTGGAAAACCAGTTGTAGAACTTTCTCTTAAAGAAAGAGATCCTGCAAAATTCTTAACAGATTTCAACTGGCATAACTATGAAGAGGGAATTGACCCTGTCGACGATGGTAAGCTTGAAGAGTTTGAAAAATTAGTTACTGAAAACTTTGTTGATACATTAAATGATGAAGTAGTTGACGGAAAGGTAGTTTTTCTTACCGATCGTGATGCTATTATTGATATTAATGCAAAAAGTGAAGGTGTAGTATCATTAAATGAGTTCCGTTATAATCCAGACCTTAAGGTTGGAGATACAGTTGAGGTTCTTATTGATGTGCGTGAAGATAGTACTGGACAATTAATCCTTTCTCACCGTAAAGCAAGAACAATTAAAGCTTGGGAGCGTGTTAATACTGCTCATGATGAAGCTACAATTGTTAATGGTTTTGTTAAGTGTAGAACTAAAGGTGGTATGATCGTAGATGTGTTTGGAATCGAAGCATTCCTTCCAGGTTCACAAATTGATGTGAAACCAATACGTGATTACGATATATACGTTGGTAAAACAATGGAATTCAAAGTGGTGAAAATAAATCACGAATTCAAAAACGTTGTTGTATCGCATAAAGCTCTTATTGAAGCTGATATCGAAGAACAAAAGAAAGAAATCATTGGTCAATTAGAAAAAGGACAAGTATTAGAAGGTATTGTTAAAAATATTACTTCTTATGGTGTGTTCGTTGATCTAGGTGGTGTAGATGGATTGGTGCATATTACAGACCTTTCTTGGTCTCGTATCAATCATCCAAATGAAATCGTTGAATTAGATCAAAAACTAAACGTTGTAATTCTTGATTTCGATGAAGATAAAACACGTATCCAGTTAGGTCTTAAGCAATTGAATGCGCATCCTTGGGATGCTTTAGGTGAAGAGCTTAAAGTTGGGGATAAAGTTAAAGGTAGAGTAGTTGTTATTGCAGACTACGGTGCGTTTATTGAAGTTGCTGAAGGTGTTGAAGGACTTATCCACGTTAGTGAAATGTCTTGGTCAACGCACTTACGTAGCGCTCAAGATTTCGTAAATGTTGGCGATACAGTTGAAGCGGTAGTATTGACAATGGATCGCGAAGAGCGAAAAATGTCTCTTGGTATCAAACAAATGACGCCAGACCCTTGGACTGATATCACTAAGAAATATCCTGTTGGATCTAAGCATAAAGGTATCGTTCGTAACTTCACTAACTTCGGCGTATTCGTTGAGCTAGAAGAAGGAATCGACGGACTTATTTATATAAGTGATCTTTCTTGGACTAAGAAAGTGAAGCACCCAAGTGAATTTACTAGCATAGCAGAAACCTTAGAGGTGGTTGTGTTAGAATTGGATGTTGAAGGACGTAAATTGAGTTTAGGTCACAAGCAAACAATGGAAAACCCTTGGGATAAATACGAAGCTGAGTTTGGTTTAGGTAGCAAGCATAATGCTAGTATTGACGAGATTGTTGACAAAGGAGCTATAATCAACTTCAATGAAGATATTACGGCTTTTGTGCCATCGCGTCACTTAGAGAAGGAAGATGGAACCCATCTTAAGAAAGGTGAAGAAGCAGAATTTCAAATTATTGAGTTCAACAAAGAATTCAAGAAGATAGTTGCATCTCACATGGCTGTTCACAAGGAAGAAGAGGCTAAAATTGTAAAGCAAGCTGCTAAAAAGCAAGCTGCACAAGCAGAGGATTCTAAACCTACTTTAGGTGATGCCAATTCAGCGCTACAAGCTCTTAAAGATAAAATGGACGGGAAATAATCCAATTCCTGTAAAAACAGGAATCTTATTCATTCTAATATTAAAGCCTCTCATTTTGGGAGGCTTTTTTTATGCTGCCCGCTCTGCCTGTCTATAGCAGACATCTACCCCCAAAGTAGGGGAGAATAGTAAGTGCTTTAATTCGACTTTTTTGTTTTTATGAATTTAACAAAATTGTTATGATATAAGAAGCGCCCTCCCTTTGAAAAGGGAGGTGCCCAAAGGGCGAAGGGGTTC
>JBLHIC010000057.1:0-15935 GCA_047614245.1 Flavobacteriaceae bacterium
TTCGTAGCGCTATATATACTTCGTAATTATTTCTTAAAGCATGTTCAACAATATACTTACCAATAAATCCTGTTGCTCCAGTAATTAAGATTACTTTTTTGGGATTGGCAGTCATTAAATTAAATATTCTTAATGTAACAACGCCTTCTTTTATGTTGTTCTGAATCAAAGTATTTCCACAAAGACTGAACTTTATGATTATCTTCTAATTCTATATTGGTTTCAACTTTCTTAATTCCAAATTTAATGGCAGACCTATACAACTCTTCAAGCATAACCACTGCGATGCCCTTATCTTGGTATTCTTTATCTACAGCAATCATATACATATCTAAAGTATCATTTTTGTTTAATGCCTGTAGCATATAATACCAGCCAAAAGGCAACAATTTTCCTTTTGCTTTTTGAAGCGCTTTTGTAAAAGATGGCATTGTAATACTTATTCCTATTAGCTTATCATTCTTGTCTAGTATCAATGACACTAATTCTTTTTTAACAAAACCAATGTAATTCTTTCCGTAATACTCGACTTGTTTTTTTGAAAGATTTGTATATCCATAAAGGTCTTTATAACCATCGTTAATAAGCTTAAATATATCTGGAATATACTTTTTTAACTCTTTTTTAGATTCAACTTTTAAAGGTCTTACTTGGTATCTTTTTTGAGCAAACTGAGATATTTTCTGAATTTTTAATGGTGGTTCGTCGTTTAATGTAATGGCATATTCTATCCAATCTGTGCTTTTTTCGAAACCAAGTTTTTCTAAATGTGAAATATAGTACTCATGGTTGTAGATTGTTGCCATTGTACTTTCTCTATCGAACCCTTCTATAAGCATTCCTTGCCTGTCTAGATCTGTAAATCCAAAAGGGCCATGAATTGTATTAATTCCTTTTTCTTTTAACCAATTTATTGCAGTTTGCATTAAAGTTTCGGAAACAGCAAAATCATCAATAAAGTCAAAAAAACCAAATCTTGCTATCTTTTTATTAGAATTTTTTAATTCTTCAGCATTGATAATAGCTGCTATTCTACCAACTACTTGATTATCTTTATACGCTAGCCAATATTTTGTTTCGCAAATAGTATGTGCGGGATTTTTACCTTTTGTCAAGGTTGAAAGTTCATCGAATTCTAGTGGCGGAGCAAAACACTTATTTTTAGCATATAGCTGATTATAAAAACGAACAAAAGCCTTTAAACCACTTTTCGTTTCTACCACTTTAACCGATATAGACATTCCCGTTTAGTTGTTTTGTGTAGTATTCTATTGTTTTTGCTATTTCTTCTACAGCAAAACAGATTTGTTCTTTATTATGTGCTGAAGTCAAAGAAAAACGCAGTAAAGCATCTGAATCCTTTACCGCTGGCGCCACAACAGGATTTACATAAATACCGTTTTCGAAAAGTCTGTTTGCTACTTTAAAAGTTTTAAAGCTATTTCTAATATATATAGGTATAATTGGAGTTTCAGAATTCCCTATATCCAATCCACAGGCTTTGATTTTCTTGATAGCATAATGAGTGTTCTCCCATAATTTTTCGTTAAAACTCGAATCAGTCTTCATTATTTTTAACGCTGCTAATGCACTTGCTGTTGAAGCTGGTGGCAAACTAGCACTAAACATAAAAGATCTTGAAGCGTGGCTTAAATACTCTATCATATCTGCATCTCCTGCTATAAATCCTCCAACAGAGGCTAATGATTTACTGAAAGTTCCGCCAATTAAATCAACTTCTTTAGATACTCCAAAATGTGAAGCAGTACCAGATCCATTTTTACCAATAACACCAATTGCATGAGCACAATCTACCATTGTTATGGCATTTTTCTTTTTACCTGCTTCTATAATTTTATCTAATTTAGTGATATCTCCATCCATTGAAAAAATACCATCTGAAATTATTAAATTTTTAGAACCATCGTTTGGACATAACTCAAGCTTTTTTGATAAATCATCCATATCGTTATGCTTATACTTTATCCGTTTAGCAAAACTTAATTGGCAACCATCGATAATTGAAGCGTGGTTTAGTTCATCTATAAAAATACGATCGTCTTTACCCGCAATGGCTGGAATAACTCCAGAATTAACTGTATAGCCTGTTGAAAAAACAATGACGGCTTCTTTTTCTAAAAAGTCCTTTAGCTCGTCTTCTAATTCTCTATGAAGATCTAAAGTACCGTTCATAAAACGACTACCTGTACAAGATGTACCATACTTACTTATGGCTTCTTGTGCGGCTTTTTTAATATCTGGATGATTATTTAAGCCTAAATAATTATTAGACCCAAACATTAACACTTTTTTATCTCCAAAAAAGGCAATATCTGTTTGAGGTGAATTCACTTCTTTAAAAAAAGGATATAAACCTTCCGATTTTAAGAATTGTGTTTTCTTTGTGAGTTCGCTTTTTTCAATAAAACTATACTTCATTCTTTACAAGAATTTAATCTACAAGCCCTTATGAACAAAAGAGTCTTAATATTTATAAGCAAATAATGCTCTATTATTTAATTCTATTAGTTAAATCTAAAATAGTCCGGGAAGATATCAATTTCTATTCGAATAGCCAATTATTATTTTAAACTAAATTATTTGTACCATCTAGAAACTAACTTCAATTCTCAACTTAACACCGTGTTTTGAAGATATTTGGTTAAAAAAAGCAGCTGAATTTAATCGTCTAACATATTCTATACGTAAAACTTTAAATATATTGCCAACACCAAGTCCTGCTTCCATATAAGGCTCTTTTCCTAGTTCCACTAGCCCAATTGGGGCTGCGAAAAATTGACTATGATTATCTCTTAGAGTACCATAAAATGCTTTAAAAGACATGGATTCTCTAATGTTTAAATTAGACAGCCAAGATATTTTATTAAAAATGAACCCCCCTCCATTAAAGCTTAAGTGTAAACTAGCATAGGCGTCTGAAGAAAATGAGGTTGGGTCTAATAAATTATAATTAAATCTTGCTAAACCAATACTTTGATTTCCGCTTGGATTATTTAATAATGGATATGGTACTTCACCAAAAATATATCCTGCATCCACAAATGCTTTGATAAATGTAGCCCCTAATAAAAATTTCTTTTTAACCGATGCGTTTAAACGCGCATAATATTTTGAATAGTCACTAGAATTATCAATTATTTTATTCTGCCCTACTTCTGCTGTAACATGATATACTGGTTTTGTTGTACCATAATATATTCTAGAAAAAAACTGTTGATCAAAGTTACGTGCCTGTGAGTATCTTATATCAATTAAAGCACCTGCACTTCTAAAGCCTTCTACGTTTATTGAATTATGATTTAACCTATTGAATTCGTTTTCTTTAAATCTATTATAAAATGGTCTAACTAAATAGCGAATATTCTCTGTGGCATCATAAGATAAACTTAATTCGATATGTTTTCGTCTTAATAAGGCAAAATTTAAATTGCTGTTATTAGCAAAAACAGAAAGTATGTTTCCGCCACCTCTAGAATAAGGGTTTTCTTGAACAAATTCTATATATCTACTTTGTGCGATTGACTCAAAATCGTCTGAATACCTAGCTGACAACACAGTTCTGTTGTCTAATGGTAGTAACCATTCAGCACTTAGTCCGTATTTAAAATCTTTATCTTTAAAACCATAACCGATGTAGCCACCTACATCAAAATTTTTTGACATTTTTTCACTGGTTCTAAGCGGTAATGTAACCCGAGAACCTTCTATCCCGTTTTTATAATAGAAATCAAAATATGGGCCTAAATCGAATTTATTTAAGTTGTAATAACCATTTAAAGTCATCGCTCCAAAACGATCTATAAACTTAATATAGCCATTGTTTTTTAACTCTCTAATGCCTGTTATTGCTCTAAACTCTAGAGAATCTAGTTTGGTTTCTCCTTCTTCTATACTAATTGAAATAGATTCACCTATTATTGGGTTTTTAATTTCTATTGTTTCATCTTCGTCGTAATCTAGTTCAAAATCTGTAAATTTTTGATGTTTTTGAACAGAGAAGTAACGACCTTCTTTCTTCTTAGAATTAACAAACGAAAATTCTGTTTTCGATTTTTGAGATTTTACATACCAGTTTTTATCTCCAACTTTATCGTACTCAACCTCAAATGACAGTTTTTTAATAAAATTTACGTTAGCGACTATAGGTAAAGTAGCTTCTAATTCTGTCAAAGCAAAGGCTTTAGACTCTACCCAAAAACTACCATCAAATGCAACACTTTTTTCGTTTTTAGGGTAGTATTCGAATTTATAGTGTTTTACATTGTCAATCACGGTACTATCTGACAAATAGATTCTATAATGTGTTTTATAATTTGACGAGATTGGACTTTGGAAGCTTCGACCTAATAAATCTATATTCTCATCATAAAAGTTAATATTTTGAGTTATTTTTTTATTAATTGTTGTTTTAACAAGACTTGTTAGCTGCTCTAATGTCCCTTCTTGTTCTATACTAATAATTTGTTCATTATTAATATTTTTATTTTGATTAAAACGATGCCTAATAATTTCTTTAGACAATAAAATAGGCATCATAACTGTAGAGTCACTCTCTACTATAAAAGCGGTTTTATTCTTTTTAAATCTACGCTTTTCAACAATACTCTTATCTAAATTTGCTAAAAAAACAGACAATAAAGCTGTTTCGTTATACTGTGATTTCTTTATTTTACTTGGGTCGTTATATCTTTTATTTATTAAAATTTGACGCATTAAATATTCGTCATAGCTGCTAATATCTGCAGTAAGTACAACTTCTTTTAAAGATTCTGAGCTTCTATCTAAGTAAACAATACTTTTAGCCTTAAAGTTTTTAACGGCTATTATCTTTGTCTTATACCCAACAAAACTAAAAACTATAGAGTCGTTTTTAGAAATATCTAAATTAGATTTTAGTTTAAATTTTCCATCAATATCTGATATTCCACCAATAGAAGTACCTTTAATGAGTATATTAACAAAGGGCAAACTCGTATTATCTTCGGCATCTATAACAGTGCCAATAATACGTTGTCCAAATACTGCATTTGAAGAAATAAGTATTATTATTAGAATTAATAACTTATTAATTCTTTTATCCTTTAGGCTCATCTTTTTTATCTAATTTTATTCTCTTATATAAAATATCATCCCATAAAAAAGCCCAATACCCTATGGCTTTAATAGTATCTTTACCTTGTAATTTTATCACTCCTCTGTAGGTTCTATCTACTAATGGATCATAGATTTTTCCTTTGCCCCATTTTAGCTCACCTGTTTCGGTTAAACCATACATTACCTTGATTCCTTTTTTTGGCTTATTCTTTTCCCATTCGCCATTTTCTTTTTGAAACCCAACTAAATAGCCTTCTGGCATTTTATTTGCGTCTAATTGAATTCTTACAACCATATTATCATCTTCATCACAGGATTTCCAATAGCCAATAATATCATTTTTTTCTTGAGCATAAGAACACAATCCAAACACCAAAAATAGCACTGCTATCTTACTTTTTTTATTAATAATCATAATATTATTGCAAAACAGGATATATATTTTCCGTAGTGCTGTTGTAGAATAGGTTCTTGCCTAGTTCAATAACAGTATCTACAAGGTTATTCTTAATCATTTTCTTATGCATTTCTGCTTCGGAATCTCTGAACAAAACCCCATTAGGCTATATAGCAATGCTACCTCCACTATCGGGCTTAGACTCTTATTGATGTTTTTATCGTTCATTAGAGTTATTACAAATCAGTTAATCCCTCTAATCAAATCGGCACAATGTTAACTTAAACATTTTTTGACAATTACTTAAAATTAAATATATCACTCTGTACGTTTATTTGCAGCCTTTAAAAAGACGAATGAAATATTAGAAATTATATAATTTATGGAGAATATAAATCTAATAAACAATTATTAAATATAGCCAAAGAAACTAGAGTTTTTCAGAGAAAATATAACGTGCTTGTATAAAGCAGATTACGACAATTATCTTCTTCAGAAAAATAGCAAATAAACAAATTTTTCTTTTATGCGCATTGGATTTATTTCAGCTAGGTAATATTGATTCTGTCAGTACAATCAGTTTTAAGGCAGTAAGAATACTATTTTTGAAGAACGAGATTAATACTTTTCATCGGACATGCCATTATCCTAAATATTCACACTCTAAAACAAATGCCTTGAGTGTGGTGCAGCTAAGGTCTATAAATTAGATAGTTATGGAAGCCTTTGCCGCAATGTAGAGGCTTTTTTTATGGCACATTTTGTTTTACTTTTATATTTGCCAATCGACCCTGAGGTGCAAAAAAGATTAGCTGTCACTTTTATAATGGTCTCATAGTTCAACGGATAGAATAGGAGTTTCCTAAACTCTAGATCCAGGTTCGATTCCTGGTGAGACTACGAAGAAGGATTGAGGTATGTGCGAAGAGCATTGAGCCATTAGCCTCTGAATTGAAGTTTATGCTTGGCTTAGTCGAGGTGATTCCTGGTGAGATCTCAAAAGCTTCCTGCAATTTTAATAAAATAAAAAGGAAGCTGCTGTTATTATCCCTAATGCTATTGGCAATACAAATAATATATATATAAAAGTGACCATTCCGGTTTTAATAAGACTGAGAAAGTAGCCATGGCGATAAAATTTCTTAATGGCTAATAATAAGTAAAAGTAGGTCAATAATGCAACGATCAAAGAAATCCAGCTGGGTAGATTCCAGATGTAATTTGCCGCTAAAATAATACCCAGTACTACAAATAAAAACTAAATACCAAATGATGTGCGAAACTTCAGCCTGAAGCGATTTAATTAATAAATAACCTGTAGCAATGGAATTCTGGAATGGATACAATCACTCTATTATTTATTTAAATAAACAAAAATATTTCTCTAGGTAATTTGAATTTATCAATTGGATTACCGTTTGGGTCAAAATAGAGATAGGTGAGTTGTCCCTCTGCGTTGAGACGCACACGATAAATAAATTGTTGCGGATTCTCTAAGTCAATAAGCTCAGCAGCTATAATTTGTGCGTTATTATAGTTCCGGAAACAGTATTCTCGAATGTTTGCTGGCACGTTAAAACTATCAATAAATAAAGAGTAGGCTAGGAGATCTCCTTGTTCTGTATAATAGGCATAATTACCTAACCCGCCTTGCTTTTTGAAGGTAGCCATATAATAGGGTGTGTCGTTTTCTACTTTATCACTTTCTTTGTGCAATTTCCATTTTGTCACAAAACTATCGCTAAACTTGGTGCGTTGTGCCATTGTGACAAGATCAGGCACTTCGCTTGTATTGATAGCTTTTCGATCTATACTGCTATATTGTGCAAATATACTTTGAGTAAAAAAGAATATAGAAACGGCGATGCATAGTGAATTTTTCATAACGTTGATTTTCTTAAAATTACATCAGTAAGCCGGCTTAAACGACTTGTTGTGAAACAATTAACTAGTAATAATTGTTATGGTATCCATAAATAAAATTTATGGTTTTTAATTACTTCGGAAATCTTAAATTAATTCATTCTATTACCATTTTTGAGTTGGCAGGACTTGTTTACTTATTCTAAGGCTCTAACTCGGATAGATTCTAAAGGCTCTTTCCCTTCTTTTTTGTCCATAGTCAAGATACCTTTTTTGCCAGGACTGATTTAAGAGGAACAAATTGGCCCAAGTTAGTTTCAGTCTATACATTGACGGTAAAGAAGTTAATGCCGTCATTTTGGTCAAATGTCGCAATAGACCTCAGGAAGATCACAAAAGTTCATTTGAGATTACTTACATTTCTTATAAGGTGGAGTATACTTGTTTTTATTTTTCGTCCAAGTTAAAAGAACCTCGTCTCTAAGAGTAGTTGGGTTGTCGGGAACTGGCGTATAATATGGATCCCCCTTGCAAAATCCAACGGAACTTAGTTTTACACTACCGCTAGCCATTATAGAAATAGTACTGTAGCCAAAGAAAGAAGCGTCACCTTTACTGCCTCCATTTCCTGCAATGATTTGATATGTACCACCGCCCAATTTTTTATTGATTGGCTGCCATCGCTGATAATCATGCTTATGGGCCGATAGCATTGCAACCACACGAGCTTCTTCCAGAGCTGGCCAGAGTATGGGTCCTGACGGTAATCCACTATGCCCGGTTTCTGCTTTGTTGTTGACATAATATGGTCTATGACCTAAAACAAAAATATGCTCAATGCGTTTATTTGATTTAAATTCGTTAATCTTCTCAATCACCCAAGAAGTTGGGATAATTCCCTCTTTACCATATTTTATTTTTTTTGTTGGGGGATTATAAGAATCTGTATTCATGACCACAAACCCTATGTTCTCTCGAACAAAGGCGAAGGTAAGGCGATTATCTATTTTGTCTGAACTTGCCAAGGTATCCCTATCTGCTGGCATATATGGCTGCATATATTTTAACCAAATATCTGTGCTTCCGGCCAATGGGACCTCTATTTTTTTCTTCTTCTTTTTCTTCTTTACTCTTACCTTTTTGCCATACAACATTTCATGATTTCCAGGTACCGCAACCATTTCTACTCCAGATTTGCTTAAACTATCACTTTCGTAAAGAGCTAACCAGGCTTTGAGCTGGGTGTTTAATATCTCTGTGGTGGATTCGCCCAATACCATATCTCCGAGAAAAAAGAAAATTTCTGGTTTTCTAGTGAGGGCATTCACTTCTTTAAAAATACGCCGTAGCACATACTTATTAGCCGTGGATGGAACAGTATAGTGGGCATCGCCTTTGTCTACTCGATTGCATCCTAAAAATGAAAAACTAAATACGACAGAGTCATTTTCTACGGACTTTATTTCGACAACTGCAATTTCTTTATTTTTCTTTGAAAAATCGCAGCTACTAACCGAAATAAGAAAGATTAAAAGTGATGAGATGAATAAAGACTTCATTATTAAAATTATTGCTTTCTCAAATTATGAATCATAATTTCGGTCATTTCTTCCAGAGAAATTGAGTGATCCCAACCCCAATCATTTCTCGCGTCACTATCATCAATGCTTTGTGGCCAAGAATCTGCGATCTCTTGTCTGAAATCTGGCTTGTATTCAATTTCAAATTCGGGGATATGCTTTCTAATGCTGGTTGCGATTTCTTTAGGATTAAAGCTCATCGCAGCTAAATTATAAGAAGAACGGATCTGAATATTCTTTTTTTTAGTTTCCATTATCCCAAATGTTGCCTTGATGGCATCATCCATAAACATCATTGGCAAGGTGGTTTCAGCATTTAAAAAACAGATGTAATTGCTATGCTTCAAAGCCTTATGATAAATATCTATCGCGTAGTCTGTAGTTCCGCCACCTGGCAAGGTCTTATAACTAATAAGCCCAGGATATCGAATACTTCTTACATCAACATCGTATTTATTTGCATAATATTCGCACCAACGTTCCCCTGCTTGTTTACTTATTCCATAGACGGTTGAAGGCTCCATAATAGTCCGTTGAGGCGTTTCGGTCTTAACTGTGGTAGGGCCAAAAACCGCAATGCTAGAAGGCCAGAATATCTTTTCAATTTTCTTATCTCGTGCTAGGTTAAGGACATTGAACAATGAATTCATATTCAAATTCCAGGCTTTCATCGGAAATTTTTCGGCAGTTGCTGAAAGCATTGCGGCCATCAAATAGACTTCAGTAATTTCATGTCGAATTACGATATTTTGTAGGGCATCGTAATCTGTGGCATCCAAAACCTCAAAGGGTCCAGACTTCATAAGCACGTCGTCACCTTTCTTTATGTCACTGGCGATTACCTTATGCTTGCCAAATTTATTTCGTAAAAAAGCTGTGAGTTCTGTCCCTATTTGACCAGAGGCTCCTATAATAAGAATTCTTTTTTTCATATAAAAATGCGGCTAAAATTGCGAGTAAATATAGGGATAATCTCTCCTAATTCTTTCTTAATTTAAGTCACTTTGCCGTGAATAAAATTATATTTGTATTTCTTACAATATCTACAATGAAAATATTTTTCCTTTCTCTAATTACTTTATTTTTTTCAGTGGTTTCCTGTGGAAATCCTTCGGAAGAAATTCAAACTACACGGGAAAATATAGAAACTACTGTTTTGTTTGGCGAGAAGAATTTTGTCTTCCCTAATCTTTCTGAAAACGCTAAGGTTTATACTATGCAATGGGGTGCATTTGAAGATTTTGAAATAGAAGCTAAGAGTATCAATGGGAGTACAGTTGACGGACTTCGAGCAAAATCGACAAGATTAATAAATAGGTTGGATTCTATTACTAAAAAAGTTCCTGATACTCTAAATACTAAATCCATAATTTCTCGGGTAATGGTAACAAAAACTCGTGCTCTGCTGCTGCTGCAAGAAGTTCAAAAAACTAATATTGATTCGGCTAGGCTTCAGCTTCAAATCAAAGAAATGAATAATGCTGCCAAGCATTTAATTATTCAAATCAATGAAAAGTTCCTTAAAGACGCCATAGATTTTCAGAGAGTTGATAGTGAGAAAAAGGAAATTGAAAGTCAGAAACGCTTACTGGATTCAATTTTCAAACTAGAAATGGAGGACAATAAATCAAATTAACAGAACTTTCGAAGCGTTCTAGACTTTTTGAAAGTTCAAATAAATAACTACACTAAACCTATGAAAATAATTTCTTTAAAATCAGGTATTGCCGGGATTGTGCTGGCAATAACGATTGTTGCTTGTAATAACGATAAAAAAACGGACAAGTCAGAAAATGAAGAGAGGGGGATTATCCTTTCGAATATGGATACCACGGTAAGTCCGAAGGAGGATTTCTACAATTATGTCAATGGTAACTGGATGCAAACCACTGAGATTCCTAATGATCAAGTTCGCTGGGGAGGTTTCGGGGTGCTTCGTAAATCCACTGCTGCCGATGTTTTGAATATTATAGAAAGAGCAAAAGAAAGCGGAAAGTATGCTGCAGATACAGATCAAGCAAAGGCACTAGCGATTTTCGCGTCAGAACTTGATACCGTAGCAAGAGATGCTGCAGGAATTGATCCTTTAAGACCCGCTCTAGCTAAGATAGCTTCGATTAGCAATGTTGCCGATTTTCAAAAAATAATGACTGAAGATGCCGTAATAGTATCTCAACCGTTTATTGGGGTAGCTGCTTTTTCGAACCCTAGTAATAGTTCAATGAATTCGGCCTATATTACTCCAGGAGGTCTGGGATTACCTGATAGAGATTTTTATACTAATACTGATGCGAAGTCGATCGAAATTAGAGGGCAATACGTTGATCATATTGCCAGAATGCTCCCGTTTTTAGGGGATTCGGAATCGGATGCACGAGCCCAGGCTGAAACAATTTTAGCCTTTGAAACTAAGCTAGCAACTCCGAGATTAGATAAGGTAGCCAGTAGAGATTTCAGAAACTTTAATAATCCACGTTCCATAGCTCAAATTCAGGAAATGGCTCCAGCCATTCAGTGGGAAAAGGCGTTTAAGGATTTAGGTGTTACTAAGAAAATGGATACAGTAATAGTTATGCAACCTGCATATATGGAAGTTGTACAAAATATATTGGCTGATGGAGATGTGGCTACTTGGAAAACTGTGATGCGCTGGGCCACTTTGAATGACGCTGCCGGACAACTAACTACTGAGATCGATAAGGCAAATTGGGACTTTTACAATAAAACATTAAATGGTTCGGTGGCTCAGAAACCAGCAGATGAAAGAGCCCTTCAGACTGTAAATGGAAGTGTTGGAGAAGCTCTAGGTAAACTATATGTTGATGAAATGTTTCCTCCGGAAGCAAAAGAGAAAGCCGAAAAGATGATCGCAAATGTTATCGAAGCTTATAAGGCCCGTATAATGGAGTTAGATTGGATGGGGGACAGTACCAAAATAAAGGCAATCGAGAAACTTGATAGGTTCTCTGTAAAAATTGGATATCCTAATAAATGGAAAGATTATTCAACGATGGATGTTAAAGAAGAAAACACCTATTATGATAATATGGTAGCTATTGGCGCCTGGGGATTAAAAGAGAATCTCGATGATATAGATGAGCCTGTAGATCGTACAGAATGGGGAATGTCTCCTCAAACGGTAAATGCCTACTTCAATCCGTTTAATAACGAGATTGTATTCCCTGCGGCTATCTTACAGCCTCCTTTCTATGATTATTTAGCTGATGATGCGGTAAATTACGGCGGAATTGGCGCAGTTATCGGGCATGAAATTTCACATGCTTTTGATGATAGTGGTTCTCGTTTTGACGCTAATGGAAATCTAATTAATTGGTGGTCGGATACCGATTTAGCTAATTTTACTGAACGTGGAAATGCATTGGTAGAACAATACGATGCTATTGAAGTGTTGGATAGCGTATTCGTAAATGGTAAATTCACTTTAGGAGAAAATATTGGAGATTTGGGTGGTGTATTAGGAGCCTATGACGGCTTACAACGCCTTTATAAGGAAATTGGCAGACCTGATGATATTGATGGCTTAACGGCCGAACAGCGATTCTTTATGAGCTGGGCAACCGTTTGGCGCACGAAACAAAGGGATAAGTCGCTTAGAAATCAAGTGAAGACCGATCCACATACACCTGGAAGATGGCGCGCTACTGAACCTCTTAAAAATATAGATGCTTTTTATGAAGCTTTTAATATTAAAGAGGGTGATGCTATGTATGTTGCTCCTGAGAATAGGGTGCGTATTTGGTAGTAATTTTTTTACCTTTTTTTAAAATTTTCAACCCTCCGAGAGTTCTAAACTCTAGGAGGGTTTTTAAAATTTTAAAAGGTTGTTTTTTTAAGTCAAGCTGTGCTTGAATTTATATTTTAATACCAAACCGAGGAGTTCTGAATCTACTTGTTTAAAAACTTCATCTCTTTCTTCTTTAGCAAACGTTGGCGGAACTAAAGCAAGCTGTACAGCTTTTTTAGTGTAGTAATCAGATTTTGTAGGATGTTGCGGAGTCACAGCATTAAAAATATGACCAAGGGCATCTTGTTTTATAATTTTTGAAAGTATCCCAATACAATCACTGCGATGAATTAGATTAACTGGCGCGTCCCCGTCGATTAAATTATCCCGGCCTGCCAGATAACGTGTTGGTTGTCTGCTTCCACCAAATAAACCCCCAAACCTAACGACGCTAGTCTTTATTTTTTCTGAAGTAAAAAAAAGTTGTTCTACCTCTAAAAGCTGTTTCCCAGCAATACCCGCTGGCTTTGGAAGTGATTTCTCTGTAACCTTGCCTTGGGCGTCATCATAAACAGAGGTGCTACTTACTAAAATTACTTTTTCGACCTGGGATTTTTCAATTTCAGTTAAAAAATGAGTCATTTTCAATACATAATTTGCTCCGGTATTTCTGCGTAAACCAGGGGGAATCATAATTACTAAATAATCTGCTTTTTCAAGGAATGCTTCGGCCGATCCCGAAACTCCCGATTCAGAAATTTCCAGATGATAGGCGTCAAAACCACTTTTTTGAAGTATAGTTGCTTTCTTTAAACTTGTCGCAGATCCTTTTACTTGATATCCCAAATTTTGTAAATGATAAGCAAAAGGTTTCCCTAACCATCCTAAGCCGGCAATTGCTATTGTTTTACTCATTTAAAATTGGGATTTGGGGTTTCAGTAATTGTATTTTGTGTTTGAACTTGCAATGAATTGATAGATATCGATTTTTGAATGGCAATTGCATCTGTTACAATAAAGGGTTTAGGCATTGTGTTTTTTGGACGTTGATTAATTGTAAATTGTGAATTGCTTAATAGGTCGAAAGAATATTCGACCACTGTAAATGATACTTCGGTATCTTTTTTTATGGTATATGAAACCTCAAGCGAGTCATTTTCAGCGACGTAAAAGCGTATTAGTTTATTGCTTTTACGATTAGAGTATACATTCCCGCTGCTATCTTTTGGGACCCTCTTTCCATTAAAAGACAACGAATGAAAAAGAATGTTTGTTTCTGCATAGAGTCCAATTTGATTAATGTTTCGCTTCGGAATTATACTAAAAGTTGTATTTCTGAAATTGCCAATTACAGTATCTTTTTTTAGGACAGTTTCAAAAAGCGGAATGTTTTTTTGTGGCGCTTCAGAAGCAAATGTGTAAGAGGTTTTGTACTTGCTCCCAGCAGCACTTTGCACATATTTAGAAGCTTCTTCAGGCGTTTCTCCTAAATATCCTTTGGTCCAGTCATCCAATATTTTATCATAAGTCACCCAATACGATTTTCCGGTATCGGCATTTTGATAATAGACTAGACTATTTGGTTTTTGCCGAGTTTCAGAAAAATCACTTTTTAAATGAGCACTAATAAAAAAGACTACAGCGACTACTCCACTTATTAAAGAAAGTAAGTGAAGTTTTTTATAAAATCCAAAAATGGGAATCAAGAGCCCAAGAAGTAACACGGTAAAAATGCAGCTAATGAAGACATGATCTGACCCTAAACCAACTGGGAAAAACTGAATCAGTGGGGCATATAAAAATATGGCAGGAATTGCGATCAAAACCATTAACAGCAGGTTGGGCTTCTCTTGGCGAATTAATCCCCACAGAGCAATTAACCCAAAAAATATAGGGATGATAAAATATGCGGCGCCTTTCAAATAGATATAAACGGCAACATTAATTAAAAACCAGAAGACAAGCGGTGCGATAAAGAGGTTGGCAACCGTTGTGCTTTTTAAGTATTTACTATAAATTTTGAAGAGTATAGCGAGCGCAAGAAACACGAAGAAACCAACGTATATATGTCCGTTGTATTTAAATCCATGTTGAACTTCTTCATATTGTGGATAGACTTTCAGCAACAAAACCCAACCAAGGTAACCGATGAGTCCTGTAATAATAAGTGCTCCTAGAAATGGAATAAATCCTTTTCCAATCCCTTTTACACTCAATTTTCTTTGGTTGATTCCGTAGATGACTAGACCAATAAAAAGTGTCAGCGCAATAAGTAACATAGATAATATCCAGGAAAATGGATAGCTTATCATTTTCAGAAAAGGGAAATTAACGTAGACATTATCTTCTTCAGCTTTTAATAAAGAAAGGTCTGCGTCTGCGAAATGAGTAAGGAGGGGTAATAAATAACTGCCTTGGTGTTGGAGTGTTTCGAGGTCTAAATTTTCTATATTGTCATTGGCCGTATGATAATCAAAGTGATCGTCGATAAAAGCGAAGAAAAAACTATCAATATTGCCGTCTTCTCTAAAAACTGTTGAATCTGTATCGTTGGGAAGCATTTTATAAATGCTATACATAAGAGATGAAGCAACGGGGTATTCTGGATTTGCCTCAATAAAAGCCTTAATAAGGTTGCTGTTTCCACCGTTGGTTTCAAGGATCATATTGCTTGGGCCGCCACTTCCACGAGCCTCAAAATTGAGCGCCAGACCAATGTTATTTGCCCAAGGATGCTCATTGACAAATAACTTTGCGCCATCCAGGCCTATTTCTTCGCAATCGGTAAATAAAACAATAATATCATTTACGGGAGCTTTATTTAAAGCGAGATACGCACGCAGGCTTTCTAAAATTGTGACAACGCCACTACCTGCGTCACTAGCGCCTAAAGATGGAACTAAGGCACTATCGTAGTGAGAAAGTAGTAACAGTGCTTTTCCATTACCTGAACCCTTTATGCGGCCTAGAATATTTTTAGGCTTATCCATATTGCGCCACACAGGATTTAATACATAGCCCTCTTGGATTTCCGTTTCGAAGCCTAAACCTTTCAATTCATTTTCTAAAAAAGTACGTACCCGTTTATGATCTTGCGATCCATAATAGTGGGGAGATTTCGCTATTTCGCGAAGCGGAATTAAAGCACGTTCGGTAGAAAACTCAGTTTCAGAAGAGGATGAAGATGTTCCTGCTCTTGGCATTAGACTTGAAAAACTATAGTAAATAAGAGCTA
>JBLHIC010000058.1:0-15211 GCA_047614245.1 Flavobacteriaceae bacterium
GCTACTAGACAATTAGAAATATTATTACAAGACGTAAGACTAAATCCGAAGCGATATGTCCATGTTTCAGTATTTGGAAAAAAGCAGAAAGAATATGTAACACCTAACGATTCCATTCAATAATTCATGTACTATTTACCCAATATATTGTTTCTTATTGCCTTGGTAGTTGGCGTTGGCTATTTTACTAAAAATATTCGTAAAATAATTCGTAACATCAAGCTTGGGCAAAAAGTTGATACCTCAGACCATACAAAAGAGCGATGGAGCAACGTATTCCGAATTGCAATAGGGCAATCAAAAATGGTCGTTCGACCCTTCGCTGGACTACTACACATCATCGTTTATGTGGGATTTGTTTTAATAAATATTGAAGTTTTAGAGATTATTATTGATGGGATATTCGGAACGCATCGAATTTTCTCGTTTCTTGGAGGGTTTTACGACTTTCTAATCGCAACTTTTGAGATTCTTGCATTTCTTGTTCTGGTAGGTGTTATTCTGTTCTGGACCAGAAGAAATATTCAGAAACTGAAGAGATTTTGGTCACCTGAAATGACAGGTTGGCCTAAGAATGACGCTAATTATATTCTGTATTTTGAAGTAGTGCTAATGATGTTGTTTCTAACGATGAATGCTTCAGACCAATTACTACAACAAATGGATGCGGCACATTATACAAAAGCTGGCACATTTCCTATCAGTAGTTTTATTGCTCCACTTTTTGAAGGCTTTTCAGAAACAACCCTTATAATTATAGAGCGAACCGCATGGTGGATACATATATTAGGGATATTAACCTTTCTTAATTATTTGTATTTCTCTAAACATCTTCATATTATGTTGGCGTTTCCAAATGTTTACTTCGGAAGCGTAAGTCCTAAAGGGAAGTTTAAAAATAATGAAGCTGTTACCAATGAAGTAAAATTAATGATGGATCCAAATATTGATCCATTTGCGGCCCCGGCTGAAGGGACCGATGTACCAGCCAAGTTTGGAGCAAGTGACGCTTTAGATTTGAGCAGGGTTCAATTACTCAATGCATACACCTGCACCGAATGTGGTCGTTGTACAAGTGAATGTCCAGCAAATATTACCGGGAAGAAGTTGTCTCCTCGCAAAATTATGATGGATACTCGCGATCGCTTAGAAGAGATTGGTAAGAATGTAGATAATAATGGTGAATTTGTACCGGACGGAAAGCAGTTACTTGACGATTATATTTCAAGGGAAGAGTTATGGGCCTGTACAAGTTGTAATGCCTGTGTTGAGGCCTGCCCAATTAGTATTGATCCTATGTCTATTATTATGGAAATGAGACAATATCTTGTGATGGAGCAATCTGCTGCGCCTAATGAATTGAATGTTACAATGACAAACATAGAAAATAATGGCGCACCATGGCCATTCAATCAAATGGATAGATTAAACTGGAAAAACGAATTATAAAATGGAAAAAAAAGAAGTCGAAGAAATGCTACATAATAAAGTAGATAAAGGAGAACATATAAGCCCAGTTTTACCCGGAGAGATTAAAAATTATTTGATAGATATCGACGGTACTATTACCGAGGATGTTCCAAATGAAGAACCTGAGCGTATGGCTACATGCAAACCATTTCCGGATGCATTGGCGACACTAAACAAATGGTATGATGAAGGTCATATGATATGTTTTTTTACATCTCGTACTGAGGCTCATCGTGAAGTAACTGAAACTTGGTTAAAGGAGCACGGTTTCAAATATCATTCGCTACTGGTTGGAAAACCTCGAGGAGGCAACTATCATTGGGTAGATAATCACTTGGTTAAAGCCACAAGATACAAGGGGAAGTTTACAGATATGGTCGAGAAAAAAGTAACTATCGAAGTATTTCAAGAATAAAAGGTATTAAATCTCAGGGCAAGCCCTGAACCTTATATAAGGAGTCGACCCGAGGAGCGAGGTATTAAACCAAGATCCCGCTGAAAAAGCGGGATTAGTTCAACTTCCAATTTTGAGCATGTCTTACAGACTTCTCAAAATCGAGTCTCACTAATAAATAGTTTAACAATGAGTGATCAAATAAAAGTACCCACAATGGCCGAGTATATGGCCCAAGGAAAGCGGCCAGAGGTGTTGTTCTGGGTGGGCTGTGCTGGTAGTTTTGATGATAGGGCGAAGAAAATCACGAAAGCTTTTGTGAAATTGCTTAATAAAGCAAATATAGAATTCGCTGTTCTCGGAACGGAAGAGAGCTGCACAGGAGATCCAGCAAAAAGGGCTGGGAACGAGTTTTTGTTCCAAATGCAAGCTATGGGGAATATCGAAGTACTCAATGCCTATGAAGTAAAGAAAATCGTTACTGCTTGTCCACATTGTTTTAATACTATTAAAAACGAATATCCTGAACTCGGCGGTAATTACGAGGTAATGCACCACACGCAGTTCTTAAAATCCTTAATGACTGAAGGCCGTTTGAAGGTTGAAGGTGGTAAATATAAAGGCAAACGTATTACCTTCCATGATCCCTGTTACTTAGGACGAGCTAATGGAGAATATGAAGCTCCTCGTGAACTGTTGCAGAAACTGGAAGTTGAACTTGTGGAAATGAAACGCTGCAAATCCCGCGGATTATGCTGTGGTGCAGGAGGCGCACAAATGTTCAAAGAACCAGAAGTTGGATCAAAGGATATAAATATTGAACGCACTGAGGAGGCTATTGAGTTAAAACCAGACATTATAGCGGCTGGTTGCCCGTTTTGTAATACGATGTTAACGGATGGCGTAAAGGGAAAAGAAAAGGAGGGTGAAGTACAAGTAATGGATGTCGCCGAAATGATTGCAAATGCTGATGAATTATAATTATGCTAGTCGAATTTAAAAATTTACCAGATAATGCCAGAGTATGGGTATATCAGGCCAGCCGAAAATTATCTGAAGAGGAAGTTGAGACTTTAAAACCAAGAACGAACGCGTTTCTTGAACAATGGACAGCTCACGGACAAGACTTAGAAGCTGGATTTGAAGTAAGATATAATAGATTTATTATTCTTGGATTAAATCAGGAAAATGCATCCGCCTCTGGATGCAGTATAGATGCTTCTGTTAAGTACATTCAATCCTTAGAAAAAGAATTTGAAATTGACTTATTGGATAAAATGAACGTTACTTTTTATAATGGTCAATTTATCGCTCACAAATCGTTAAGTGATTTTAGAAAAATGGCAAAAGCAAGATCTGTTTCCGCCAATACTGTGGTATTCAATAACTTGGTAAATACTAAGGCTGAATACCTTGAGAACTGGGAAGTACCAGCAAAAGAAAGTTGGCACAATAGGTTTCTAGCATAGTTTTTGTAATTTTTAGTATATGAAGAAAAATCTTGCTGCCCTCATCTTATTAATTACTACCGTCAACTTATTTTCTCAACAAATCAATCCGCTTTTAGTTCTAAATGACCTAGAGAATCAACGAAAATGGGTTGATAGTATTTATGGCAATATGTCTCTTCAGGAAAAAGTAGGGCAACTCTTTATGGTTGATATCTATTCAAGCGATCCAAAAGCTAAAAAAGATAAAGTAAAAGACCTAATACGAAATCAATATATAGGAGGTGTGATCTTTTCAAAAGGAGGTCCGAAGCAACAGGTAAAACTCAATAATGAATTCCAAGAACTTTCACGAACACCGTTAATAATGGCAATGGATGCCGAATGGGGTTTGGCAATGCGCTTAGATTCAACGTTTGCATATCCCTGGAATATGACATTGGGCGCTATTTCTGATAATAAAATTATTGAAAAAATTGGAAAAAGAATTGGAGAGCATACCAAACGTATTGGAATGCATATCAATTTTGCTCCTGTAGTCGATATTAATATAAACCCAGCGAATCCTATTATCGGTAATCGCTCTTTTGGTGAAGATAAAAATAACGTGACGGAAAAATCTTTAGCGTTTATGAAGGGGATGCAAAAGGCAGGGATTATTTCAAATGCCAAACATTTTCCGGGTCATGGGGATACTGATGCAGATTCACACCACTCGCTGCCTACCATTAATTTTACTAAAGAACGGATAGATAGTATTGAACTTTATCCATATAGGCGCCTTATTAATGAAGGGTTAGGTAGTGTGATGGTAGCTCACTTAAATATTCCTGCTTTGGAAGCTAGGCCTGATTTTCCATCGTCCTTATCCAATAAAGTAGTTACTGATCTTTTACGAGGAGAACTCGGTTTTAATGGTTTGATATTTACGGATGCCCTAAGTATGAAGGGAGTCGCAGATTTTAATGAACCGGGAGAGATTGATTTGGCTGCATTTTTAGCAGGGAATGACGTTTTATTAATTTCAGAAGACGTCCCAAAAGCTCATGAATTACTGGTGAACGCTTATCGTGAAGGGGTCGTTTCAGAAGAACGCCTAATGTTTTCTGTTAAAAAAATATTATTGACTAAATATAAAGTAGGTCTGAACAATTACCAGCCGGTAAATGATTTCAATATTATTGAAGATTTAAATGATGTAATAGACGATGCATTGTATGAAGAGGCGATGGAAAGTGCTATAACCGTTTTAAAGAATGATGATGAAATTCTACCAATCAAGGATTTACAGAAAACTAAAATAGCCTATGTTAATTTTGGAAACGATAGTGGGAATGATTTTTTAAATCAACTTCGTAAGTATGCAAAAATTGATTGGGTTGAAGGCGGTGATTTAGATAGTTACGTTCGAAAATTAAGGGAATATGATTATGTTATAATAGGATTCCATAAACAGAATGATGATCCATGGAAATCGTTTGAGTTTTCAGATAAAGAACTTGTTTGGATTTATGAAATAGCCCGTACGAACAAGGTTATATTGGATGTTTTTGCGCGACCATATACCATGCTAGATCTAAAGACGACGGCCAACTTTGAAAGTGTTATTATGTCTTATCAAAATAGTACCGTTTCACAAGAATTGTCTGCTCAGCTTATTTTTGGTGCACGGAAATCTGTTGGACACCTTCCTGTTTCAATCGGTGATGACTATCCGGTTGGATCAGGACTAGAAATAAATCAAATTCGGCGATTACAGTACGGAACCCCTGAAAGTGTGGGCATGAATTCTAAGATACTTAAAAAAATAGATTCTTTAGCAGAGGTAGGTTTGTCGGAAAACATGATGCCTGGAGCACAAATATTAGTGGCTAGAAAAGGGAAAGTGATATATCAAAAGAATTTTGGACATCATACGCAGGAGAAAAAGAATAAAGTTAAAGACGATGACATTTACGATGTTGCTTCTCTTACAAAAATTCTGTCGACCATACCAATGGTTATGGAATTGTATGACAGAAATGTATTAACTATGGATACTAAGCTATACGAAATGTTACCTGAATATAGGGATTCTAATAAAGCCTATATTAGGCTGCAAGACATGCTAATGCATTATGCAAAATTAAAGTCCTGGATCCCTTTCTATACAGGAACTCTCGACTCATTGACCAAATTACCCTCAAGTAAATATTATTCAAATAAATCTACCGGTGATTTTACCATTAGGGTGGCCGATGATCTGTTTATGCGAAAAGATTTCAAAGACAGTATCTTTGAAGAAATAAGAACTAGTGAACTTAGAAAACGGCTGAGTTATAAATACAGCGATTTACCTTATTATATTCTAAAAAAATACCTCGAGGAGTTTTACGGTACAGGTTTGGAAAACTTGGTTCAACTTAATTTATATGAATCTTTAGGTGCAATTAATACGACCTATTTACCTTTGGAAAAATTCTCCAAAGAGAATATAGTGCCAACGGAGGAGGATAATTACTTCAGAATGCAGAAAGTTCATGGCTATGTACACGACCAGGGGTCAGCCATGTTGGGCGGTGTTAGTGGGCATGCTGGATTATTTAGCAATTCGAATGACGTGGCGAAGATTATGCAAATGTATTTATGGGATGGATTTTATGGAGGTAAACGATATTTCGGACCCGAAACAATGCAAGCTTTTAATACATGTTATTATTGCGAAGATAAGGTACGTAGAGGAGTTGGTTTTGATAAACCGCAACTTGGAGAATCAGGTCCTACCTGTGGATGTGTTTCAATGACTAGCTTCGGGCATAGCGGATTTACAGGTACATTTACTTGGGCTGATCCTTCAGAGGAAATTGTCTATGTCTTTTTATCAAACAGGACATATCCTTCAGCGGACAACAGAAAAATAATTGACAGTAATTTGCGAAGTAATATTCAAGAGGTAATTTACGAAGCTATAGAAATAGAAAATTAAAAATATGGTTATAGGTATAGTATGTTATCCAACCTTCGGCGGAAGTGGTGTCGTAGCTACAGAATTAGGAATCGCCTTGGCTAGCAGAGGGCATGAGGTTCATTTTATCACCTATCAGCAGCCGGTTAGGCTTGACTTATTGTCCCATAATATTCATTTCCACGAAGTATTTGTACCCGATTATCCTCTGTTTCTCTACCAGCCATACGAACTTGCTTTGTCTAGTAAATTAGTAGATATGGTGAAGCTTCATAAAATAGAGATGCTTCACGTTCATTATGCCATCCCGCACGCTTATGCGGGCTATATGGCAAAGAAAATGCTTGAAGAGGAGAACATATATATTCCAATGGTGACAACCCTTCACGGTACAGATATTACCCTAGTTGGGAATCATCCTTTCTATAAGCCTGCGGTTAGTTTTAGTATAAATAACAGCGATGTAGTAACTTCAGTTTCGCAAAGCTTAAAAGATGATACACTGAGACTATTCGATATTGATAAGGAAATCTTTGTGGTACCAAATTTTATTGAAGTTGAGAAGCAAATAAACCAGTATACTGAGTGCCAACGCGATTTAATGGCACAACCTGAAGAGCGTATCATTACACATATCAGTAATCTGCGCCCTGTGAAAAGAATCGTAGATGTTATTGAAATTTTCGATCGCATTCAAAAAGAAATGCCTGCTAAGCTTCTTATGGTAGGAGAAGGTCCAGAAAAAGAGATGGCGGAGGAGTTGTGCGTATCAAAAGGTATTGAAGAAAAGGTGCTATTCTTAGGCAACAGTAATGAAATAGATAAGATACTTTGTTTCAGTGATTTGTTCTTACTACCCTCTGAAAAAGAGAGCTTCGGATTAGCAGCATTAGAGGCTATGGCCTGCGGCGTCCCTGTAATCTCAAGCAACGCAGGTGGATTGCCAGAAGTCAACGTTCAAGGCGTGAGTGGGTTTTTGAGCGATGTGGGTAATGTCGATGAAATGGGTAAAAACGCCTGCGCTATTTTAAAAGATTCAGCGACCCTTGCCAAATATAAAAATCAGGCAAAGAAGGAAGCCTTTAGATTTGATACAAAGAATATCGTTCCGTTATACGAGGCTGTTTACAAGAATGCTCTTAGAGTAATGGCAGTCTAGCGATAGTTACGTTCAATAAATTCTGTTGCATTTATATACATGACCCTTTCGATAACTGCTTCAGAAGTAATTCTGTTAAAATCAATTAAATTGCTACGATTAACCCTAAGTTGCAGCTAATTTTACAGAAGTAATTCTTTCCAAAATATACCAATTCCCCCTCTTAATATTCTATAAAAAGAAGCAAGAAACATTTATTTTCAAAGCTTCGATAGATGGCTTTTTGAGTTGAATTGATTTCCCTCCTTCTTTCTTAAAAGCTAAAGGTGCCAAACCTAATCCATCAATTAATACATTACTACTTTGTATAATCTTTCTGCCCAATATTTAATCTTGAGGTTCTCTAGATACAAGTCATAATTGAATAATATTTTTATTTCTAAGCCCATTTTAAGCGCATTAAGATCTTGATTTATTAATATAAAGTTAAAAAATACAGGTTTTACAATAATAAATGATAGCATTACTATCATTTAATAAAGTATCAGTATATTTGTGTGTATGGGGTTAGGAAAAATCGAAATTTACGGAGGATAGACAACTGGAAAAAGAGATGCCTCATAGAACGTTGAGTCCATAGTAGCGACACTTTGTGTATAATTATATTTAAAAGGAAGCCATATCAGGGTTCTTGTTTTTAAAAAAGAAAATAAAAATATCATGAAATTACTTAAAAGCATCTTAGTAGCAATTGACTTTAATAAGTCTTCAGAAAATGTTTTGAAAAATTCAATAAAAATTGCAAAAACATTAAAATCTAAAATTACTCTTATCCACATATTACCTGATGCTATTGACAATGAGAAGGTGAATCTTCTGTTAAAGAAAGCTGCAACTACAATGTTAAAAGAGCTAAATGATAGAATTATTAATGAAAGTATTAGCACAGGCACCCCAATTATAGAGTATGGAAACTACTGCGATAAAATTGTATATGCTGCAGAAAAAATAAATACTAATTTAATTGTTGTTGGTGCAGGTGAAAAGTTAAAAGAGGAGGCGTTTCAATTAGGCACAACAGCAGAAAAGATTATTAGAAAAAGTGACAAACCTGTATTCGTGGTAAAAAACAATCAGACTTTGGACATTAAAAGTATCCTTTGTCCTATTGATTTTTCTAAAGAATCAAGTCGAGCATTAAATAACGCTATAATAATATCACGATTGTTTAATGTAAAACTTGTCATATTAAGCGTCTACTCCCCCTTTAGGCAAATTTTTACTACAATTGACACTGTCGAAATAAATGAACAAAGAAAATCAGATCATGTAAAAAAGTTCAGCAAGTTTTTAGAAGGTTTTAATTTAATAGATACAAACTATGTAAAGGATATAAAGGGAGGTGAACCTGCAGAAGAGATTCTCAAGTCTATAAAGAATTACGGATCTGATTTACTTATTATGGGTACTACAGGGAAGTCTGGTATTAGTAAGATTTTAATGGGTAGTGTTACCGAAAAAGTAATTAGGGAAGTTTTATGTTCATTTATTACATTAAAAAATGAAGATGCTATTGTATTAGAATTAGAATCTAAAATTCAAGATATCGAATATCATTACAATTCGGCTCAAGAGCTTTTTGAAAAAGGTTTTTTTGAAGAATCTATCAATCAGTTTAATATATGTCTTGGTATTAATTTCACACATATTCGTTCCCTAAAGGCACTTGCCAAGGTTTACGAAAAACTAGGAGATGTAAATAATGTAAAAAAATACCAAGAAATGACTAAAAAAGTTTTAGATCAAATTTGGAACATGAAAATAGAACAAGAAGTGCGCAAGCAAATAAAGCAATAATTATAATTGACAATTTTGTTGATGGAAATTCTCCTTTCAAAAAAGTTTTGTTATTGAAATTACATGTATGTGAAACGAACATTTTGGAGTAATAAAAGTAGCAGTTGATGATGTTAAATTAGAAAACATCACATCTATGCTTCAGAAAATAAGATCTGCAGTAGAGGCGTAAACTATGATGTTGAAAGAAATTCCAAAAACCAAGAGTTTGTACATATGGTATGTAAAAAAAATGTAAAAAACACGATAAATCAAATTAGACTAAATAGTCCGATCCTAAAAGAAATGGAAGATAATGGTGACATAGAAATAGTTGGAGCTATTTACGATAAGGATAATGGAAAAGCAGATAGGCTAGAATAAAGACTATACCCAACATCGATGTTGAATGATATTGATTAAAAGGCAAAGTCTATTTATATCTTAATTAAAAACTATACTTATGTCATTGAAAATATTAGATTTCAGTAATTTAAAAGGCGATCTTACAGGTGGCCTAGTAGCCGGTGTGGTGGCCTTACCTTTAGCGCTTGCTTTTGGCGTGCAGTCTGGAATGGGAGCTATAGCAGGTCTCTATGGAGCTATTATGGTGGGGATATTTGCAGCGATATTTGGTGGGACGCAAACACAAGCAAGTGGCCCAACAGGTCCCATGACCGTTGTCTCGGCTGCATTAATCACGGCGGCGATCCAAATAACAGGAAGCCTAGAAGCAGCAATGGGTATTATACTTTTAAGCTTTCTATTAGGAGGAGTGTTGCAGATTATTTTTGGACTTATAAACATTGCAGGCTATGTAAAATACTTTCCTTATTCAGTCGTGTCTGGATTTATGAGCGGAGTGGGTCTGATCATTGTAATCCTTCAATTATTTCCCTTTGTAGGACTCTCCTCTGCAAAATCAACCTTTGCGGTATTGCAGGACTTTCCTAGACTATTTACTGAACTGAATATTTATTCACTTGCACTCGGTATTTTGACGGTATTAATTTATTATTTATTTCCGTTGATAACCAAAGCTATTCCGAGTGCTTTAGTAGCGTTGGTTGTAGCTGCGCTAACTGGTTATATACTAGGGTGGGATGTGCCAGTTATCGGAGAAATTCCCTCAGGAATTCCCAATTTGCAGATCAGCACCATGTTCACTAATATTCCACAGGAATCGTACATTTTGATATTAGAATACGCCGCTGTGCTTGCCGTGTTAGGTAGTATAGACTCCTTACTAACTTCAATAATTGCCGACAATATGACGAAGACAAAGCATAATAGTAATCGGGAATTGATTGGACAAGGAATTGGCAATGTGCTGGCAGCTATTTTTGGCGGAATACCAGGTGCAGGAGCAACAAAAGGTACGGTAGTAAATATTAATTCAGGTGGTAAAACACGCATTTCAGGGGCGATTCACGGCTTATTTCTATTAGCAGTTCTTTTAGGATTGGGGTCACTCGCGGCCTATATTCCACTATCTGTTTTGGCTGGATTACTCATTCCAATTGGCTTCAAAATAGTCGATACTAAAGGCTTAAAACATTTGTTAAGGGTGCCAAGAGCCGATGCGGTAGTTTTAGTTTTGGTTTTATTGATTACAACCTTTGGCAGCTTGATTCATGCTGTTGGGCTAGGGATAGCCCTAGCCAGTATCTTATTTATGAAAAAGGCGAGCGACCTAGGAGAAAAAGGAATTACTATAGAAACAATGGAAAGCTTAAAGGACGAAAAACCATGGCAAGATGAATTGCCTTTCTATGATCAGTATAAGGATAAGATACTAATAAAGCATTTAAAAGGACCTCTGTTTTTTGGATTTACGACCCACCTTAAAAATCAAATGGCTGGGATAGAGGATAAGATTAATGCATTAATTATTCGGATGGATGAGGTTCCATTAATAGATCAGTCAGGGCTTTATGCGTTAGAGGATATTGTGTTTGATCTTGAGCTGCGAGGAGTTAAAGTGCTGTTTGTCAACTTGCAAGAACAACCCATGGATAAATTGAGATCAATTGATATTATTCCTGATCTTGTGGCGGAAGAACATATTTTTACAAATATACAAGATGCCTTTTTGTATCTAAAAGAGACTATTGGATCACAATAAAGAATAGTGGGAATTCACTATTCTCCAGTTCGCTTCGCTCGTGCGTTAAGTGTCGCGAGAATTGGGATAACAAAAAGTTTTATTCAGCAGGGAGGAAATTCCATAGGGAGTTCAGAAGCAATGAAGTATACAAGTTGTTGCGGAACATTTTTCATCTCTTTGCTGTAATTTATTTTAATCAAAACACACTAAATTATGGGGTTAGTTAATAAAATAAAATGGATACTTGGGATATTAGTGGTTTTTATACTAATTATCGCTACAAACTTAATTGATAAGAATAATTTTATAAGAGTCAGAGATTCAGTCGTTACAATCTATGAAGATAGACTTGTTGGTAAGGATTTACTATTTCAAATATCCAAATCTATTCATGAAAAAGAAGTTGCAGTTGCTTTATCAGATTCAGTCTTCTTTTCAAATAGAAACAAGAAAGTCGACAATAATATTCAGGATCTAGTAACAAGCTTTGAGCAAACGAATCTTACCAGGGAGAAGAAGAAAGTTTTCAGAGATCTTAAAGAAAACCTAGAATCAATAAGTAATTCTGAAACTGCTTTTATTCAGTCAAGATTAGTTCAAAAAACTACTTTAATTAATGACATTTCTAGTGTGAAAGAAAACCTTAATGAATTGTCAAAAATTCAGTTGAGAGAAGGTAGAGTGCAAATGTCAATCAGTAAAAAGGCAATAGACACGGTTGAGCTCTTTACTCAAATCGAAATATACATATTAATTTTCCTCGCAATTATCATTCAGATAATCGTCATCTATAAGCCAAAGGAAAAATAGAAAGAGAGGACGCATAGGTTTGCTGGATTGATAGTCTAAAACCTCTTATAGTTCTCCACTTTTTTTATCTAAATATATTTATTGAAAACTAAAGAAATCCGTTCATCAAATAGAAAAATAATGATATTATCAAACAGTAGAACTTTATTGGAAGCTATTGAAGAAGCAAAACTCTCTGGATATTTAGAGGAGTTTATGTTCAGGAATGATAAATTAATTGGTAGAATTAATAATAATTCCTATCAAAAAGATGAGTGTGTCTTGATAGAATATTGCATTCATGAAGGAATGAGTGACCCTTCAGATCAATCAATTTTGTTGCTAATTGAATGTATCGATGGAACTAAAGGCTGTTTAAGCAGTGCCTACGGAATATATGCAGATTCAGAATTAATTGAATTTTGTTTATCAATAAGGAAGAAACTCTAAATTATATGTTATTAATTCCTCCAGATACCATTAAAGTTGACCAATCGCTATTCAATGATATTGATAATAAATTAAAGTCTATTTATAGAGCAATTACTTTTTGTAAAAAAACATCTTCAAAAGCATTATTAGATAGTTTTGTTAAAAGTATAAATAGTTTTACAGCACTGTTATCTATCAAAAATGCTCAAATGGAGGCAGAAACTGAAGAACAATTAATAGTATATCAAAAGAACTTAAACAAAACGATTTTATACGTTGTAAATGAAATAAAAAATGACGTTTCTCTAACTTCCCAAGTTCAGCTTTTCCAAATCTTTAGACTGATATCTCCAGAATCACATAAATTGCATCCAAATCAATACAGAAGAGCATTAGTGCAAATTGGCGGGTATTTTGCCCTAACCCTGAAGAATTAAATAGCCTCGTATCACAATTGTTTTACAATTTGGAAAATATATCACACCCATTAAAAAAAGCGATATGCCTCCATCACGAGCTGATAAGAATACATCCTTTTATTTATGGAAATGGGCGAACCACAAGAATAGCCAAAAATTGGATTCTTATGTATAATCTTTATCCACCAATATTCATTAAAGATGAAATTGGAAAAAGGGGATATATTAGTGCTCTTAGCCAATGCTTTAGGTCTGTAGAAAGAAATAGTTAGGTTTGGAACCAAGATACAAATCTCTTTTCCATCAAGAATTGAATAGGGTCGCAAAAAGCATCGAATATATTCTGAATGAAATAAGCCTTGAGATTACTTGAATTGGCTACAGCATACATAAATAATAAGCCGTAGATTGGCTCTGGCGACTACTTTATTGGTATCTGAAGCTTTTACGATTCGGTCTAATAGACTGATGATAGTATAAATCTATATCGTGCTTTCTATTTGACTAGCTAATTGATTGAATATCAAAAACTACGCGATAATATTTACTTAAAAAAGACGATTTTACCTGAATTTCAGCAAGACTTATATAAGTTTATTTGGAAAATAATAACTCGAACTTATACCGCAGAACTAGACTGTATTTTTTACTTTTACCTGTACAGGGATGAAAAACAAACTTACATTATTTGCACAGCTATTTGACGGGGAATTCTACTTCGACGACTTGCATAAAACCTTATATTCCACAGATGCTTCAGTATATAGGAAATTACCCTTGGCAGTTGCCATTCCCAAGTCGGAAGATGCAATTAAACAACTCATCCTTTTTGCTGCAAAAAATAAAACTTCCCTCATTCCCAGAGCTGCTGGAACTTCTCTTGCTGGTCAATGCGTAGGTGAAGGTATAGTAGTAGATGTATCAAAGTATTTTACCAAAATAATCTCAATAGACGCTAAAAAACAAACAGTTACTGTTCAGCCGGGTGTGATTCGTGATGAGTTGAACGCTGAGTTAGAATCCTTCGGCCTCTTTTTTGGACCAAATACTTCAACATCAAATCGATGTATGCTAGGAGGAATGGTAGGTAACAACTCAAGTGGCACGACATCTATTCAATATGGCGTCACTCGAGATAAAGTAGTAAAGCTTAAAACACTTTTATCTAATGGAGAGGAAGTTGTTTTCGAAGAACTTTCCGAAGCAGATTTCATAGCGAAAACAGAGCTCAATACTTTAGAAGGCGCTATTTATAAAACGCTTTATACCGAATTATCTTCAAAAGATGCGCAACGAGAAATTACAGAACAGTTTCCAAAAGCGGAAATACATCGCAGAAATACGGGTTATGCACTAGATTCATTGATAGATACGACCGTTTTTAGTGCTTCTGAAAAAGAAATTAATTGCTGTAGTTTGCTCTGTGGAAGTGAAGGAACTCTAGCTTTTACTACCGAAATAACCCTAAAATTAGATCCATTACCCCCCCAGAAGACGGCAATGGTAGTGTCACATTACAGTACACTTGAAGATTGCCTGAATGATGTCGGGAAAGTGATGCAGCACAATCTTTATACCTGTGAGATGATGGACGATGTCATCTTAGATTGTACTAAACAAAATAAAACTTACGAATCTTATCGCTCCTTTGTTGATGGTAGTCCGAAAGCATTGCTAATGCTAGAATTAAAAGGGGATTCTGAAAATGAGGTTGCACAACAAACGGAAGCTCTAATAAAAACACTTAGGGAGTCTGGATTAAGTTATAGCTACCCAGTTTTAAAAAACGAAGCTATTGATATGGCTCTGGCATTGCGAAAAGCAGGCTTGGGTTTATTAGGGAATATGATTGGTGATAAAAAGGCGGTTGCATGTATTGAGGATACCGCCGTTGCCTTAAGTGATTTACCGGAGTTTATAAAGGAGTTTTCCGCTCTTATGAAACGTTATAACCAAGATGCGGTCTATTATGCTCACGCTGGGGCTGGTGAATTACATTTACGCCCTATTCTTAATTTAAAGCAAAAAGAAGGCATAGCGTACTTTAGAAAAATCACAACAGAAGTAGCGCAACTGACTAAAAAATACAAAGGTTCATTTTCGGGAGAGCACGGTGATGGGATCGTTCGAGCAGAATTTATTCCCTTACTAATCGGTAAAAAAAACTATGACCTACTAAAACGAATTAAATTTGTATTTGATCCTCTGAACATCTTTAACCCAGGAAAGATTGTCGATTCTTATAAAATGGATGAATCCCTGCGTTATAAAAT
>JBLHIC010000059.1:0-15074 GCA_047614245.1 Flavobacteriaceae bacterium
TTTGTTGTTTAGTCTGTTCCTCTATTTGACCTGTATAATCAATATTTACGTTAGTTGGCTTATCATTAAAATTCTGCATCTCTGATTGAACTTGTCTTACAATAGCCCCAGCATCAGTGAATCCAGATGACATTGCAGAATAAAGTGTAACTATTCTTTTTTGTGCCTTGTGCTTTATAGAACTAAATCCAGAATTATTTTTTTGATTGGTTACGGCAGATACAGGAATCTCTTTTATTTTACCGGAAGCAGGATCTCTGAAAGTTATTTTCTGATTGAAAATGGCACTTGTATTATATCTGTTCTCTTCATTAAAACGCACATAGATGTCATAATCCTCACCATCTTCTTTATAAATTCCTGCCTTTGATCCGAAAATTGAATTACGTAATTGTTGCCCCACTTGACTCGTACTTACTCCAAGCTCACCTGCTTTTTTCCTGTCAACTTCAACTATAACAGAGGGTTTTGATTTGTTTACGTCTATCTTAAGTTCGTCAATTCCCGGGATACTCTTAGTATTTAAAAAATCACGCATACCTTCAGCAGTAGCAATTAATTCTGAATAATCATTACCTTCCAATTCAATATTGATAGGATATCCAGCGGGCGGACCTACTGCATCTTTCTCTACACTAATTGCGACTCCAGGATAAATATTCTTCAATGCTTCCTGAACTTTCTTTTGAAGATCTTTGCTTTTAGCACCTCTTCGGTATTTGTACTCCCGCATCGATGCCGTTATTTTTCCACGATGAGGCATTTCTGCGGCAGAACCCCCATCGGTTTGTGGGTTTCCTGCGCCCTCACCTACTTGTGATACTGCACTTTCGACTAAAAAGTTATAACCGTTGTCTATATTCTCTTCAGAATTAAGAATTGTATAAACACGTTGTTCTATCTCCTTGGTGATTTGATTGGTTTTTACAATATCGGTCCCCTGTGGGTATTCTATATATATAATGATCTGATTGGGATCATTGTCTGGAAAAAATTCAAACTTTGTATTACCATTGGCCATTGAAGCTCCAAATAATCCAAAAACAACAAACAATAAAACCACTGTTCCAAGGCTAACAATATAAGGCTTCCAACCCAACAACGCGGATCTCAGTAATTTTTCATACCCACGTTCCCATCGAGTTAAAATATTTGTTTGGAAGTAGTTGGCCATTTTCCGGAGTCCTAAGCGATATACCCATAGCATAACCGCAGTAAATACCATAATGCTTCCTAAGGCTCGGTAGGTTCCTCCAAAAAGTAAAATTAAAATACCAATTAAGCCTACTACGGATGTGATAAGAATAATTTGTTTTAATGGCATTTCTTTGTCTTCGACCGTCATAAATTGTGATACCATAACCGAGTTAAAGAAAATAGCAACAAATAATGAAGAGCCTAAAACTACGGAAAGAGTGACTGGGAAGTAGATCATAAATTGACCCATTACCCCAGGCCATAGACCCAGTGGGATAAATGCAGCCACTGTTGTCGCCGTAGAAATAATAATTGGAAATGCAATTTCGCCAATTCCTTTCTTAGCAGCTTCGATTCGACTCATGCCTTCTTCATCCATCAACCGATATACATTCTCTACTACTACAATTCCATTGTCCACGAGCATTCCTAGACCCATAATTAATCCAAAAAGGATCATAGTATTCATCGTATATCCTAACAAGCTCAATATCATTAAGGACATAAACATTGACATTGGAATCGCAAAACCAACAAAAAGCGCATTTTTAAATCCGAGAAAGAACATTAACACGCTAACCACCAGAAGAATACCAAAAATGATATTATTTACGAGATCATCTACTTGACCTATTGTTTTGGAAGATTGATCGTTAGCTATAGTAACTTTTAAGTTACTTGGGTATACATTTTTAATTGCATCATCAATAATAACTTTAATTTGATCTGCTGCCGCAACCATATTTTTCCCAGCCCGTTTTTTTACATCGAGCATCACTACACGTTCTCCGAATTCTCTCGCATAGGTAGTTCTCTCCTTCTCCTTAAAAGACAAGGAAGCAATGTCCTGAAGGTAAACCGCGTTTCCGTTTTCAGATTTAATAACAAAATTATTAAGTTGCTTGGGGTCATTAATTTCCCCAATTATACGAACGGTTCGCCGTTGGCCACTAGAAATTAAATTCCCTGCAGACATGGTCATGTTGCCATTTCTTACCGCTCCTAAAATATCATCAAAGCTTACTTTGGCGGCCATCATTTTATAGATGTCTACCGCAATTTCGACTTCTCTTTCTTGAGCTCCTCTAATATCAACCTGTTTAATTTCTGATAAATCTTCAATCTGATCCTCCAAGTATTCTCCGAATTCTTTAAGGCGTTGTACAGGATAATCTCCAGAGATATTTATGTTAAGAATTGGAACTTCTTCAGACATACTTAAGTCGAAAATATTTGGTTCGACCTTGGCATTATTAAAAGTAGGCCAATCTTCACCTGAGGATTCAGAATCGACCTCGTCTTTTACCTTTTGTTTGGCTTGATCGACAGTTATGTTTTCGTCAAACTCAATAACTATCATAGAGTAATCCTCTTGAGAAGTTGAAGTAACTTCCACTACATTACTAATGGTTTTGATTTTGTCCTCAAGTGGATCTGTAATTAATTTTTCTATATCCTCAGCCGTATTACCAGGGTAGAGTGAGCTTATGTAAATCTTTGTTTCCTTTATTTCGGGAAAATTTTCACGAGGCATGCTAAAATAAGCCGAAACTCCTAAAAATAAGATAAGCGTCATTAATACATAAATAGTAGTTTTGTTGTTAATCGCCCAAGAAGACAACCCAAACTCTTTATTTATTTTCTTATGTTCTTGCGTCATTGTTAGGTTGTTTTACGGGTTTAGTACTTTTACAGGCTGTCCATCTTTCACGCTACGGGCACCTTCTCTGATAATTTCGGTGCCATTTTCTATTCCTTTTAAAACTTCAATAACATCACCCTGTGTTTTTCCTGTTTCTATGATTACTCTATTTGCTGTGGCTTCATTAGCTTCAGTTTTATTGGTAACGATATAAATATACTGCTCGCCTTCTGCATTTTCAGAAATAATACTTTGAGGTATTAATAGGGCATTTTCACTGGTGTAGTCATTTATTTTTAGTTTAGCAGTCAAGTTAGGTTTAATACTCCTATCGTTGTTAGATATGGCTATTTCAACTTTAAAGCTTCTATTTGCTGGATTAATATAGTTCCCAGCTTGACGAACTTTTGCTTCCACAGTTTTACCTAAAACAGGGAATTCTACCAGAACATTTTTGTCTTTAGTGACGTTGGAAATATAACTCTCAGGGACATCTGTTTCAATATACATGTCCTTTAGGTTTACGATGCGAAGAATCTGTGATTGTCCTGTTGAGACGACTGTCCCTTGCTCTGTAATAATATCATCTATAATTCCAGAAAATGGAGCTTTTATAGAAGTTTTGGCTAACAGACTTTGCATCTGCCCAACAGCTTCTGTCTGTCCTTCGAAATTCGATTTTGCCTGTAAATATTGAATTTCACTTCCTATTTTCTGATTCCAAAGACGTTCTTGACGCTCAAAAGTAGTTTTCGCTAAGTTTGCTTGAATTTGCATCTGTGCCACTTGCTGTCCAAGGCCACCATCTTCAATTCTACCTAGTAACTGCCCTTTTGAGACTGCCTGTCCTTCTTTTACATAAATATGGGTAAGTAACCCGCTCGTCTCTGGATAAACGATGACGTTTTGTTTTGTCATTACATTCCCTTGAAGTTCCAAATAATGATTAAAAACTTCACTCTTAGCTTCAAACGTTGTTACTAAAGGGATTTTTTTAATAGTATCCAGCTTGGAAATTGCATCGTTTAGCTTCTCCATCTGAGTCTTTATGGATTGCTGCTGAGCCGCTACTTCTTCTTTCAGTGATCTAATCTCGCTTAGATTTCCAGATTCAATAACGCTCTCCAGAGTTTTACTGTCACCTCCACAGGATATTATTATCAAGGAGGTTACTAATAGGATAAGTGTTTTTTTCATTATGAATATTTTATGATTGACTTTAGTTAATTATTTCTTAGTTGAGGGGTGTTAAGTACCGTTTCTAGATTCGATTTAGCATTGATAACATCAAGCATGGATTGAAAATATTCTTGCTGAAAAGTATACAACTGCGTTTGCGCTTGTCTTAGATCGAAACTAGAAGCGAGCCCTTCACTAAATTTTATTTGGTTTTTATTTTCAATGCGCTCGGCTAAGGCGATATTCTTTTTTGAATTTTGGTATTTATCAATAGCAAATTGGTAGTTACTCTTGGAAGTATGAAGCTCCAGC
This sequence comes from Flavobacteriaceae bacterium, assembly GCA_047614245.1. GTDB lineage: Bacteria > Bacteroidota > Bacteroidia > Flavobacteriales > Flavobacteriaceae > Ulvibacter. Next base: position 4,331 of record JBLHIC010000059.1, read on the forward strand.
CTTATATTCTGGATGGCAAGTTCAAGATCCGTTTCTGCCTTGTCTAGTGCTATTTTAGCCCTCTGGGTTCTGGCTCGTCTCATGCCACTGCTAAAAACTGGAACTTTTAAACTAAGACCTACTACTGAAGATTGAAACCAAACCTGTTCCGCATCAACAAAAGAAAAGGTGTCGCTAAATGCAGAAGTGCCGTAATTTGCAAAGGCATTCAAACTAGGTAAAAATTTACTTTTTTCAAGCTGCATCTCTAAATCGCGCTGTTCAGTAAAATTTAAGGCTATTTTATAATCCACGTTTTCTTCAATATTGAGTGATCTGTCTAATAGATCTAAGCTTATGTTTTGCACGGTTAACTCATCAAATGAGTCTTCAAAAATAACATCTTGCTCCACATCAATTCCTAATGAAACATTGAACATTTGTCGGGCAATTGTTAAAGTACGTCGAATATTACTTAATTGGGTGTCGATTTGCAGGAGTGTAATTTCGAGTTGTTCTACACTTTCTTCTTCCGCAAAGCCATTTTCATAAATCTTTTGTGTTTCGTAAAGATTCTTTTCTAGGTTAGCTTTGTTCTTTTCGAAAATTGAAATTAGCTCTTCCGAAAGAATAACACTTCCATATGCGTTTATAACTCCCTTTCTAATTTCGAGATTAGTTTTTTCTGAAAGGTTTTCAGAAAATCTTAAAAAGGTCTTAGCCGCCTTTAATCCAACGAGATAACTTCCATCAAAAATTAATTGGTCCAAAGTAGCGACAGCTGAAGCATTCTGTTTTGTGCCAAAAGTAACAGGTGTAAAAGTTCCTGGTGCTCCTCCGGTTATTTCTGCAGGAATCAAAGTGATTGGCTGTTTTAAATTGTTGTTGTATGTTAAATTCCCGTCTATTTGAGGCAGTCCTGCAGCTGTAGCTTCCCATTTCTGTTTTATTGCCATTGCGATGTCTCGTCTTGCATTGATAGCCGTATAATTACTATCAATAGCAAATGTAATCGCCTCTTCAAGATTAAAACTATAGGTTACTTTTTGCTGTGCATACCCATAAGTAGAGAGCAAGACGAGGATAAAAACGAATCCTTTTTGAATCATTTGGTTAGTTGTTTATAAAATTATTTAGTGTTAGTTCTCCTTTTTTCGTTACAATACCTCGTAAATGATATTCAAGGTAATCTTCCATTAATTTGGCCTTCGGAAAGTTCTGACTTGGAAAAAGTTTGTCATCTTTCATTCCAATTACTCCAATGAAATAAATTCTTGATACAAATTCGATATTAAGATTATCTCTGTATAAACCTTGCTCAACACCTTTCCTTAAATTTTTGAGAGTACATTCCTGCATCGTATCAAATTGCAATCCCTTAAGTGTATTAAATATTTCCGGATAGTATTTTTGAAGTTGATATTGCGGAGAGGATTTTTCATCCTTGAGATGCATCATTACAAATTTTTTAATATCATACAATTCTTCAATCGGATTTTTATCTTGGCCGGAGATACAATCAATTCCGTGGCTTATTACATTAAACATTGCCAACGTTGCTTCTTTTACAAGATCAGTTTTATTTTTAAAGTGGGTGTAAATTGTCTTTTTTGAAATACCCATAGTCGCCGCAATATCATCCATCGTAACACTTTTAAATCCAAGTGTGATGAACATATCGGCAGCGTTATGTATAATTTTCTCTCTCATTGTCGGCGGCAAATATACATGCGGAAACTTTAAAAACAATTAAAGTTTCGAAAGTTTTGCATTTTATTAACATTTAGATCAGATTATATTTATTCACAGAATTTATCTTTTGTGATATATTAACTAACTTTTGTAATGCTATTATTACTTTTGAAAAAAAATATTTTGAATGGAACAGCTAGAAAAATATAGCCAAGCATTGGCGACAAAATTAGGAGAATCTGTACAAATTAAGGAACCGATACAATTGTATGAGCCATTGTCCTATATTGTTTCATTAGGAGGGAAGAGACTTCGGCCCATACTTACACTTATGAGTTGTGATTTTTTTGGTTCTAGCTATGAGAAGGCGATGGATGCGGCCCTAGCAGTAGAGCTTTTCCATAATTTTTCATTAATTCATGACGATATTATGGACAATGCTCCCTTGCGAAGAGGTGAAACTACAGTTCATGAAAAATGGGATGTGAATACGGGAATTCTATCTGGAGATGCTATGTTAATTTTGGCATATCAATTTTTTGAGAATTATAAACCGTCCTTATTTCAGGAATTGGCTAAACTTTTTAGTAAAACTGCACTGCAGGTATGTGAAGGGCAACAATATGATGTGGATTTTGAAACCCGTGACGATGTTTCACTTTCGGAATATATTAAAATGATTGATTTTAAAACAGCTGTTCTCGTTGGAGCTGCAATGAAGATGGGCGCTATGGTAGCTGAAGCCTCTATGGGCTGTCAAGAAAATATTTATACATTCGGAAGAAATCTTGGGATTGCTTTTCAGCTACAGGACGATTATTTGGACGCATTCGGAAATCCTAAAAATTTTGGAAAACAATTAGGGGGGGATATTATCACGAATAAAAAGACTATACTGTATTTGCTAGCGATGGAAAAAGCAACTCCGGCGCAGGTTAATGAACTATCAGGACTTTATAGTATTCAGCCAGAAAACCCTTCGGATAAGATTAAAAATGTAATGGCAATTTTTGAATCTTCAGGCGCAGCTGAATTGACGAGAAAAGAGATCGCAAAGTATACGCAAAAAGCGAACAATGTTCTGGATCAAATAGCTATTTCTTCAGAGAATAAACAGGTGCTTAGAGATTTTGGAGATTATTTGATGAAAAGAACAATCTAGATAGCTTTTCATCATACATAATACCAGTTTGATTATGTAATGTCGTATTCCTAATTTGAATAGTTTGAAACCCTGTCTTTAAAAATAAACCCTCACAAATGGTATAAAGGCACTTGCATAAATGCTTTTATACTCGTCATATAGCACATCGTACCGCATGCCAAATGTTATGTTTTGTTGACGAAATCCCGCACCAAAAAACAAGGCCGGATTGCCATAGCTTTCATCTGAATCGGGCAATGAATCATCATATTTTCGGGTAATATAAAGTTCTTCAAACTCTGCGGAAATTTGTAATTGAGGGATCACATTGTACAATCCCAAAATACTGCCGCCAATAATTGTAGATTTATAAATATTTTTGCTTGTATTATAGGTTCCGTTAAGGCCAAGTCCCATAGAAAATTGCTCGTTAAAATCATAGATAGCACTTGGTGCTAGGGTGCCGCTAAAAAAACCGCTACCAAAACTTAGACCTATTCCTCCACCTATGCGCACATGTGACCAAAATGGAGACTTTTGATCTTGAGCAGCTGCATCTATTTTGAAAATTAGAAACAATAAAATAACAAGAGCTATTTTATTTTGGAGAGCGTGTTTCTTTTGCATTAAGCGATAATTAACTATGTTGAAGGATAAATATATAAAATCTAGGAATGTAGTTAATGGATTTGTTGTATTTTTGTTTGGTTTTATTAAAGGGTCACAATAACCATCTCTATGGACAAGTATTCGTTTCTTAACGCGGTTCATCCTGCATACATAGCAGAACTTTACGATAAATATTTACAATATCCTGATAGTGTTGAGCCAAGTTGGCGAGCATTTTTTCAAGGTTTCGATTTTGGTATAGAAAGCGATTCACTTGAGGCATTAGGAATTGAAAAGGAATCTGGAACTACACCTCAGCTGGGGCAAAAGGAGTTTCAGGTGATTAATTTAATTGACGGATATCGTACTCGAGGACACTTATTTACTAAAACAAATCCGGTGCGAGAACGTAGAAAATATCTACCATCGCTGGATATTGAGAACTTTGGGCTTTCGGAAAAGGATCTAAAAACAACTTTTAAGGCTGCAGAAATTCTAGGTATTGGTGAAACTACTTTGGAAGAAATTCTAAAACATTTGCAAAGTATTTATACAGATTCCATTGGGATCGAATATATGTATATCCGGAACCCTGAGGAGATTAAGAGAATACAAGACAGGTTACATATTAATCAGAATCAGCCAAATTTTTCCAGGGAACAAAAAATACATATTCTTGAAAAATTAAATGAAGCAGTCTCTTTCGAATCATTTTTACATACCAAGTATGTAGGTCAAAAGCGTTTTTCTTTAGAAGGAGGGGAAAGTTTGATTCCTGCCTTGGATGCGCTAATCGAAAATGCAGTGGAGAAAGGAGTCAAAGAGTTCGTAATGGGAATGGCTCATCGTGGACGTTTGAGTACGCTGGTAAATATATTCGGAAAAAGTGCTAAAGATATTTTTAGTGAGTTTGATGGAAAGGATTATGAGGAAGACATTTTTGATGGAGATGTTAAGTATCATTTGGGCTGGACTTCAAAGAGAAAGAGTAAGGCCGGCAAGGAAATAAATTTAAATATCGCACCTAATCCATCTCATCTAGAGACAGTAGGGGCTGTTGTTCAGGGTATTGCTCGAGCAAAGATCGATAATCATTATAAAGACGATCAAATGGCTGTCCTGCCAATAATTGTTCACGGAGACGCTGCTATTGCAGGACAAGGTTTGGTGTATGAAATTGTACAGATGGCACAGCTGGATGGTTATAAGACAGGGGGGACCATTCACATAGTTGTAAATAATCAAATAGGATTTACCACCAATTATTTAGACGCACGGTCTTCAACATATTGTACGGATGTTGGAAAAGTAACACTTTCACCAGTACTCCACGTAAATGCAGACGATGCCGAGGCAGTGGTCCATGCTATATTATTTGCGCTAGATTTTAGAATGGAGTTTGGTCGCGATGTCTTTATCGATTTACTGGGTTATAGAAAATATGGTCATAATGAGGGAGATGAGCCTAGATTCACACAACCCAATTTGTATAAAGTAATTGCCAAACATCCAAATGCGCGAACTATTTATGCAAATAAACTGATCGAGGAGGGTGTGATTGACGAAAAATTTACTGCGAGATTAGAACAAGATTACAAAGATCACTTAGAAGAGGATCTAGAAGATTCAAGAAAAGAAGATATAACTGTTGTAACACCTTTTATGCATGAAGACTGGAAGGGATTCACATATGCTACGGAGGACAAAATGATGGAAGAGGTTGATACTACTTTTGACCTAAAGGAGCTGACCAAGATTGCTGAGGTGATTACCAAGTTGCCAGAGGATAGAAAATTTTTGAGAAAAATTTCTAAACTAATTGATGCTCGTAGTGATATGTTTTTTAAAGACAATAAGCTGGATTGGGCGATGGGAGAATTGTTAGCTTATGGAACTTTATTGAAGGAGGGGTATAACGTAAGAATGAGTGGACAGGATGTCGAAAGAGGAACATTTTCACATCGACACGCAGTTGTTAAAGTAGAAGATAGTGAAGAGCAGATAGTTTTACTCAATGAGTTGAACGGAGAACAAGGAGAATTTTATATTTATAATTCGTTGCTTTCTGAATATGGGGTAGTTGGTTTTGATTATGGATATGCAATGGCTAGTCCTGAAACGCTTACAATTTGGGAGGCTCAATTTGGGGATTTCAATAATGGCGCCCAAATTATGATAGACCAATATATTTCGGCAGCTGAAGATAAATGGAAACTACAAAATGGTCTAGTAATGCTATTGCCTCATGGATATGAAGGACAAGGGGCTGAGCATTCTTCGGCAAGAATGGAGCGGTTCCTGCAATTATGCGCAAGCGATAATATGTTTGTAGCAGACTGTACAACTCCTGCAAATATGTACCATTTGCTTCGTCGTCAGTTAAAAATAAAATATAGGAAACCTTTAATTGTTTTTACCCCGAAGAGTTTATTACGTCATCCAAAAGTTGTGTCGACCAAAGAGGAATTTGCAAATGGCAGTTTTCAAATGGTAATAGATGATACACAGGCGGAAGTGTCTAAGGTTAAGACGTTGGTTTTTGTGACTGGTAAATTTTATTATGAGTTATTGGACACGAAAGAGAGTCAAAAAAGAGATGATGTTGCAATAGTGCGAATCGAGCAATTATTTCCATTACCATCTAAGCAAATGAAATCAATTATTGAAAAATATAAGAATGCCGATGATATTGTTTGGGCTCAGGAAGAACCTAAGAATATGGGAGCTTATTCACATATGTTGATGCACTTTGAAGAAGCGTCAAGGTTTAGAGTTTGTAGTAGAAACATGTATGCCGCACCAGCCTCTGGAAGTAGTGTAAGATCTAAACTACGGCAAACTAATATTATAAAAAGTGTTTTTAATAAAAATGAATTCTAGGCAAAATTGTTTATAAAATGAAAGAATAGTATTCATCAGGAATTGATTAAAGTAAGATAACTAATTAAAATAGTATGGCATTAGAAATGAAAGTTCCCTCACCGGGAGAGTCTATCACCGAAGTGGAAATAGCAGCGTGGTTGGTTGAAGATGGTGATTATGTTGAAAAAGATCAGGCTATCGCAGAAATAGATAGCGATAAAGCTACACTTGAGTTACCTGCTGAAGCAAGTGGAATCATTACCCTGAAAGCTGAAGAAGGGGACGCTGTAGCTGTAGGAGAAGTAGTTTGTTTAATTGATACTGATGCTCCAAAACCTGATGGACTAGATGCAACAAAAAAGGAAGTTTCAGAAAACAAGAAGAAGGAAGTAGTGGCTGCAGCTCCAATAAAAAAGGAGAATTATGCTACAGGAAGTCCTTCACCAGCAGCAAAAAAGATACTTTCGGAAAGAGATATTGATGCTTCAGCTGTTAAGGGGTCGGGTAGAGATGGTCGAATTACTAAATCTGACGCTGAGAATGCCACTCCTTCAATGGGAACCCCAGGAGCGGGTGCTCGTGGAACGGAACGTAAAAAGCTCTCGATGTTGCGACGTAAAGTCGCTGAGCGCTTAGTTTCAGCAAAAAATGAAACAGCGATGCTAACTACTTTTAATGAAGTAGATATGACGGCCATTTTTGAGTTAAGAAGTCAGTTTAAAGAACAGTTTAAAGAGAAACACGGAGTTGGCTTAGGTTTTATGTCTTTCTTTACACTAGCAATAGTACGAGCACTAGAGTTATTTCCAGATGTCAATTCTATGATAGATGGAGATTTTCAAATCAAGCATGATTTTATTGATATATCGATTGCCGTTTCGGGACCGAAAGGGCTTATGGTCCCAATAATTAGAAATGCTGAGAATTTGACATTTAGAGGAGTAGAATCTGAAGTAAAGCGATTAGCAATTCGTGCGAGGGATGGTCAAATTACTGTTGATGAAATGACAGGGGGAACATTTACCATATCCAATGGTGGTGTGTTTGGAAGTATGTTATCAACTCCTATCATCAATCCTCCGCAATCGGGCATTTTGGGAATGCATAATATTGTTGAAAGACCAATAGTAAAAGGAGGAGCAATTGTAATTGCACCAATAATGTTTGTGGCCTTGTCTTATGATCATAGAATCATCGATGGAAGAGAGTCTGTTGGATTTTTAGTCGCAGTAAAGGAGGCATTAGAGAATCCTACTGAGCTTTTAATGAATAGTGACATCAAAAGTGCTTTGGAGTTGTAAAAGTTAAGTTTTTGACAAGAGATCAAAACCACTCCAACATTTGTTCGAGTGGTTTTTTAATTTTCAATCTATCATCCAACAATTTTCTTTATTTTTACGTTGTAAAATACAACTATGCATTATAAAAGAATACTTTTAAAATTATCTGGGGAAGCTCTCATGGGCAGCCGGCAATATGGCATTGATCCTGAAAGACTTAGGGAGTATGCCCAAGATATAAAAGAAATTAGAGCCAAAGGAGTTGAAATTGCTATTGTAATAGGAGGCGGAAATATTTTTAGAGGTGTTGCAGGAGCCAGTAAAGGAATGGATAGGGTGCAGGCGGATAATATGGGCATGTTGGCTACTGTAATTAATGGCCTTGCCTTACAAAGTGCTTTAGAAAACGAGGGAGTAAAAACGCGTTTACAAAGTGCCATAAATATTAATGAAGTAGCCGAACCTTTTATTCGACGTAAAGCAATAAGTCATTTGGAAAAAGGACGTGTTGTAATATTTGGCGGAGGCACTGGAAATCCATATTTCACTACCGACTCTGCCGCCGTTCTAAGAGCGATAGAGATTGGGGCAGATGTAATTCTGAAAGGAACTCGTGTAGACGGGATTTATTCAAGTGACCCTGAAAAGGATACAACAGCAACGAAGTTTGATTTTATCAGTTTTGAAGATGTATTGAAGAAAGGTTTAAAGGTAATGGATACGACTGCTTTTACTTTAAGTCAGGAAAATGAATTACCTATTATTGTTTTTGACATGAATACAAAAGGGAATTTGTTAAAAGTAGTTTCTGGAGAAAATATTGGAACAAAGGTTAACTTATAAAGGTGGTTTTATTTTTGAAAAACCGACAATAAAAAGAATAAAATGGAAGAAGAAATTAAATTCATTTTAGATAGCACAAAGGAGGCAATGGATAATGCACTAGTGCATCTAAAGAAAAAGTTCGTTAACATTCGCGCTGGAAAAGCGTCTCCTGCAATGGTAGCAGGTGTTATGGTAGATTATTATGGCAATCCGACCCCTTTGGGTCAGGTGGCTAATGTTAATACTCCGGATGGTATGACAATTACAATCCAACCATGGGAAAAGAACTTGATTCCTGAAATTGAAAAGGGAATTCACCATGCAAACATTGGTTTTAACCCAATGAACAATGGTGAGAGTATAATAATTAATGTTCCACCATTAACTGAAGAACGGAGGTTGGACTTGGCAAAACAAGCTAAACATGAAGCTGAAGAATCAAAAATCGGTGTACGAAATGACAGGAAAATTGCAAACAATGACATCAAGGAATTAGATATTTCTGAAGATCTGAAAAAGAATTTAGAAATTGACATTCAAAAGATGACGGATGTGCATATTAGTAAAATCGATGAACTTATGGCAACGAAGGAAAAAGAAATTATGACTGTTTAGTAAGTGAATTTCTTAATATAATAACAAAGCGGCATAAATGGCCGCTTTGTTGTTAATTTTGTAGAATGATCTAAATCTTACACAAAAAGATTCGTGCCACAGTTGGAATTCATACCTTTAAAGCTTTTTAACTTTTATTTATTTTGAATAAACTATTCAGTATTGGTTTTTGGGGCGCCATCGCTCGTTTCATATTGAGAAACCGAGCATTTATTCTTATTGTAATAGCTGGAATAACAGTGCTTCTGGGAATGCAATGGAAGCATATGAGGTTCACTTATACTGAAGCTAATTTATTGCCCGATGATCATGAAATTAATATTGAATACAAGGAATTTTTAGATCAATTTGGCGAAGAGGGTAACCTCATTGTTTTAGGAGTAAAAGACTCTACATTATTTACACCTGAAAATTTTTCCGCTTGGAACCAGCTTTCTAGGGATTTCCGAAAGGCCGAAGAGGTAGAATTAACACTCGCGATTGGCGACCTTCAAAAATTAGAAAAAAGAAAAGATATCGAAGGTTTTCACATGGTCCCATTTATTAAGGATTCTGTTTTTACCCAGGAGAAACTAGAAAATTATAAATACGAGCTTTTTACAAAATTACCTTTTTATAACGGATTGGTTTATAGCCCAGATAAAAAATCCATACGCACGGCGATTTATCTTAATAAGGATATTGTTAATAGTGCCGCGCGTAAAGATTTTATTGTTGAAGAATTAATTCCACGGATTAAAAAGTTTGAACAAGATACAGGGGTAAAAGTGCATACCTCCGGAATGCCCTATATTAGAACGCTTAACTCTCAGAATATTATAGATGAAATAGGCATGTTTATTGGTGCGGCATTGCTCGTTACCTCATTAATATTTTTCTTCTTTTTTAGATCTTTTCGTGCAACAATAATTTCGATGATAACGGTGATAATTGGCGTCATGTGGGCATTTGGAATATTAGGATTGTTACATTATGAGATAACGGTACTTACGGCCTTAATTCCGCCTCTTATTATAGTTATTGGAATTCCAAATTGTATTTTCTTGATTAATAAATATCAACAAGAAATTAAGGAACACGGGAATCAGGCAAAATCCTTACAACGCGTTATTTCTAAAGTTGGAAATGCAACTTTGATGACCAATGTGACTACCGCTTCGGGTTTTGCAACATTTATTCTTACAAATAGTCAGCTACTAAAAGAATTTGGTATTGTAGCTTCAATAAATATTATAGCAATCTTTATGCTGAGCTTATTTATAATACCAATTATGTATAGCTACATGGCGGTACCTAAAGATAAGCACTTGAAACATCTCAATAAAAGATGGATTAATGCCTTTGTAGATTGGACGGTAAAAACGGTAAGGGAGCATAGTATATCGATCTATATATGTGCTATTCTTTTACTTTGTTTAAGTATTATTGGCATTTATAATATAAAGATTTCAGGCAGTATTATTGAAGATATGCCGAAACAAACGGAGTTTTATAAGGATATTAAATTCTTTGAAAAGGAATTTGAAGGTATTATGCCATTAGAAATACTTGTTGATACAAAGCGCGAGAAGGGTGTTATGAAACTTGCTACGCTTAAGCGAATTGACAAATTGCAAGAATATATTGAAGAGATTCCAGAGTTCTCAAAACCACTCTCTGTTGTCGAATTAGTTAAATATTCGAAACAGGCTTATTATAATAACAATCCGGAGTATTATCAGCTGCCCAATAGTCAGGA
>JBLHIC010000060.1:0-14916 GCA_047614245.1 Flavobacteriaceae bacterium
TCCAACAATCTAAGAGTCCAACAATCTAAGAGTCCAACAATCTAAGAGTCCAACAATCTAAGAGTCCAACAATCTAAGAGTCCAACAATCTAAGAGTCCAACAATCTAAGAGTCCAACAATCTAAGAGTCCAACAATCTAAGAATCCAACAATCTAAGAGTCCAACAATCTAAGAGTCCAATAATCTAAGAGTCCAACAATCTAAGAGTCCAACAATCTAAGAATCCAACAATCTAAGAGTTAAGCATCACGGGCATTACCAACATGGTAACACTTTCACCTTCATCTAGCCCATCAATGGGTGTTAATATACCAGCACGGTTTGGCAATGACATTTCGAGTGAAACATCATCACTAGTTAAATTATTGAGCATTTCAGTTAGGAAACGAGAGTTAAACCCTATTTGCATATCATCTCCCTGATAAGCACAGGTTAATCGTTCTTCGGCTTTGTTGCTATAATCAATATCTTCGGCAGAGATGTTTAATTCTGCTCCAGCTATTTTAAGACGTATTTGATGTGTTGTTTTATTTGAGAAAATTGAAACACGACGCACACTATTCAAGAATTGATTGCGATCAATGCTTAATTTATTCGGATTCTCCTTCGGAATTACAGCTTCATAGTTAGGATATTTCCCATCGATCAAGCGGCAAATCATTTCTGTATTATCAAAAATAAATTTGGCGTTACTTTCATTATACTCAATGGTTACTTCATCCTCTCTTCCTGAAAGTATAGACTTTAATAGGTTCAGAGGTTTCTTAGGCATAATAAATTCAGCTACCTGTGAAGCCTTTACATCCTCTCTAGTATACTTTACTAGTTTGTGAGCATCTGTAGCCACAAAGGTCAAACTCTCTGTTGAAAATTGAAAAAATACTCCGCTCATCACCGGACGTAAGTCATCATTTCCACTTGCGAAGATCGTCTTGCTAATTGCGGTAGCTAAAATATCCCCTTGGATTATTGTAGAAGAAGGATCTTTTAAGGCAACAGCCGATGGAAATTCATCCCCATTAGCATAAGCTAAGGCATATTTCCCGTGGTTTGAGCTTATCTCTACAGTATTGTTTTCTTCTATAGTGAAGGTGAGGGGTTGCTCAGGGAAGGTCTTTAACGTTTCCAGTAGTAAACGAGCTGGAATGCAAACGGTGCCCGTTGCGTCACTTTCTACTTCTAATCTAGATGAAATCGTAGTTTCCAAATCTGAAGCTGAAACTGTTAGTGATTTATTATCTAAATCGAATAAAAAATTATCTAAAATAGGAAGGGTGTTGTTGGTGTTGATAATCCCTCCAAGGACTTGTAGCTGTTTCAACAAATAAGTACTCGATACGATAAACTTCATAATTTTTTCCCGCAAAGGCGAGAATCTTTTTAATGTGACGTTATTTTTTTATTCTAAGAACACACCTTAAATTTTGAACATATGTGCATTACTATCCTACAAATATATTTTAATTGGCTTGTTCCATAAAACAAACTTATTAACAACTAGACTGTGTATTTTCGTTTTCGATAGTAGTTAAAGCCAATTCCGAACAATGCCAGTAATCCCAACGGTAACAAGAGGTTAATAAGTTGCCATTTTATGCGTTCGGCAGCGGTTTTTTGGGGATCGAGAAATGGAACGGCAATTTCCTTTGTTCGAATGTTTATAAGTCCGCTGTCATCGAGAAGGTAATTGACGGTATTGAGTAAAAAATCTTTATTTCCATACATGGTTTGCGTCATTTTATCAAAGCCCACCTCCAGAGGTCTATTTCCCTGAAATTGGTTTTTAATAATGTCTCCGTCACTAACTACAACCATCCTGTTTGACTTGCTAGACTTTTTGTCTTCGGAAAGTTTAAATGGTTTAACTCTGTTCGCAAAAGCCGATGTAAATTCACCTTCCAATAAAACCGCCAGCGATTGCGCTCCCGCACTGAATTCTAGAGGTGACGGACCATCCTCCATAACTTTTAAATACTTAGGAATATCAATATCATAACTAATTTCATTTGGCAATCCAACCAATTTCGTGATTGAAGATGAACTCAGTAAAACAGTTTTTTTTATGGCGTTTGGCAGCGTGTCAATACCGCTTGTGAAATCAAATTTTACAGCCTCAATATTTGTTACAATAGGATGTAGGTTGTCGCTAGCAGATAGTGGAAAATAAAACCATGGATAACGATTATACTGTGAATCATTTTCGTTTCCTGAGGCTAAGACAATAGGAGCGGAGACTACGTCTTTTATAAGGTTTGAATTAATTCGAAGCCCATACTTAAAGAAAAGGTCGTTTAGCTTAAGATCTCTCGCTACTGCATATGTTTTCCCTGAAGTAGGATCAATCTGCCGCACTGTGGCGTCTAAAAGCCAAAGCGAAGCCCCTCCATTCATAGTATACTGATCAAGGATATATTTTTCAGAATCCGAAAACGCTTCAGAGGGTTGGGCGACGACAACCATATCAAATTTTTGTAAATCGGTCAATGTTTTAACCGGGGCAACCTTTGCCGAATCTAACGTAATAGGGGCGATAAAGTAATATTCTTTAAGGGTTTTGAAAAAGTCGGCTATGTAACGATCTTCAAGTTCTCCATTTCCTTTTAGGACTGCAATTTTTCTTTTTTTAGGAAAAACCAGTTTGTTAAAACCGTCGGCAAAGGCATATTCTAAATTCTGAATAGAGTTATTGACACGTTCTTCGGAAGTGATTCCAAGCTGATTTTTAAGCAGAGGAATCTTCACAGTTTTTTCTTTGTAATAGGCAAGTGCCCAAGGATAAACCAATTCGGTACTCACTTTACCATTCTCACGCACTTCGACCTGAGCAGTCGTCAAACCCATTTGTTGGAGCTGCTGCTGAATTGCTACAGGGTTGTCTTCATTCTCTAGTGGATTGATAAATTCGTAATTAATATTAGAATTAAAGGCTGAAAACTCTTCAAGTAGTTGCTCAGTTTCAGTCTGTAGGCGCTTAAATTCAGGCGGGAAGCTTCCTTTTAAAAAGACATCAATAATTATTGGGGAATCAACGGACTCAATTGTATTCTTAGCAGCTTCAGAAAGAGTGAAGCGTTTGTCCTGTGTTAGATCAAATCGTTTATAGAAATAGCTTCCGAAGATATTCAGTAAAATTAGCCCTACCAGTAATACGGTCAAATTGATGATATGTTTACGGTCCTTTTTCACGTTTCCTTCTGAAGTATAAAAACCGTTGATACAAGAAAGAAGGCCGAAATGCTTAGGAAATAAATAATGTCACGCGTATCTAATATTCCCCTTGTGGTGCTGTCAAAATGCGCTTTCATTCCAAGGTTTTCTAAAGAAAAATCAGAATTTATTAGGCTTGTTAATCCCTCAAATCCGTAGTAGAGAGTAAAACATATAAAAATTGCAATGATAAAAGCTACAATTTGGTTCGATGAAAGTGTTGATGAGAATACTCCAATCGCTGCATAGGCAAGAACTAAAAAAAGCATGCCAAGATAAGACCCAATGGTACTTCCTAGATCAAAATTACCCATCGGACTTCCAAGATTTGAAATGGTAAGAATGTATAAAAGTGTTGGGATGAGCGCAATAAAAATTAGCACTACGGCTGCAAAATATTTAGCTAAAACAATAGATTGTAATGAAATGGGTTTGGTTAGCAATAATTCTAAGGTCCCCATTTTCTTTTCATCGCTAAAGGCGCGCATTGTAACTGCCGGAATTAAAAATAGAAGAATCCAAGGCGCCAATTGGAAGAAGGCAGATAGGTCGGCAAATCCTGCATCTAGTATATTGAAAGTTCCACTAAAAACCCACAAGTATAAACCGTTAAAAACTAAAAATAACGCGATCACCAGATAACCAATTGGGCTGGCAAAAAAAGAGTTTATTTCACGTTTTATAAGTGCTAGCATCTGGATTCTTGGATTGTTAGATTATTGGATTATTGGATTTCTAGATTATTTTTTTACATTCATTATTTTATTTCTTCTTTTTTAACTTCACCCTTCACCCATTAATAACTGATCACAGCCACTTCGAGTGAAATTCAAATTACGCCAGTAAATTTGAATTTAGTATCGAGAAGTCACTACTCACTACTCAAAACATCCACACTCCAGGCTTGCGCTTTAGAACGAAACATTGGCTTGGTTGTTGCCCAAACATTCTGGAACAAATCACTTTTTCTATAGTTTTCCAAATCGTTCACATCGTTCCATCGGCTATATGTAAAATAGACTGTTTCGTTATCTTTATCACAATATAATTCTAAAAGACTACAGCCAGGAAAATTTCTAATTTTCGATTTAACTTGTTCAAAATTAGCTAAAAAAGCAGGGATGAATTCTGCTTGAAATTCCATTTTTACAATTCTTGTAAACATATTTTATTCAAAATTAACGGTAATAGTGTCTCGAAATTCTAGTCCGAATAGCGTGGAAGCACTACCTATTGTTGACGGATTGCTTTTGTAAATGGAAAGCTCGAGATAATGAGAAGAATTCCACAAGGCCAGTTTCTTACCGTCCTCTTCCCGTTTTTCAGCGGGTATTTCAAAATTAATTGCGTCACTATAATGAGTATGTACCTTAGTGAAATTTGCGGTACGTGCTGTGATTTTAAAGTCACGACCTTTACCAATATCATCAAATAATGCTTTGGTGATATTGCAAATTACATTTCCATAATTATCAATATAAATAACATTGCCAATTATTTGATTTGATTGCTGGTTGACAACAGGACGAATCCCGGTAAGTTGTTTAATTTCAGGAATGGTTTTTCCAATGACCTGGAGGTTTCCACCCCGTGCAATATGACAGGCAACTTTTACAAAAACATCCAATACAGGGAAATTGCTTATAATTCGATCGTGGATATTTATTTCAACAATCTTATCAGGGTTTATTTCGTTGGTAAGCATTGAAATAATACCATTATTCGCACAGATAAAATAGTGCCCATCAAGTAAAACTGCAATGTGTTTATTTTCAGGATTTAACTCACTATCAATACCAATTATATGAATTGTCCCTGGAGGAAAACTCCGATAGGCATTTTGAATGATATAAGCGGCCTCGGTTAGATGAAAGGGCGAAATAGAATGAGAGATATCAACAATACGCACATCATCTAATTCACTATAAACAGCCCCTTTAACCGCGCCCGCAAAGTGATCCTTTTCTCCAAAATCGGTTGTAAGCGTTATTATTGGCATCAGTGAATTGTTGATATTTTCTTAATTCGAATATCACAAAAATAGGTTACTTTTGTGACTAGTAAAACTATTTTTTAATTTGCAGCAATAATTCTTAAATACACCGCTTTTGAACGAAATTATTATCGAACTTACAGATATTAGTCCTGTCGATTTCTTCGGACTACAAAACGCTAATATAGACCTACTAAAGACATACTTCCCAAAACTCAAAATCGTCGCCAGAGGAACCCGTATTAAGGCCTATGGAGATGAAGAGGAGCTAACAGAATTTGATAAGCGAATGACTATGTTGCTTGAACATTTTGTGACGTATAACAAATTAGACGAAAATGTAATCGAACGGGTTCTGCTCAGTAGTAGTAAAGACGATTATCAAACACCGCCTAGTAGTGGAGATATTTTGGTACATGGCGTAAGTGGAAAGCTAATAAAAGCACAAACTGCGAACCAACGTAAACTAGTCCAACTCATGGGTGTTAATGATATGGTATTTGCTGTGGGACCTGCAGGGACAGGTAAAACATATACTGGGGTGGCACTTGCCGTAAAAGCATTAAAAAATAAAGAAGTAAAACGAATTATTATTACGCGTCCTGCTGTGGAAGCAGGTGAAAATCTCGGATTTCTTCCAGGTGATCTAAAAGAAAAATTGGATCCTTATATGCAGCCATTGTATGATGCGCTGCGTGATATGATTCCTTTCGAAAAGTTGGAATCTTATATCGAAAAAGAAGTTATACAAATTGCACCATTGGCATTTATGAGAGGACGTACACTTGATAACGCTTTTGTTATCCTCGATGAAGCTCAGAATACAACCCACGCACAAATGAAAATGTTTCTGACTCGTATGGGTAAAAATGCCAAGTTTATGATCACTGGTGACCCCGGACAAATAGATTTACCACGGCGCGTTATTTCAGGTTTAAAGGAAGCTTTATTAGTGCTAAAGGATGTTAAAGGTGTTGGAGTGGTTTATTTGGACGATAAAGACGTACTGCGTCATCGTTTGGTTAAACAAGTGATAGCGGCTTACAAAAATATTGAAAACGTCGATTAAGAATGACTAATACAATAATTACTACCGATTTTAATTTCCCTGGCCAGAAGTCTGTTTACAACGGAAAGGTTAGAGAAGTATATACCCTTGAAAACGATAGGTTGCTCATGGTTGCTACCGATAGGTTGAGTGCTTTTGATGTGGTAATGCCGAAAGGGATACCGTATAAAGGCCAAATCTTAAACCAGATTGCAACCAAAATGATGAAGGATACTGAAGACATAGTTCCTAATTGGTTGGAAGCTGTTCCAGATCCAAATGTGGCCGTTGGCTTGGCTTGCTCGCCATTTAAAGTGGAAATGGTTATTAGAGGTTATATGAGCGGTCATGCGGCAAGAGAATACAAAGCTGGGCGTCGTATCCTTTGTGGAGTTGCCATGCCTGAAGGGATGATAGAGAATGACAAATTCCCAGCGCCAATTATTACACCGGCTACCAAAGCTGAAATGGGAGATCATGATGAGGATATTTCCCGTGAGGACATTTTAAAACGAGGGATAGTTTCTGAGGAAGATTACCTCATATTGGAAGATTATACTAACAAATTATTTCAAAGAGGGACTGAGATTGCCGCAAGTCGTGGTTTAATATTGGTTGATACCAAATATGAATTCGGAAAGACTAAAGACGGGAAGATTGTTTTAATTGATGAAATTCATACACCTGATTCTTCGCGGTACTTCTATGCGGAAGGCTATTCTGAAAGACAAGAAAGAGGGGAAACCCAAAAGCAATTGTCTAAGGAATTTGTACGTCAGTGGCTTATCCAAAATGGATTTCAAGGACTTGAAGGGCAGGAGGTTCCAGCCATGAGTGATGCTTATATTGAGACGGTTTCAGAGAGATATATAGAGCTTTATGAGAATATTACAGGAGAAAAATTTAATAAGGCAGACGTTTCCAATATTCAGGAAAGGATCGAAACGAATGTAACGTCTTTTTTAAACTCTTAATTTTTCTTGTTCAATGTATTTGGATGGTTATTCCTTGGACTTAAAGTTGAAAGAATGAACATATCCAATTCCAATCTCCGTAAAATCGGCTTGGCCATAATTTGAGTTAAGGTTGACGCTAACAAACAAATTATTTTTTGGGGCTATCTTCGTTCCTATTAGATAGTATTTAAGTGCCAAACGAGCTGAAAGAATTCTCTTAATTTTATAACTTGTCTTGTTTAAATCCCCAAGCACTACACGGCTATCTTCAGGAAAATATCTAGGCACCAAATACCAACCTTGATTTAAACGCCAGTCAATTGGATAAGCGGGCTTATGGAAGCTAAATCCAAACTGGAGGTCTATCCCAAAATGGTTGAGTAGTATTTCCCCTTTAATTGATAAACCAAAATTTGTTGCATTGCTCCACGGGTCCTTTTTTAAATAATCAAATTCTCGTCCATCCTGCACAAGCGTTTCATTATTTACAATATAATCGTAATAGGTCTGATAAAAACGATAATAAGCACCGACTCCAATTTTATAAATATTATTAAAAACTTTACCCGTCTCCGCAGATATCGTGTATACCCCTTTCTGCTCGTTTATCGATTTAGTCATGGTATTAATACCAAAGCCTGAACGAAGGGTGAAATAGTTATAGGAGCTCCGCTTAAAGTCAGGCCTTGTTACAAGACTTGATTTTTTTGAATTATTTTTAATATCTGCTGAAAGGCTAATCAAAAATGAATTATAACCTTGATTGGCTAGGCGTGTATGTCCATTGGAGTGATGAAAATAACCAGCGCCCAAACGCCAATCCATTCGTTCAGAAGAAATTATCTGATAATGCATAAAAAGCCGAAAAGACCAATTCAAGCGAGTGGTAACAGCCTGATTGTTAGGATTTGTAATTGGATCGAAAATTTTATTGAAATATGATGCCCCCATACCAATCACAACTTTAAGTTTTTTACGTCCAAAGGCGTTTATCTCTATAAAGGGCATTAGAGTTAAAGCGTACCCCAAGTTTTCATCATTCCCAAAATTTGCATAACCTACACTAATTCCGGTTCTAGGACCTTTTAAACGTTGAGCCCACTCCTGCCGATTTGTACGATTGTCCCATCCCAAACTAAACATTAATTGCTTCTGGAAGCCATGGTCGGGAAAATCTCCATTAGGTTCGGCAGTAACTCCTCCCATAATTTCAGGGGTTAGAGTGATGTTACTGAATGAAGAAGTAGCCTCTTGTTGCTGTGCAAACAGGGTTAAAGAAAAGAAATAAAGAAGGTAGTTTAGTTTTCTTATCATTAAGGGATGCAAGTAACAATTTCTAGTTCAATTTTAAAAATTTAAATTTTACATTCGCAGGTAAATTATAATTAATCTTTTGGAACAGTTAAACGCTATTATCAAAAATATGGCCTCGATTGCCTGGGGTCTTCCTTTATTAATTTTATTAATTGGCGGAGGCTTATACTTGATTTTTAGAATTCAGTTTCTACCATTTCGCTTTTTAGGACATGCCATTGCAGTTCTACGAGGAAAATACGACAACAAAAATGATACAGGAGAAATAACTCATTTTCAGGCACTTACAACTGCTCTGTCTGCAACTATTGGGATGGGAAATATCTCTGGAGTGGCGCTAGCCATTTTCATTGGCGGACCTGGAGCTGTTTTTTGGATGTGGGTAAGCGCTGTAATTGGTATGTCAACCAAATTTTTCACAGCGACCCTTGCCATAATGTATAGAGGAAAGGATAGTGAAGGGAATCTTCAAGGAGGACCGATGTATTTTATCACTGAAGGGCTTGGAAAAAAATGGAAACCACTGGCCGTATTATTTAGTATTTCAGGGCTCATAGGTGCTTTGCCAGTTTTTAACGTAAATCAATTAACGCAGGCTATTAATGACATTCTACTGAAACCAGCCGGGCTATATAGCGGATTTATGAGTAATTTGACTATAGGGCTCATACTAGCTGTAATCACGTCTATCGTTATTTTAGGAGGAATATCACGGATAAGTAAAACTGCCTCGAAATTGGTTCCGGCGATGGTAGTGCTATATTTCATAATGGTACTTATAATCCTAGGTGCTAATATTGATGTTGTTCCAAAATACCTTGGTTTGATTTTTACAGATGCATTCTCGGCTTCTTTCTATGAAGGTGATGCATTTCTTGGGGGAGCTTTAGGCGGACTTATATTATTGGGGATACGAC
Organism: Flavobacteriaceae bacterium; assembly: GCA_047614245.1. Classification (GTDB taxonomy): domain Bacteria; phylum Bacteroidota; class Bacteroidia; order Flavobacteriales; family Flavobacteriaceae; genus Ulvibacter. Next base: position 9,437 of record JBLHIC010000060.1, read on the forward strand.
GAGGTGCATTTTCGAATGAGGCTGGTATAGGTACAGCGCCTATGGCGCACGGAGCTGCAAAAACTAACGAGCCAATTAGAGAAGGTCTTGTCGCTATGTTAGGTCCGGCAATTGATACGCTTATAATTTGTACTCTAACGGCATTGGCCATTTTAGTTACAGGCGTATGGCAATCATCTGATGCCAATGGGGTTACATTAACGGCAAATGCGTTTTCAGAAGCAATTCCATCTGTTGGGAAGTATTTGCTACTACTTTGTATTGTTGTGTTTAGTATATCATCATTGTTTTCCTATTCCTACTACGGCACAAAATGTATGTCATTTCTATTCGGCGCGAAAAATAAAGCGATATACAACTATTTTTATATTGCTAGTATTTTAATGGGGGCAACGACATCTCTTGCGATGATGGTCAATTTAATCGATACTTTTTTCGCAATGATGGCAATACCAACGATGTTAAGCGCTATTTTATTGGCTCCAAAAGTTGTGGCAGAAGCCAAAAAATATTTTCAAAAATTAAAGCAAAGTTAATTTGGGAATTGTTCTTTTATAAAAGCATTTAATTCTGTGGTGAATTTTTCAGCGCCACGTGGATTTAAATGGTTGTGATCTTTAAAGTCTGAAGTTATAAAATTAATTGAGTCTTCCTCTTTTCTAAAGGCGCGAACGTTCTTGTAATTTTCAAGAACCAACTCCAAAATACTATCTCGTCTTTTAAGGATATTGGGATTGCGATCCTTCAAGTAATAACGGTGCATCGGAAGGGTTGTGACAATCACATTCAGCTTTTCTTCGGATAAATAATCGAGCATCTTATATAAAAACTCGGTATTATTTTCGAAGAAATAAGAATTTTCATCAGTATTTATCGTAATGCTTTTCTTTAGAATTTTATCCTCTTCATAGTTTGATTCCTCAAAGAGACCTGCGAACTTATTCTCATTAAATCCGAAGCGATTATACTTACTCACACCTTTGTGTTTTATATAGTGATCAATGATGACTTTTGAATATATCTCTGGCTCCGATAGAAAAATCAATTTATCTTTAAAATATGTATTACGCTCAAAATTATTAACGTTGTAATATTTTAAATAGACATTATTCTTCCAGAAAAACTTACTGTTATGAGCAATCTCTAGGTGGCTATATGAAAGCTCTAAAACAACAACATCAAGGCTTTCTAGCCTGTCTTTGGTTTGCGTAATAATATTATAATCTATTTTGTGATGCTGAGAATTGGAAGCGAAATTAATAGCCGGTTGATCAAAAAATTGTGGGTTCACGGCGCACATCATTTGTGAAGATCCAGTTGTGATAATTTTTATACTTTTCCCTTCGGAAGCAATCTGTTTACTAATATTGACGTAATTGAAAGGAACTTGTGAAACCAAAATTTCCAATATCACATAAACAGCTATTACCGGTATGAAAAACACCAGAGCACCCTTTAAAAAGGATTTCTGTTTTTTGTTAAAACTGAAAATAGATAAACTCTTCTTGCGGTCCGGCATACCTAAAAATTATAAATATTAAAGCATAATATAAAGCCCATCGAATGGGTCGATTTACATATTTTTCGAGTTCCATGAATGGATACGGTTTAAAACGGGTAAATACTTCAGCCAAAATTAAAATTGGTACAACTATAGCACTCCACCCGACATAGGCATTAAAATTTTCCGAAGGAATAAATGACCAAATACGCCCAATTACTGTTAAGGCATCCCCAATTGTTTCAGCCCTAAAGAAGATAATAGATGTTGTGAAGTGTATGAACACATAGATCACAGTAAGCGGCAAAGGGACTTTTGTCAGATAATTTATAAAAGTTACTTTCTTTCCATTTATTTTAAAAGGAATTCGCTCAATTGAAATAGTAACTGCTTGTAAAGCACCAAAAGCAATGAAGGTCCAATTTGCGCCGTGCCAAAGTCCAATAAGTGTCATAGATATAAACAAAGCTAAAGTCTTGAAAGCGTAACTTTTTTTATTCATTCTGGCAATGGGGATGTAGACGTAGTCTGTAAACCAGCGAGTAAGAGTGATATGCCAACGATGCCAAGCTTCGGAAATACTATGCGATAGGTATGGAATGTTAAAGTTCTTACTCAGTTCAAATCCGAAGAGTTTTGCAGTCCCTATTGCGATGTCACTATATCCTGAAAAATCACAATAGATCTGAAAAAAGAATAGGATAGAGGCGTACAGAAGTGTCAAACTTCCATGGGTTTCAGGGTCTGTATAGATAATATTTACAACCACAGCTATATTGTCGGCCACTACTATCTTTTTAAACAAGCCCCATAAAATTTGTCGCAGCCCTTCTTTCGACTTTTTTATGTCGAATGTTCTATTGTTCTTAAATTGAGGTAATAATTTTCGAGCGCGTTCGATTGGCCCTGCTACCAGTTGCGGAAAGAAACTTACAAAACATAAAAATTCAATTATATTTTTGTTCGCCTTAATGGTTTTCCGATAGACATCAATACTATAGCTCATAGTTTGGAACGTATAGAAAGAAAGTCCAACTGGTATAATTACATTCCAAAAGAAGTAGCCTTCACTTGGTGGATAACTTAAAAACAAAGAGGTGAAACTATCTAAGAAGAAATTGAAATACTTGAAGGCAAAGAGAACGCCAAGGTTCCAAAAAATACTTCCGAAGAGAAATAAACGTCTAGTAAATATTTTCTTAGAAGCTTCAATTCCCAAAGCTGCGTAATAATCAACTATTGAGCTAAGAAAGATAAGAGAAAGAAACCGCCAATCCCAAAGCCCGTAAAAAAAATAACTAGCAACGAGTAATAAAATATTTTGAGCTTTGCGATTATTCACGCCAATACTCCAATATAGGAGATATACGACGACAAGAAAGAGGCCAAAATCGAATGAATTAAATAACACGCAGTAATATCTATTTTGGTGTTAAAGATAAAAAAAGGCTACTGTTGAAATAGCCTTTTTTGAAATATTTTTAATCGATTATAATTCAGATAGAAATTTATTAAAAAACCGCCACTTCCTGAGAACCTAGATTGGATTTGGTTAAAATCACCTCAGAATAAAGAAGAAAATCTAATTTTATTTAAAATAGCTAAAGGTATCTCCACTTTCAATCTTCAATAGAGATTCGTAAATAAGTTTAATAACGTTTTCTACATCATCACGATGAACCATTTCCACAGTAGTATGCATATATCGCAAAGGAAGAGATATTAGTGCGCTGGCAACTCCGCTATTACTATAGGCAAAAGCATCAGTGTCGGTTCCAGTAGCTCGTGATAGGGCTGCTCTTTGAAAAGGTATTTTCTTATCTTCAGCTGTTTCAGTAATTAAATCACGTAATTTTTGTTGTACGGCAGGAGCATAGGCAACAACAGGACCTTTACCTAACTCTATATGACCTTCTGTTTTCTTTTCAATCATTGGTGTTGTCGTATCATGAGTTACATCAGTCACGATTGCCACATTAGGTTTGATTCTTTCAGCAATCATTTGTGCCCCTCTTAGTCCGATCTCTTCCTGCACCGAATTCGTAATATAAAGTCCGAAAGGCAGCTTCTTCTTATTTAACTTTAACAATCGAGCCACTTCAGCAATCATAAAGCCGCCCATTCTATTGTCCAAAGCTCTGCAAACAAACTTATCATTATTCAAAATATGAAATTCATCAGGGTAGGTGATAACACAGCCGACATGGATCCCCATTTTCTCAACTTCATCTTTGTCTTTAGCTCCCACATCGATAAAAATATTATCTGGTTTTGGAGGGGTTTCCCTTGCCTTATTGCGCGTATGAATCGCTGGCCAGCCAAAGACACCTTTTACGATTCCATTTTTTGTATGAATATTTACGATTTTAGATGGGGCAATTTGGTGATCACTTCCACCGTTTCTAATAACATAAAGCAAACCATTATCACTAATATAGTTTACATACCAAGAAATCTCATCTGCATGACCTTCAATGACGACTTTATATTCTGCGTTCGGATTAATAACGGCGACAGCAGTACCGTAGGTGTCTGTAAAAAAATCATCGACATATGGTTTCAGATAATCCATCCAAATTTTTTGCCCATCCCATTCATATCCAGTAGGAGCGGCATTGTTCAGATATTTTTCTAAAAAAGTAAGTGATCTTTTATTTAAAATTGATTTAGCCATATTTTTGTTTTTTACAAAGTCGCACATTTGTGCATTCAAAATTAGTGATTTATTAAGAACTGAAGCAACTCATTTTGTTTAAATTTGGAACGGTTTTAGTTTAGGTCTTAAAAAGAAATTTAACTTCATGAAATTTATTGTTTTTCTATTTATTGGCTTTGGTTTAATAACAAGTTGTTGTTTTTCACAAGTTACAAAGGACTATCAGGAAAAGAAGAATGATAGTACAGAGACCTTCTACTATATCATAGCTGGAGATTCTATTGCAAGAGAGTTTATTGACCTCGAGGAAGTTTTACTACTCAACAAAATAGAATTTAACACCAAACAGGATCGCAGGAGGTATTTAATTCTAAGACGAAAAACACGTAAGGTCTATCCCTTTGCGAAGCTTGCGTCAGAAAGACTAACAACTATGACGGAGCGATTGAAAACTGTCAAGAAAAAGAGAGATAGGAAGCGCTATACAAAAAGGATTCAAAAATATATAGAGGAGGAGTTTTCTGAGAAGCTTAAAAAATTGACCCGAACTGAAGGCCAGATCCTTGTAAAACTAATCCATAGACAGACTGGGCGCACTGCTTTTGACTTGGTAAAAGAACTTCGCACCGGGTGGAGGGCGTTTTGGTATAATACGACTGCAAGAATGTTTGATATTTCGCTTAAGGAAAGTTATCGACCTTTCGATGTCAAAGAAGATTATTTAATTGAGGATATTTTAGAACGATCTTTTCAGGATAACATATTAGTAAGACAAAAACCAGCATTTAAAATTGATTATTTCGACCTCACAGACAATTGGAATGCGAAGACCATAAAAAAATAGAATAGAGTTTCTTGTCCATAAATAATATTTCCCTTTGTTTAGTAGTTCGCTCTTTAATTTTAAATACCTGACAAACAATACATTCCTCTTGGGTATTTCTAGCCTAAATTTATTTTATAATCTCCTTGGATTTATTGTGGAAAGGAAACTAGTTCTAAACTAATTCTCGCATTCAACTTTTGAGCGAAAAAAGTTGATCTATAAAACATTTTTTAAGGCCTTAATTAAATAGTATTCAAGGCCTTAAAAAATAAATCAATAAAAGTGAAAAAAAACTTTCAATTTGTTTAGGTTTAATTGAAATATGCATTGTATATTTGCAGCCGCTTAGAGATAGGCACATTGGTGAAAAGGATATAAATAGTGGTTCGATTCCACTTCATCATCTAATAAAGGTCTTAATTTTCGGATTAGGATTAAGTTCATTGAGATATTGAAATTGACAAGCGTAGGTTAGAGATCGAAAGATTTTTAATCGA
>JBLHIC010000061.1:0-14839 GCA_047614245.1 Flavobacteriaceae bacterium
TGTGATCAATAACCAAAGTAAGGCCTACCAGCAAGTCATTGAAAATGGGTTTAATGTGGCACAGATTCATCAGATCATTCCAATGTAGCCTACTACAATAACTATATTGCAGTAGTAATTGGAGAAAACTAGTGTACTTACGGGAAATCAATATTTTTAGAGTTTCGAGATGCCAACTAATTGGAGAAATAAAGGCTATTTAAAAAGGGCAACTCCCCTATGCCGACAACTGGAGTGACCTCCTGAATACTGCAACTTTTTGGAATCAATTGGATTGCCCCATTCTTTTATTCAAAAAATAGAAGCGCTACAGAAATGAAATAATTAAGGCTTAAAACTTCTGCCTAGCTCTGTTTGCTGATTTCTTTTTCAGTAGATTCGTGTATAAAGAAATACAGCTATAGATGCAATCACTTTTCAAATACATTGTTGACAAAATAACACAGGAGCGATTTAAAAAAAAGGCGCTTTCTATACCCAAACAACTATATGAAAAACAAGTTACGGAGGCTAAAATTGAATTTTCTCATTTAATTAAAGAAAGCGGACTCATCTTATTAGGCGTTATATGCGCTACAATTGGTTTAAAGGGATTTTTACTCCCAAATGCTTTTATAGATGGGGGCGCTACAGGAATTTCTCTTATTCTCGCCGACATAACTGGCTTATCACTTTCTATATTTCTAATAGTCGTTAACGTGCCTTTTATTATATTAGGGTTTTCAGCCATAGGGAGGCAATTTGCATTTCGAAGCCTAATTGCAATTGCATTTTTAGCTATATCTGTACACTTTGCAGAACTACCAATCATTACAGATGACAAACTCCTAATTGCTGTATTTGGGGGATTCTTTCTGGGTGCCGGAATTGGACTAGCCATTCGAGGAGGTTCAGTAATTGATGGGACCGAAGTATTAGCCATTTATATAAGTAGGAAAACGGCACTTACAATTGGAGATATAATTCTTCTCTTCAACGTCGTTATTTTTAGCTTTGGCGCTTATATATTTAACATTGAAACGGCACTCTATGCGATGCTCACCTATTTAGCGGCTTCAAAAACCGTAGATTTTATTGTATCGGGGATTGAAGAATATGTAGGGGTTACTATTATCTCAGATTTCAGTGAGGAAATACGGATTGCCATTATTGAAAAAATGGGAAGGGGTTGCACCATATATAATGGAAAGCGAGGTTTTGGGAAGCGAGGTGACCGTCTTAAAGAAAGTGATATCATTTACACACTCATCACTAGATTAGAACTGGTTAAATTGCAAACAGAAATTGACAAAATAGATGGAAATGCATTTATGGTAATGCACAGTATAAAAGATGTTAAGGGTGGAATGATTAAGAAACGTCCTCTGAAGTAATTTTATATTACCGGTTAATTCTATTCTTCTTCATCCGGTTTAATTCCGTCGGCATACTTTTTCTCAAGCTCCGACTGAAACTCTTCCATAACTGGTTTTACCGTGCTTTCAGGAAGATCGGCAATACGAATGTACATTAAGCCATCCACAGCATTGTTAAAAAGGGGATCGACATTGAATGCAACTACTTTTGCATTCTGTTTGATATATTTCTTAATTAATACTGGGAGGCGCAGATTTCCCGGTTCAACCTCATCGATAATTTTATCAAATTTATTTAAATCTGCTTCACTTACGTCGAAAATAAAGTCTTTATCGGCATCCTTCAGTTTTACCTTAAATTCCTTCTTCGGATTAATATATTGGGCAACGTACGGATCATAATAGTTAGACTTCATAAATTCGATCATCAAAGATTTCGAAAATTCAGAAAACTTATTACTTATACTTACTCCTCCAATTAAATAACGATGCTCTGGATAACGAAGGGTACAATGAACAATCCCTTTCCAAAGTAAAAAAAGCGGCATTGGACGCTGCTGGTATTCTTTAATCACAAATGCCCTGCCCATTTCAATAGAATCCCGCATCATAGGATACAACTCGGGTTCGAATCGGAACAAATCCTGTAAATAAAATCCATCAATTCCGAACCTAGGAAAAATCATAGACCCTAATCCCATTCGGTAAGCCCCGGCCATTTTACGAGTCTCCGTATCCCATAAAAACATGTGGTGATAATACGAATCGAATTTATCTAAGTCGGTAGGATTATTGGTTCCTTCTCCTATTTCTCGAAAAGTCTTTTCTCGTAGGCGTCCAATTTCTTGCAATATATTTGGGATAAGATCTGCTTGTGCTAAGAATACCTCATAATTTTTACTCGTTAAAAGTCTCTTATCATTTAAGCGCAGCAATTCTATTTCCTTCTCCAATTCGTCTACAGAAACAGCACCAGCAATCTTTTTTGGCGCCTTCGGAATTTTTAAGGATTTGGGAATTCCATCCAGTAATTTTTTCTTCTCAAAAGCATTGGAGAGCATATAGGTTTTCTTCCGAAGGAATTCGGTGAAAGCTGGTAACGAAATATGCTCGTTTTGGCTGGCAACTGAGATTGGATTCCCAATACGTACTTTTATTATCCGATCCCTCTGCGTTAGCACTTCGGAAGGCAATTTAGCGGTTCGGAAGGTATCGTTCATTTTTGCGAGTCGATAAAACAACTTGCTATTTTTACCGTGAAAATATATTGGAACAACCGGGACATTCGCCTTTTTCACTATTTTCATTGCGCTTTCTTCCCAAGGACGATCTACTAGTAACTTTCCATCGCGATAGGTCGAAACTTCACCAGCGGGAAAAATCCCTAATGGATGCCCCTCTTTTATATGCATTAATGCCGCTTTAATACCTTGCACACTAGATTTCACGTCTTTGTAGTCCTCAAAGGGGTTCACGGGCAATACGAATGGTTTTAAAGGCTCTATACGATGCAATAAAAAATTGGCTACAATTTTAAAATCTGTACGGTGAGCCAATAGCACTTTCAGCAAAAGAATTCCATCAATCCCACCTAGAGGGTGATTTGATATCGTGACAAAGCTTCCTGTTTTTGGAATCCGTTTAAGGTCCTCTTCAGGAATTTCAAATTTTATTTCAAATTCATCAAGAAGCGCATTGATGAAATCTACATCCTTTAAATGCTTATGCTTGTTGTAAATCTTATTTATTGTAGTAATATTCAGCAGCTTCATCAATGCCCAGCCTAAAGAAGTTCCAATAAAGCCAAACTTATCGACTTTTATTGCTTTCGCAACCTCTTTTGCATTGACTAATCCCATGAAGGTTTTTTGATTAATTGTAAAGGCAAATATAGGAAAACAATAGCTATTCTTTAATAACTAGTTGTACTGTATCTCTGCTTTCTTGCTTGACCATAACCACTTTTCCTTTAGTTATGGCCTGAATCTCTATTGGTTTGGAATGTCTTATAGTATAAAGTGTAACTCCTTCATTCCATTTCACTTTAAACGTTTCACGCAGCTTTGTAAGCAAATCTTCTAAATTATTGAACTTATTATCAACGCAAACGGAAAAACTTATTGCTGAATTCTGTATTAAATTAACCCTCATTTTATACTTGTGAAGGAGTTTAAAGACTGCACTAATATTATCCTCCATCATAAACGAAAAATCCAATGATGATAGCGAAATTAATACCTGATTTCTTTTTAGAATGAAACAGGAGACTTGTGGGTCAAGAGCAACACCTTTACCAACACAAGTTCCTTTGTCAAGAGGACTAATAAACGATTTAACGAAAAGTGGAATTTCCTTTCTTTGAAGAGGTTGTAATGTCTTTGGATGAATAACTGAAGCCCCATAAAAAGCCAACTCGATAGCTTCTCTATAAGAAATATGATTTAGCAGCTGAGTCTTGGAGAAATATCTTGGATCTGCATTTAGCACTCCTGGCACATCTTTCCAAATTGTTACGCTCTTCGCATTTAAACAATAACCAAAAATCGCCGCCGTATAATCACTCCCCTCTCGTCCAAGCGAGGTGGTGAAATTATTTTTTCCTTCAGCTCCTAAAAAACCTTGGGTAATTGTAATTTCGTTAGGGTTAACAAAATTTAAAATATTCTTTTGTGTCAGTTCCCAATCTACATTTGCATCGCGATGATTGTCATCAGTTTTTATACAGGTTCGAACATCAAGGAGTTTATTTTTTATTTTTTTTTCAGAAAGGTAAGCTGAAACTATTATAGTTGAGGACAATTCGCCGTAACCAACAACTTGATCGTAGACAAAGGCGTGATTTTTTGACTTGGAATGCTTCAGAAAATAGGTCAAATCTTTAAAAAGTTTTTGAATATCACTAAAAACAGGGTGCGAGGTACTATTAAAAACTTCAGAAATTATTTTGTGATGGAAGTTAAAAACTTCACTCACAGAAGCATCTAGTTCTTCTCGATTTGAAAAATAGTTTGAGACTACTAACTCAAGGCTATTAGTAATCTTTCCCATTGCAGAAACAACTACTAACAACTTTTCTTCTCCTGTAGTCTCTATAACTGAAGCAAGGTTCCTTACCCCATCAGCATCTTTAACAGAAGCCCCCCCAAATTTGAATATTTTTATCACTTAATTAATTCTCTTATTATCAATAATTCAAATCATTTTACTCAAATAGCCAAGACTACTGTTAAATGTATTTTATTTCAAGTTAATCTAGCCTATCAATATAGTTTTTAATGCCTTCTTCGTCCATTTGTACTACACTCCAGTCGGGCAAAACTTTTGCACCGCTATTCTCATAAAATTTTATAGCTCCTTCATTCCAGTCAATGACATTCCACTCAATACGTTTCACACCCTGTTCTTGTCCGTAACACATAACTGCTGAGTATAGTTTTGCTCCAACTCCTTTCCTTCTCATTGGTTGCTTAACAATTAAATCTTCCAAATGAACTGTAGGTCCAACCCAGGTTGAAAACCTAAAATAAACTAATGCCGCTCCAACAATTTCGGTAGCTGCCTCTGCCACAAAGCATTGAAACATTGGAATAGCTCCAAATCCATAGCTTTGTAAATCTTGGGCAGAAATCTTCACAGCATCGGGCTCTTTCTCAAAAACCGCCAGCTCCTTTATGAGCTCCAGCACTTCCGGCATATCAATTGAAGTCGCTTTTCTGATACTAATTTCCATGGATAGCGTTTTGCTCCACAAATATCGACTCATTTTCTTAAAAATGCCGATATTTGTGTAAAATTCATAACAAATTTACAATGACTATTAAAAATCAATCGCTTGGCGAGTTCATTATTGAAAATCAGAGTGAATTTCAATATTCTTCGGGCGAACTTTCCAGACTTATAAACTCTATCCGTCTTGCAGCTAAAGTGGTAAATCACGAAGTGAATAAAGCTGGGTTGGTAGATATTTTAGGAGCGGCAGGAGACACAAATATTCAAGGCGAGGATCAACAAAAACTAGATGTTTATGCCAACGAAGTATTTATTAAAACTCTCATTAATCGAGAGATTGTCTGTGGAATTGCAAGTGAAGAGGAGGATGATTTTATTGCCATAAAAGGTAGAAATGAGAAAAATGACAATAAATATGTCGTATTAATGGATCCCTTAGATGGTTCCTCAAATATTGATGTAAATGTTTCTGTAGGAACCATTTTTTCAATTTATCGAAGAGTTACTCCTTCTGGAACACCAGTAACAATTGAAGATTTTTTACAGCCAGGAAACCTACAAGTGGCTGCGGGCTATATTGTTTATGGAACCTCCACAATGATAGTATACAGTACTGGTCACGGTGTTAATGGATTTACGTTAAATCCGGCTATTGGGACTTATTATTTGTCACATCCTAACATGAAATTTCCTGAAAAAGGTTCTATCTATTCAGTCAATGAAGGAAACTATGTACATTTCCCTCTAGGCATTAAAAAATATATTAAATATTGTCAAGAAGAGGAAGAAGATCGCCCTTATACATCAAGATATATTGGCTCTTTGGTGTCAGATTTCCATAGAAACTTAATCAAGGGTGGTATATATATTTATCCAAGCACTTCTAAAGACCCAAATGGGAAACTACGTTTATTATATGAGTGCAATCCAATGGCTTATATTGCAAAACAAGCAGGAGGTAAATCCAGCAATGGTTTTATGAACATTCTCGATATAAAACCAACAGAATTACATCAGCGAGTTCCATTTATATGCGGAAATAAGTCGATGGTTGAAAAAGCTGAAGAGTTTATGCAAAATGTATAATCGTAATCAGATTATTACACGATCCTAATAATCTTTATCAATAAGAGAAGGGCTTGGTTTAGGCATTGGTCAACTTACACTCTAAACGCAGTAGAACTCTTATGTAAACCTGATATACTCAGAAAGCGCTCTCGTTAAAAATTGATGCGCTTTTAAAAATTTGGGTTTATTACTCTCTATTCAATAACAATTTGTAATCTTCAAAGTCAAGACCTCCGCTATATATTTTGATTGAACGCCTAATTAGTTTTGTCGCTAATTCTTCAGTATAGCCCAACCCGATAGCATGTTTTTCTAAAAGGTGAAGTTCATCTTCATCAATATCGTGGTCTGCATAAATCATTTCAAATAAATCGTGCATTAGCTCTAATCGCTTATCGGCTGAATTTGGCGGACTTAGGGGGTATTTTTTTGGATCCTTTCGCACTTTGAGATACTCTGCATCTGTAACATCAAGTTTTCGGGCAAAACGCTTTAATAATCTCTCTTCGTCTTCATTAAGCTCACCGTCTACAGATGCAATCCGTACTATTGACGCAAAATGTCCAATATTTCTTTTATGTTCTCCGCTTTCAAATAAATCTCTAAATGACATAGTTCGATTTTATAGTGCAAATATAAAATTTGTAATCCATTTTATAACAGTAATTGCTTCGGAAAAAACAACTTAACATTAATATTTTATCAATTGTAGATATTGAATCTAATAGTATAACTTTAACCCATGATCGAATGTCAAAAACATCTTTTTAGCCTGTCTGAAGACGTAACTTATCTGAACTGTGCAACAATGTCGGCCCAATTAAAATCGGTTGAAGAAATAGGAATCGAAAATCTGTTGAAAAAGTCAAATCCATATCTGATAAAAAGCAATGACTTTTTTGATGAAAGGGAAATTTTAAAACAGCGTTTTGCTCAATTAATTGAGGCTCCAGATCCACAAAGCATAGCTATAATCCCCTCTGTATCTTATGGGATTGCTATTGTTGCTAAGAACATTCCATTCGAAAAAGGAGATGAGGTTGTTCTTCTAGGAGAGCAGTTTCCAAGTAACTATTATTCATGGAGACAATTGGAAAAAGAGAAGGGTATTATCATAAAAACGGTAAAAGCGCCCTCGATTGCAAAAGGCCGCGGAGCCAAATGGAATGAGGCAGTATTGGAAGCTATTTCATCGAAAACAAAAATGGTTTCAATGCCTGTTGTTCATTGGACCGACGGCACTCTTTTCGATATTAAGGCAATTCGACGACGAACTAATGAGGTCGGATCCTATCTAATAATTGACGGAACTCAAAGTATTGGGGCAGTGCCATTCTCTATTTCTGAAATTCAGCCAGACGCTTTAATCTGTGCTGGTTATAAGTGGCTAATGGGGTCTTATGGACTAGGACTAGCGTATTTTGGAGAGCGATTCTATAACGGTTCTCCTCTAGAAAATAACTGGATATCACATGAAGGGAGTGAAGATTTTTCAAAACTCGTAAATTATAATGAAAACTTTAAACCCAAATCTGCGAGATACGATATGGGTGAATCAAGCAATTTTGTCTTTACCCCGATGCTATCAGAAGCCATTAGGCAGCTCCTCATTTGGACTCCGAAAGCTATTCAGGAATATTGCCAAAACATTACAAAAGATGTTCTCCCAGTACTTGAAAAAAATGGATTTTTCATAGAAGACGCCAATTTTCGAGGACATCATCTTTTCGGAATTTATTTGCCAAATGACGTGTCTATAGAGCTTCTGAAAGAAAATATTTCAAGTAAAAATATCTTTGTATCATTCCGTGGGCAGGCTATTCGTATCGCTCCAAATGTTTATAATTCAAAAGAAGATATAGAAAAACTCGTTTCTTGTTTTATATAAAAACGTCCTGGCTTATATTTGCCGATTCATGAGTAAAGCCCTTGTTACTTCGCTTTTCGCACAGTCTTCGCAAACTCGAAAACTAGGGGATTCTATTGCCAATTCTGAACCCTTCGACTCACTTGGACTCACTTCGACTCCGCTCAGCACAGGCCGCTCAGCACAGGCAGCTCAGGGGAGCCGAGACATTTCGATTTCTGGTTTAGTAGGATCTTCTGTTTCCTTAGTAGTTGCTGCTGTTTTCAAGTCCACTAGCTTGCCATATTTGGTGATTTTTAACAACAAAGAGGAGGCAGCTTATCATCTTAATGACCTTGAAAATTTATTAGGAGACCAAAATGTTCTTTTTTATCCTGGGAGTTATCGTCGTCCTTACCAAATTGAAGAAACCGATAATGCGAATGTTTTATTACGGTCTGAAGTATTAAATAGGCTGAATTCCCGTAAAAAACCTGCGCTAATTATATCCTACCCTGAAGCTTTATTCGAAAAAGTAATTACGAGGAAAGAGTTAGAGAAAAACACCTTGAAAATTTCGGTTAGCGATAGTCTTTCTATAGATTTCGTAAACGAAGTATTATTTGAATATCATTTCAAACGGACGGATTTTGTAACTGAGCCTGGAGAGTTTTCGGTCCGTGGAGGTATCTTAGACGTTTTTTCCTTCAGTAATGATGAACCTTATCGGATTGAATTTTTCGGTGATGAAGTAGATAGCATTCGAACCTTCGATGTGGAAACCCAATTATCTCTGGAGTTAATTAAAAGAATTTCAATTATTCCTAATGTTGATGCTTCCGCGACTGTTGTGACTCGCCTCAGTTTTCTAGATTATATTTCATCAAAAACGGTAGTGTTTGTAAAAAACCCTGAGATTCTGCATGCAGGAATTGACAAACTATTTCAAAAAGCAACTGCTATTTATCTTCAGGATGAAGGAGAAATAAAGATCACTGAACCTTCAGAATTATTTTGTTCATCAGATGTACTTCAGAAACAACTTAATGAATTTACAACGGTAACTTTTGGAGCTAAAACTGAAGCGCGCGCGCTTCAGTTTAAAACACAACCTCAACCTTCTTTCAATAAGCAGTTCAATTTATTAATAGAAAACCTCAACACCAACGCAGACGATGGTTACAAGAACTACATTTTTTGCAGTAGCGACCAACAAGCCAAACGTTTTCACGATATTTTTGATGATGCGGACCAAAAAGTAAAGCAGTATGAAACTATTGTTTTTCCGCTAGCTCAAGGTTTTATCGATTACGACAATCGGAATGTTTGCTATACCGATCATCAAATTTTTGAGCGGTATCATAAATTTCAGCTTAAAAATGGTTATGCCAAAAAACAGGTAATTACTCTAAAAGAACTTACAAATCTAGAGGTAGGTGATTATGTAACTCATATTGATCACGGGATTGGGAAATTTGGTGGTTTGCAAAAAATTGATGTTGAGGGTAAGAAGCAGGAAGCAATTAAACTGATTTATGGAGACCGGGATATTTTGTATTTAAGCATTCATTCACTACATAAGATTTCAAAATTTAATGGAAAAGATGGTACTCCCCCTAAAATCTATAAACTTGGTAGTGCAGCTTGGAAGAATCTAAAACAAAAAACTAAGGCAAGGGTTAAGCAAATTGCATTCAATCTTATTGAATTGTATGCTAAAAGACGATTGCAAAAAGGCTTCGCCTTTGACCCTGACTCCTATTTGCAACTTGAGCTCGAATCTTCTTTTATTTATGAAGACACTCCAGATCAAACTACCTCAACGGAAGACGTAAAGCGCGACATGGAAAGCGATTTACCAATGGATAGATTGGTATGTGGGGATGTAGGTTTCGGAAAAACAGAGGTCGCTATTCGGGCGGCTTTTAAAGCCGTTGATAATGGCAAACAAGTAGCGGTGTTAGTGCCTACCACCATTTTAGCGTTCCAGCATTTTAAAACCTTTACGGAAAGGCTTGCCGAAATGCCTGTGAATGTAGATTACCTCAATCGCTTCCGAAGTACAAAAGAACGCAACAAAGTTTTGGAAGAACTGAAGAACGGCAAACTAGATATTGTAATTGGAACACATCAACTGGTTAATAAAGTAGTTGAATTTAAAGACCTAGGTTTGTTAATCATTGATGAAGAACAAAAATTTGGCGTCTCTGTAAAAGACAAACTCAAAACAATCAAAGAGAATGTCGACACATTAACCCTTACAGCTACTCCAATTCCCAGAACACTTCAGTTTAGTTTAATGGCAGCAAGGGATCTTTCAGTAATTAATACCGCCCCTCCAAATCGTTATCCAATTGAAACCAATGTGGTTCGATTTTCTGAAGAGACAATAAGAGATGCCGTTCGATATGAAATTTCACGTGGAGGACAAGTATTTTTTGTACATAATCGAATTGAAAATATTAAAGAAGTAGCTGGACTAATCCAAAGGCTCGTCCCAGACGCTAAAATCGGGATTGGTCACGGACAAATGGAAGGTAAAAAACTGGAAGGTTTAATGCTCGCGTTTATGAATAATGAATTTGATGTACTCGTTTCAACAACAATCATAGAAAGTGGATTGGATGTGCCAAACGCAAATACCATTTTTATAAATAACGCGAATAATTTTGGTCTTTCAGATCTTCATCAAATGCGGGGTCGTGTGGGAAGAAGTAATAAAAAGGCCTTTTGTTATTTTATCACGCCACCTTATTCGGCAATGACAGATGATGCTCGAAAACGTATTACAGCACTGGAACAGTTTAGTGAATTGGGAAGTGGACTGAATATCGCGATGAAGGATCTTGAGATACGCGGTGCTGGGGATTTATTAGGTGGTGAGCAAAGTGGCTTTATTAATGAAATTGGTTTCGATACCTATCAGAAAATATTATCTGAAGCAATAGAGGAGCTCAAGGAAAAAGAGTTTAAGGGTCTATATGCCGAGACTCAACATGAGAAGAAAAAGTTTGTAAAAGAGACCAGTATCGATACAGATTTCGAGCTTCTTTTCCCTGATGATTACGTTAATAACATCACAGAACGTCTCAACCTTTATAACAAATTGGGGGCCTTAGAAAATGAGGAACAACTTCAGCAATTTGAGAAAGATTTAGTTGACCGTTTTGGAGAAACACCAATACAAGTGGTTGATTTATTAAACAGTGTCCGTATTAAATGGATTGCAATCTCGATGGGACTTGAACGAATCCTTATGAAAAAAGGTAAATTAGTAGGCTATTTTATTGCGGATCAACAAAGTGGTTTTTATCAAAGTCCTGCATTCACTAAAGTACTAGATTATGCTCAAAGCCATTCGAATATTGCTTCGATGAAAGAAAAACAGACCCGTAATGGGCTTCGATTAATAATAACTTTTGATCATATTACATCTGTTGAACGTGCCCTAAATGCTATGGCACATTTTATGGTTTAATTCTTGAAATTAAATACGGGATCTTTAGATTCTTTATATTTCCTTATTATGATAAAAAAAATACTTTTCTTAGTTTTCCTTTTCCCACTTTTTGCAGCGGCACAGCACACTATTAAAGGGCAATTTACACCCGCAGACGATTATAAGTGGGCTGTATTATACAAAGTGTCGCCTACAAGTTTGTCGTATAAAACAGACACCAAGGTAGACGAGGAAGGCAACTTTACGCTTCAATTAGACGCAAGTATTACCAAAGGAATGTATCGGTTAGTTTATGCTGTCCCTCAAGATATTTTCAATTTTGATATTATTTATAATGGAGAGGAAGATATTGTGCTAAATTTTAATCGGGATAAAGGAGTCGAATTTATTAATTCTAAAGAGAACTTGTTACTTGCTTCTTATGAAAAGGAAATGAGAGCCGTTCAAACTCCGATTGCAAAGGGATATAAAGATGGCTATGACTCTGTGGCTTCAATGTTTGAAACCCTTAAAGAATTACAAAAAGGCTTCGAAAAAGAAGCTGAAGGAACTATTGCATTAGAATTTATTAAAGCGAATAAGCCTTTTATCCCTGAAAGCTCTCAAGACATTCTCACTTATATAAAAAACAATAAAAAGAATTATTTTGATAACATTGATGTAAACAATACAACTCTTCAAGAATCAAATTTTATTACTGATTATGCCTATAATTATATCCTCGGGTTTGCCGGTAAAGGGGATGTTACTGCCGCGATTGAAGATAACATTGATACTTTTCAGGAACAGATCAAAGATAGTGACCCATTTATTCAGAAAGCGCAATGGATCAAGCTCTGGCAAAAATTTGTTGATGTAGATAGATCGCATACTGCGAATTATATTTCTGAAAACTATTTAATACCCTTAGCTAAATCCTCCAATGATGAGACCTTAATCGAAGACCTGACTATATTTAAAAATATGACTCTTGGCAATAAAGGGGCAAATTTCTCTTGGGAGGAAGTAGTTGATAATAAAGCTATTTTAAAAAACCTTCATGAGATTGATGTGGCAGAGAATTATATTATCGTGTTTTGGAGCAGTGGTTGTTCTCATTGTTTAAAGGAAGTGCCAAAATTACATTCAAAAATTTCTTCAATGGAAAAAGGCGTCTTTAAGGTTATCGCAGTTGGCCTTGAAGATGATCCCTATGCTTGGAGAAATAAAATTCAAGACTTTCCAGAGTTTATAAATGTTTTAGGGTTAGGAAAATGGCAGAATGAAATCGGTAAAAATTATGGTGTTAATTCAACTCCAACTTATATTATCTTGGATAAAGACAAAAAAATTACTGCCAGACCCGAGGAATTGGATGATGTCCTTAAACTGCTATCAAAAAAACCGACCAACTAATCT
The DNA here is from genome assembly GCA_047614245.1 of Flavobacteriaceae bacterium. Lineage (GTDB taxonomy): Bacteria > Bacteroidota > Bacteroidia > Flavobacteriales > Flavobacteriaceae > Ulvibacter. Next base: position 12,857 of record JBLHIC010000061.1, read on the forward strand.
TATAATCGAGAAGCTCGATGTTTAGATATTGTTTTTGAAATATTAGCACTATTGGAATATTCCTCAGAAGAGAATAAGACCGGTCCCATCAAGATTATGAATTGAAACATTATATTTGGAGGCTTCGTTCAAGATTAAGGATACCTGCAAAATTCCATCACTTGGATTGGGGTGGAGTCGAAATTTATCCTCGCTGAACTAAAACCATCGCTTACCCAAATATAGGTTGTTCTTATCCAAGATTAAACTACACATATCATCGTAGACCGTACTGTAAAATTTAACCCTCGATTACTTTCTATTGTGCTATTTTGTAAGCATTTGATGTGGTGCTATATCTTCTCCCCATTTGTCTGTTGTGACATTTGCTTCTCGGCTAATATACTTGATAAGGTAGCGATTGGTCTAAAAGATCGTCTATCATCATAGCCTACATACTATTAACCTCACCATTCTTAGTCAAATAAATAGATGCTATGACCTTCTTTTTTCTACTGTCTATAAATCTATTAGTTTTAAATTCAACACAATTAAAGTCCAAAACGAATCATCGATAAGTTTCTATTGTCAAGCGTCGCTTCACCAGTATCAACTTTCCATCTTACTTCAATGGTTTCCCCTACAGTTATAGAAGTAATCATTGCCTCTAGAGACACCACTGAGCTCAGTGAACTAATTGTTCGACTAGAGTTAGCTACTTCAACCCCATTTTGGTAAATATAATAAGTCGCCGTCGTCGTTCCGCTACTCGGCGTTGTACCAGCAGGGAATTGCTGCCCATAATGTGCACCTGCAATTGTCAAGGCTCCTTCTGCAGTACCCACATCTCCCGTGATCGTAGAAGTTGCGTCAGATGTAACCGCACCACTAGTCGTAAACATAACAAATGACGAGAGGCTCCTTAAATCAATAGGGGAAACACCCGATGGTGCGGCAAGAATGCAATTCGCTCCTACAGCTAGTGCTCCTAACTTTGAAAACATCCTTCCTACAAGGCTCGCATTTGCTGCCAATGTAATTGCCCCGGCACGAGAAACCAAGGTTCCTTTCATTATTGTGTGAGCGCCCATGTACATGGCTGCTTCAGACACCCAGAATATATTTCTGGCCTCTGCATTTCCGGCTAATATTACAGTTGTGTTCGCTCCTGTAGAAAATGCACCACTACCTCTGATAATAAATATGGAATTTGGGTCTCCACCACCATCCAATGTAAGTGTTCCAGCAATCGATGGTGCTCCAGCTACGTCATAGACGCCAGGAGACAATACCTCATCACTGCCAAAAAGAACAGAATGAGATATCCCACCAGGGAAAGCCATTAAGTCTTGGTATATCATGTCCAAATCGATAAGGCCTTGGTCTGAACCAAATGGTTGATCGATTTCGACAGTCTTGTGCTGGGCATTAAATGAAACTAAATAAGCACCTGTTTGAGTGGACATTGTCATACCCTGGCACCAACAAAGTATCAGTTGATGAGGTATTAATATTATCGCCTAAAACCACAGCAAAAGAGAGCTAACTCAAATAATCTTGGTGATTTCAATTTTAAAGGACTCTATATATCATTTTCTTTAGACTTCCTTATGAGTTTTGCTGTTTATGGCCAATACATTATATATTTAATGTAAGTGCGCAACGTATTGATAGAAAGAAACAAGGCAGCTACTAAATCATTTTATAGCATTTTCTATTCACTATTCCCTTAACGACAACAATCTATCAAGAAGACAATACATTATTTCTTGTTTTTTAAAGCTGGGAATGATTCACAATTTTTATAGCTAGGAAGTTTGTAAAATCATCCCACTTTGGGTGTTAATAGACATACTTCATTATATCTACCAAGAGCCTTACTGCAAAGAGAATTGAAATTGTTTAGAAATACTAAATTTATTAGTTTTAAGTCAAAAGCCACTAATATTCAGAACGAATCACCGATAAGATTCTATTTTCAAGTCTCGCTTGACCAGTATCAAC
>JBLHIC010000062.1:0-14827 GCA_047614245.1 Flavobacteriaceae bacterium
TTATTATCTGTTCGGTTTCTTCGGCAGTAATGTCTCGAAAAGGAGCTGTTTTATTCTTTACATTTTGCGCATCGAATTCCTTTTGCAATCTCATGATATGTTCATCCATTGCCTCTTCAGCATAGGTCTGCATTCTTTTATCGATGGTAGTGAAAATTTTTAAACCATCGCTGTAGATGTTGTATTTAGAGCCATCAGTTTTTGGATTGTCATTTATCCAGTTTTTCATAAATGCTCTAGCATACTCCCTAAAGTAAGTCGCAAGACCTTCGTTATGCCCTTGAGCAGCGTAATTAAGATTTAACGGAAGTGCTTGCAATGAATCTTTAACTGTTTCAGTAATAAAATCGTATTTCTCCATTTGAGAAAGGACGACATTTCGCCTGTTCTTTACCCCTTGCGCGTTGCGAAGTGGATTGTACAATGATGAGTTTTTGAACATTCCAACGAGCATCGCTGATTCAGAAACATTTAAATCGGAAGGAGCTTTATCGAAATAGATATTTGAAGCAGATTCTATCCCCACAGCCTGATTTAAAAAATCATATTCATTAAAATACATTGTAATTATTTCTTCCTTTGTATAACGTCTTTCCAAACGGGTGGCGATTACCCATTCTTTAAATTTTTGTGTTAGTCTTTCAAAAGTGTTTTTAGATGCTGCTCCAACAAACAATTGTCTTGCCAATTGTTGTGATATTGTACTTGCCCCTCCTTTGCTGCCTAAATAAACTGCAGCCCGAATCGTTCCTTTAACATCAACACCACTATGGTCATAAAAACGTATGTCTTCAGTAGCAATGAGTGCATTTACTAAATGATCAGGAAGTTCGTCATAGAGCACCGGAGTTCTGTTTTCTTTATAAAATTTCCCGATGGTCTTGCCATCTGAAGAAATAATTTCCGTCGCAAGGTTTTTTTCCGGATTCTCAAGGCTAGTTTCATCTGGAAGGCTTCCGAAGACACCCCATGAGGCAAGTAAAAACAACAGTAATACAAACCCTATGGCTACTGCGAATATCTTCCAAAAGGTTCTTTTGTGGCGTAAGGTTTCGTGCTTAGGACTCTTTGCTTTCTTTGTTTGTTTATTGGCCATTTTAATTCTTATTTATTGACCTCTTCTACACTGAAGCCAACATCTGTAATACCGACTAAATCTGTAACGCCATCAACCTCTCCGTTATTGCGAACAGCATGCGCTATCATCAGTTTATATATCCCTTCTTCCTTAAAACTCGTATTTTCCTTATACCAAAACTTATTTTCCTTTATACTACCTAAACCAGTTCCTAACCAAGTACCATCTGGTTTTGCCAATCGGTATTCCAAAGTGTCTACTACTGTTTTACCGTGTGGGAAATCGATCGAAACTATTAAAAACAGGTTGTTGAATTTATATTCGTTGCTATTTCGAACATTTAAAAATACATTGTAATTTCTTAATGAATCTAACTGTGGTATTTGAAATTCGATAATTTTGTCTTTTTTCCAAGCACCTTTCAGCGAAATCGTTTCTCCCAAAACAGGACCCGAATTACAGGAAGCCAAAAACATAAAAAACAATAGAGCGGGAATGCTATTTCGCATCGCCTTGAGGTTTTCTTTTTCGATTGTTATTTTTCCTCTTATTCTGAGGATTTCCAGAATCTTTAGACGCGCTATTTGACTGATTATTAGACCTATTTTGATTTCTATTATTTCCCTTATTCGATCTCTTGTTATTGCTGCGTTTTGGTCTGTCAAAACGAGTTATGCTATCTTGTCCAACTACACTGCTAAATATTTCTTTATCCGATATAACTATCTCCTCAATAAACTCTTCTAGACTTGCAACTTTTTTTCCCTTTTTATTGACCGAAATGATCTCCTTTACTTTTTCCAAACTTAGTTCGTGCCAGTTCATTCCTTCCTTCTCATAAGCATACCAGAGGAGGCCTTTAAAAATATCCGTTTTCTGACAAACAGCCACTCCTTTTTCAGTAGCCAGTTTAACGTCACTCTTCGGAAAGCCGTCCAAGGCATCCAAATAAGTGTCTAATTCAAAATTTAAACAGCATTTTAATTTTCCGCATTGCCCTGCCAGTTTTTGTGGATTCAATGACAGTTGTTGGTAACGAGCTGCTGCCGTATTTACCGATCTAAAATCTGTCAACCAAGTAGAACAACACAGTTCCCGCCCACAAGAACCAATCCCCCCTAAGCGAGCGGCTTCTTGTCTAAAACCAACTTGTTTCATTTCTATTCGCGAACTAAAAGTACGCGCGAACTCTTTAATCAAATCTCTAAAATCTACCCGCTCTTCGGCAGTATAATAGAATACAACTTTAGATGCGTCTCCTTGAAATTCGACATCACTAATTTTCATTTGTAAGCCAAGCCTTATGGCAATAACTCTAGATTGTTTTTGAACATCGGCTTCTCTATCACGTACTTTTTGCCAAATATCTATATCTTTTTGAGACGCTTTTCGATAAATTTTGGGTAAAATTTCAGGATTTGGATTCTCCTTCTTCTTCTTCATTTGCACTCGAACTAATTCGCCCGTAAGGGTAACAATCCCGATATCATGTCCCGATTCAGCTTCCGTAGCTACGATGTCACCAATACTAAGTGTAAGATTTTCAGAATTCCGGTAGAAGTGTTTTCTTCCATTTTTAAACCTCACTTCCACGCCCTTAAAGGGTTCCATGTTGTTAGGAAGCGTCATATTGGAAAGCCAATCGAATACCGTTAGTTTGTTACAGCCATCAGTACCGCAAGTTCCATTGTTCTTGCAGCCTTTTGGCTGTCCATCAGCACCACTGGCGCAGCTTGTACAGCCCATATTTTTATATATAAAGCTCTCCTATAAGAAAGAGAGACGAAAATTAAACAATTAATTCAATTAGTAAAGATACCATTTTAAATGAAACGTCACTTTTTGAATTTCAGTTTCTCGGAGCGCCCTTTTTTGAAAATTTTATTGCTGTTGGGAATACCTTGCCTCAATCTTTTTTGATCCTCATAAGGCAATTGAATCACCTCTTTACATTCATCGCTACAGCAATTTTGCATCTTCGATGCACAAGCTTCACACTGAATAAATAATAAATGACAGGCCTCATTCTCACAATTTATATGGGTATCGCAAGCAGTACCACACTGATGACATTTTGCAATCACATCCTCGGTAATTCGTTCCCCCCTCCGGTGGTCAAAAACAAAGTTTTTACCAATAAACTTATTTTCTAGCCCCTGTTTTTCAACCTGTCGAGCATATTCAATAATTCCCCCTTCGAGTTGAAATACATTCTTAAACCCTTTGTGTTTATAATATGCACTAGCCTTCTCACATCGTATCCCACCAGTGCAATACATCACCAGTTTCTTATCCTCTTTATGATCCTTAAGATCCTCCTCGATAATATCTAAAGAATCTCGAAAAGTATCCACATCTGGGGTTATTGCTCCCTTGAAATGGCCGATTTCACTTTCGTAGTGATTTCGCATATCCACGAGCACAGTATCTGGATCTTCAATAAGTTCATTGAATCTATCCGCAGCTAAGTGGATCCCCTTATTCCTAACATCAAAAGTTTCGTCATTGAGCCCATCTGCCACGATTTTATTTCGGATTTTAACTTTCAGTTTTAGAAAAGATTTTAAATCCTGTTCGATCGCTACGTTTAATCGCACATCTTTCAGAAAATATATTCCATCGAGAAAAACTTTAAAGGCTTCAAACCTTCTAGCTGGGAGAGAAAGTTGAGCATTAATACCTTCATTAGCGACGTAAATACGTCCTAATACATCTAGCTCGTTCCAAGCTATAAACAAATGATTTCTGAAAATATCGGTGTTGCCAATTTTGGCATATTGGTAAAAAGAGAGCGTCAATCGATCTTCGCCAGCGGCTTCAAGAAGGGCAGCTCTCTCTTTCGCGCTTAAGGTATTGTACAGTTGCATGCTATACTTTTTTAAGGTTAAAAGAAATTGAATTAAAATAAGACTGTAAAAGTAGCAAAAGTAGTGGACACCCTAAAGATGTTACAGTGTAAATTGTTTTTTAAAAATTGTATATCCACAGGACTCGCCTTTATAATAATAAGCCAACACTATGAAATTATTTAATCTCTTTATATGTATGCTTGCATCTTTTATAGGCCTCGCTCAAAACCCACAACTTTTTAAAACACTTCGTATTTGCAGCAAATATTTATAGAGGACGTTGTTTATGATGTCCCCCCTAATAGTGAGATTAGTGCTGTTCCACTAAACATAAATTCAATGCTTATGGGAACCTCAGTATGCGAAAATATTGGCGGAGCTTTTAGTTCCATCGACAATACGCCTTTTAGTATCGGTCAATTTATTGCGTTTGGCATTCCATGCATTTTACAAGAGAATATCGATTTTTAACAAGTTTATTTTAATGATTTTTATAATTGGCAGGAGCCCAATAGCTCATTTGATTATGATATAGTTTTAGAAACTATTAATACGAAAACTTTGACCTTAATAAACGATTTTGAATATGCCGCGGTCTATGGCAGTGAATTATTAGCTATTCCAGATTTAAAGAAATTAGCAATTTCTATCGACCCAAATCCTGTTCAAAATATCTTGCGCATAAAGCCTGACTATTTTACAGGTGTTTTTGATGTTAAAATTTATGATCTAAAAGGGAGATTGACATTGACAAAAGAAATAGATACAACTAGCAATTCAATAAACGTAGAAAATTTAGAACCAGGTGTTTATTTTATCTGGCTAGAAAGCAACCAAGGGAAGGTTGATTCAATAAAGTTTATTAAAAAGTAATCCAATTCTGCACCTAAATCTGAATGTTTGATAGTTTTTAAAACCTAGAGATATTTACAAATCTCCTGTTAACAAAAAAGTAATATACCTGGCCTTTCGTTTTGCTGTACGTGCAAAGAAATAGTACTTTAGCCTATCGACTCCTTCACATAAAAATTATAATAAATGAGCAACGAAAACGAAGCAAAATTAAAAGCGCTAAAGCTAACCTTAGATAAGCTAGACAAGACTTACGGAAAGGGAACAGTAATGAAAATGGGTGATAAGGCCGTCATTGAAGTAGAGGTAATCCCAACGGGATCCTTAGGACTTGATGTAGCATTAGGTGTTGGAGGCTATCCAAGAGGAAGGGTTGTTGAAATTTATGGACCAGAATCTTCTGGTAAAACGACCTTGACATTGCACGCAATAGCCGAAGCTCAAAAAAAGGGAGGAATTGCGGCATTTATTGACGCCGAACATGCTTTCGATAGATACTATGCAGAAAGTCTTGGAGTAGATATCGAGAACCTTATTATTTCACAACCTGATAATGGAGAACAGGCATTGGAAATTACCGACAATTTAATTAGAAGTGGGGCTATTGATATAGTAGTTATAGATTCTGTAGCGGCCTTAACACCAAAAAGTGAAATTGAAGGCGAGATGGGTGACAGCAAAATGGGACTTCACGCAAGATTAATGTCTCAAGCTTTACGTAAATTAACCGGATCAATCAGCAAAACGAATTGCACGGTTATTTTTATCAATCAATTGCGTGAAAAAATCGGTGTTATGTTCGGAAACCCAGAAACAACAACTGGAGGTAACGCTTTAAAATTCTATGCTTCCGTAAGGCTTGACATAAGAAGGTCTACTCAAATAAAAGATGCAAATAGCGCTGTTTTAGGAAATAAAACCAGAGTGAAGGTCGTTAAAAATAAGGTAGCTCCTCCTTTTAAAACTGTTGAATTTGACATCATGTATGGAAAAGGCATCTCTAAAGTTGGCGAAATAATTGACTTAGGTGTTAACTTTGAAATTATCAAAAAAAGCGGGTCTTGGTTTAGCTATGACGACACAAAACTAGGTCAAGGTAGGGATGCTGTTAAAAACTTATTGATGGACAACCCCGAGCTAATGGAAGAGCTCGAGCTAAAGATTAAAGAAGCCATTGCTGCCATAAAATAATAACTTATACTTCTTCCCACGCAACCATATTGATCAAGATACATCTACGTTATGTAGAAATCTTGATTACTGTGGTCGATACTTACAAAATGTGTAAGTTGCTACATATAAAATTTAACTCAGGGACTACAGTTGACTTTAGACGAGCTCATCATACAATGTAAGAAGCAGGATGCTAAGGCACAAGGAGAGTTGTATAAACGATATTCGGGTATACTCTTTTCAATTTGTCTTCGCTATTCTCCTAATTACACGGAGGCAGAAGATAGTTTACAAGATTCATTTTTGACTATTTTTAAAAAGGTTGATCAGTTTAAAGGCAAGGGTTCTTTTGAGGGTTGGATAAAGCGAATTACCGTAAACACTGTCCTTCAGAAATACAGAAAGAAACGTGTATTTGACATAGCTAGAGAAGATCAAATCGCTGATGAAATTGATGTTGAAGTTGAAGATGATGGAATTCCGTTGGATTTTTTGCTTAAAATTATTCAGGAATTACCGGATCGATACCGATTGGTCTTTACGTTATATGTGATGGATGATTATGCGCATAAAGAGATCGCCGAAATGTTAGGCATCTCGGATGGGACGTCTAAATCGAACCTGGCTAGATCACGAATGATATTGAGAACAAAGATTGAAGATTATAAAAGTGCAAACAGAGCACCATAGATTATTTTTTAAATTAGTAATATTCCTCTTAAAATGAGGATTTAATCAACTTAGCCTGCGACAGCGGGCATGATATGAAAGACGAAAAGCACATAGATAAGCTTTTTAAAGATCGCTTCAAAGATTTTGAAGCCTCTCCATCACCGGAAGTCTGGGGTAGTATACAGGCTTCTTTAGAATCGAGGAAGAAGAACCGCAAAATAATTCCTCTTTTTTGGAAAGTTGGAGGTGTGGCCGCTCTGTTGGCATTATTATTTACTATTGGAAATTCAATATATAACGCATCGAAGGTTAATACTTCTGTTGTAACAAATGACGAGGCAATAGAACAAGTAGAGTCCATACACGAAAAACCTCCTTTGATTAAGGATAACTTGAAGGATAATGTTAAAGTGGCTACTGAAGATGGCAAATCGGATGTTCATGAAGAGTCGGTTAAAAATTCTTCTGAAATAAAAGTTGCAGGCGATGTTAATCATGTGCCAATTCAAAAAGAACCGAAATATATTAAGCATAAAGAAGCGGTTTCTAAAAAGACTTCTGAAAAAACACCAAATCAGACTAAGAGTTTTATAAAGACTGAAGCCCCAGCAGTTGAGACACATAAGGAAGCTGTGGCAATTGCTTCAGAAAAGCAAAAGACTTCTGATAAAATATATAAAGAGATCGTTGGGCCATTAAATATGAATGAATCTCTTATTAAGAAAGAAATTGGTATTTCAGAAACTACCAAAACGGAAGTAGCTGCTAATGAAACTACAGGAAAACAGTCCATTCTTGATGCTATAAATGAGCAAAACGCTATTAAATCGGAGGAGGCTGTTGCGCAAGAAAAAAGTAAAATAGATACCCGTTGGGAATTGGCGCCAAATTTTGCTCCAGTATATTATAGTTCCCTAAGTGAAGGTTCTTCTATAGACCCGTCTTTTTCTGATAATTCACAAAGCAGTGCTGTTAATTTTAGTTACGGCGTGCAGGTTAGTTATGCTGTTAGTGAACGTTTGAGTATTCGTTCTGGAATTAGCAATGTTGATCTAAGTTATTCCACTGGCGGTGTTGAATTAGGTACTGGTCCTGTTTCATCGGCCTTGAGGAGTGTAAACTATAAAGGACGCCAAAACGTCCTAACGGTGCTAGATGAAGGCTCAATAGAAGCGCAAAATACTGCCAATGGTGGTTTTGGAACCGTTACACAGAAATCTACTAACGGCGCAGCAGAATTGGTTCAGAATATTACATATTACGAGGTTCCTTTAGAGTTAAAGTATGCCGTTATCAAAACAAAAGTTGGAGTTAATGTTATAGGAGGGGTGAGTACTCTGTTTTTAGGAAATAATGATGTTTCGGTTGCCGCGGGAGATTTTTCTAGCACTTTAGGAGAGGCCAATAATTTATCTACCGTTAGTTTTACCACCAATATAGGACTTGGAGTAGATTATAAAATATCTAAAAAATTTAAGTTTAATGTTGAACCTATGTTTAAGTATCAACTCAATCCATATTCAGATTCGTCTGTTGACTTCCAGCCTTATTATATTGGAGTCTATACTGGATTGAGCTACAAGTTTTAGGTTAGTTTTTAGTTGAGTTGGGTATATCCCGAACATTTATTAAACCGTTCTACGCCATAGGACGGTTTTTTATTTTAGACAGTTGGTTGTTTTAACTCTTCAAGAATGAGATCTCGAGTCTCGTTTCTTAGCATTCTTTTATCCTCTAGACCTAGAATTATTGTCGGAACTATCTTATGTATCTTCACGCGCATTTTGCCAGGACTACCGCTGAAAAATTCATATGAAAATCTCTTTTTGTTGTCATGAAAGGTGATGGGAGCAATTGGAATATTGTGTTCAATTGCAAGACGAAATGCTCCATCCTTAAAACTATCTAAAAGAACTTTCATATCATCAGGTACTCCGCCCTCGGGAAAAATACACACGCTAAGGCCCATGTCAAATTTCTTTTGAACACTATTAAATACCTCAAGCCTGCTCCTTGAATCATTTCGGTCTACTAAAATGCACGTTCGTTTATAAAAAAAACCGAAAAGCGGTAGCTTCGACAACTCCTTCTTGCCTACAAACACAAAGGGGTTTTTTGTTATATATAGCATCAACATTATATCTGCCATGGAAGTATGATTGGCAATAAACATATAACTAGCTCCTTTTTTATATTTAGCGTCCCTTCTAATAATAGGTGTAAATCCCATCCCAAATAATATGATCCTTGCCCATAATCTCGCTAACCTAAAATAGTAAGGATACCAGGTTTCTTTTAGAATACTAACTAGTAAAAATGGAAAGAGTATTAGAATTGGTAAAAGCACTAATAGATAGAACCAAATTCTGTAGAGGATGAAGAAAAAATATTTAAATAATTTCATAAAAATCAAAAATAACGAATTGAGGAATGCGAATGGTCTAAAAAAAGTAACTTTGCTAAGAATATCAATTATACTAATAAAAACAAACGCATGTCCAGAATCCTTACAGGCATACAAAGCACCGGGACTCCCCATTTAGGAAATATATTAGGAGCAATAATACCGGCTATTAAAATGGCTAATAATCCAGCAAACGACTCGTATTTGTTTATTGCAGATATGCACACCCTTACACAAATCAAGGATGCTAAAATTCTTAGAGCTAATACCTATAGTACAGCTGCAACTTGGCTAGCATTTGGATTGGACATTGAAAAAACAGTTTTTTATAGACAAAGCGATATTCCGCAAGTAACCGAACTATCTTGGTATTTAAGTTGCTTTTTTCCATATCAACGGTTAACCCTAGCGCATTCATTTAAAGATAAGGCAGATCGACTCGAAGATGTAAATTCAGGATTGTTCTTTTATCCTATGCTCATGGCAGCAGACATCCTTTTATATGACGCAAATATAGTTCCAGTTGGGAAAGATCAATTACAGCACATCGAGATGACTCGTGATGTAGCTTCTCGTTTTCATGCACAACTTGGAGAAACTTTTGTCTTACCAGAGGGGCAAGTGCAAGAAAACACGAAACTAATTCCTGGCACAGACGGTGCTAAAATGAGTAAATCAAAGAATAATATTATCAATATTTTCTTGGATGATAAAAAGCTTCGGAAGCAGGTAATGGGTATTCAAACAGACAGCACCCCGATGGAAGATCCGAAGAGTCCAGATACTTGCAACGTCTTTGCTCTCTATAATATTTTAGGAACTTCCGGAGCAATTGCTAAAATGAGAGCGAACTATGAAGGTGGTAATTATGGATACGGACACGCAAAACAAGCCTTGTTTGAACTAATTATTGAATCCTTTTGCGAAGAAAGAATCCGTTATAATTATTATATGGAAAATCTCGACGAAATTGACAGAGCATTAGAAATCGGAGCAACAAAAGCAACAAAAGCAGCAAATGACGTTTTATCTCGGGTAAGAGAGCGATTAGGATATTAACTAGATTATTTGAAACAACTTCCCCGGAAGGGGCCTAATAACTCCTTTTAATTCCATACTTAACAAAAGCGAGCTTGCTTTAAATGTCGGCATTTTACAATTCAAAGCAATAATGTCCAATACTTGCTTTTCCTTATCTTTTAGATAATCATAGATAACTTTTTCCTCTGGTGAAAGTTCAACAAAGAGCTGTTTTTGCTGCGGCTTTATTTTAAAGTCTTCTAATTTCCAGCCTAACATATAAACAATATCTGCTGCCGAAGTTAGCAATCTTGCTTGTTGCGTTTTGATTAAATTATTACAGCCCTGACTCTGACTGTCGCTGGTTCTACCTGGGGCAGCAAACACTTCACGATTATAAGAATTCGCTATGTCAGCAGTGACAAGGCTCCCTCCTTTTTCTGCAGATTCAATTACAATAGTCGCCTCACTCATCCCTGCAATTATTCGATTTCGTTTTAGGAAATTGGTGCGATCAAAGGCATCACGACTCCAAAATTCAGTTATAAATCCCCCATTTTCTTCAACTTGTGAAACGTACTTTTTATGGACTTTTGGATAAATTTGATTCAGGCCATGAGCTAGACAACCAATAGTCTGCAATCCATTATCGATGGCAGCCTTGTGGGCAGCAATATCGACGCCATAAGCAAATCCAGATACTATGATTGGATTTGTCGGCGCCAGCTCATTTATTAATTTTAGACAGAAATCCCTTCCGTAAGTAGTTATATTCCGGGTTCCAACGACACTAATTATCCTCCTACTCTCCAGATCTATATTGCCTCTATAAAAGATCAATAAGGGGCCGTCAAGACAGTGCTTAAGCCTTTCGGGATAACTATTATCTTTAAAGAAACTATATGAAATAGCATTAGCGTCGATATATTCTAGCTCTCTTTCGGCATCAATAAGGATTTTTGACGCATTAAGATCTTTTAACTTTAAAGCTCCAATCCCATCAATTTTAAGAAGGTTCGTTCTCTTTTCTTTAAAAATCCCTTCCGCCGAACCTACAAATTGCAATAATTTTTTTGCTGAAGTATCTCCTAAATTTGGAACACGCTGTAGAGCAAGCGTATAACACAATTCATCTTTTGAAAGCATAAATTCACTAAATAAATTGGGGAGCCAATAAATGTACACAAATTTTGAGTTGTTAATAAGTTCGTCGAACTTAAATTAAATAAAAATAAACTATATTTGTTTTAATGCAATTGGCCACCTACATAAAAGATTTATTATATCGATACGAATGTGTTATACTGCCTGGATTTGGAGCTTTTTTAACGCAGCACCAATCGGCCAGAATTGAAACTACTACAAACACTTTTTATCCCCCTAGAAAAGCGATAACCTTTAATCGACAATTACAAACTAACGATGGTTTACTTGCAAATTATGTAGCTTCGGTTGAAAATTGCAGCTATGAAACTGCACTTCAAGAAATAAGAAATTTTACTGGAAAGCTTTCATTACAATTGTCGGCTAGGGAGACCGTAGCGCTCAAGAATGTTGGAGAATTCTTTCTAAACGAGGAAAACTCAGTTCAATTTTCGCCTTCAAACAAAGAAAATTTCAGTACTTCGTCTTTTGGCCTAAACACATTTTCATCTTCTCAAATTTATCGTGAGGTTTACAAAGAAGCTTATAAACCCGGAGTTAATCCTAGTCCATTACTCTTCACTCCTGAAAAAAGGGAAACAGTTCCTTATTTTAAATACGCTGCAATAGCATTAATTGCTATATCTATATCTGGCCTAGGAGGGCTTAAAATTTATGAAGGGCAAGTTAAAAACTCGAATTTTGTTGAAAGACAAAAAGCAAATACTTTGCTTGAGAATCAAATTCAAGAAGCAACTTTTGTTATAAAGCACCCTTTATCCGCTCTCAATCTTACCTTACCAAAACAAATTGGTAATTATCATATTGTTGCAGGGGCATTTCGTGTTAAAGAAAACGCGGCTAAAAAATTAAACGAACTTCTTATAAAAGGTTATTCTGCAAAATCTATTGGCGCTAACAAGTATGGATTGCATATGGTTGTTTATAGCAGCTATGAAAATCGGCGCGATGCCTATAAAAATCTTCGTGACGTTAAAGACACCGAAAATAAAGATGCTTGGATTCTTGTCCGGGATTTGGACAATTAGGTCTTCTTTTCTTCAATAGTATTCTTTTTCATTTTCTCTTTTCTAAAAATTAATAATGTGTAAATACTGCTTACATTTGCAAAAAACTTCACAATGACTTCAAAAACGCCTAAAGACTCCCATACGATTGTTACAGATTTGGTTCTTCCAAGTGAAACGAATCCTATTGGGAATATGTTTGGGGGGGAATTATTGGCGCGAATGGATCGGGCTGCTAGTATTGCAGCGCGCAGACATAGTAGGAGAATTGTAGTTACCGTTTCTGTAAACAACGTTGCCTTTAATAAAATGATTCCATTGGGAAGTGTCGTCACTGTGGAAGCAAAAGTTTCAAGGGCATTTAAGAGCTCTATGGAAATTTATATGGACGTTTGGATAGAAGATAGAGAAAGTGGTTTGCGGTCTAGAGCTAATGAGGCAATTTATACTTTTGTCGCTGTAGATGAAATGGGCACTCCTGTAATCGTTCCTGAATTAATTCCTGAAACTAAACTCGAAAAAGAACGTTTTGACGCCGCCTTAAGAAGACGGCAGTTGAGTCTCTTATTGGCCGGTAAAATAAAACCAAATGAGGCTTCAGAATTAAAGGCTTTGTTTAAATAAGTTTTCTGAAAGATCTCCAAAATCGTTTCTTTAGCCTATTAATTTACTAGGGTTTACTTATTAAATTTCAACCCATTTTAACTTTTAATTAAGCAATTTTTCACACCGTTTAGATATATTTGAAATTCTTTTGAAGAAATTAGTCCTTCTCAATATGACTAAGCTAAAAATCAAATATTTCAAATATGATGAAACTCTCCTTTTCTCAATTAGTTAAACGGGCCATTTTGAGTGTTTTGACAATTGCATTTGTTTTTGCAAATTCTTTTGCGCAATCCTCGTATTCTATTCAATTTCAGGATGAAACGATTCAGGTTTCTGAAAATATTACTAGTTTTCAATGGAGTCAAATGCCCGAATACTCAAAGTTAAATAATGGATATTACGGTTGGGTTCAATTTTATGAAACACCGAGTCAAGCCATTCAGGATAACTTTCGGTCTTTAAATCTTCAGCTATTAGAATATATTCCTCATAGAACTTATTTGTTCTATTTCCCTGAAAATACATCTATCACGCTATTGAGAGATAGCGGTGTAAGGGCTATCATGCCAGTTAATGGAATCCTAAAATTGTCTTCTCCAATAAAAAATCCACCATACCCTGATTATGCCGTAGAAGGTGATCAAATTTTGGTAACCCTTGAGCATCATAAAACTGTAAGCACTCAATTTGTTATTAATGATCTTGCAGCACAACTAATTACGGTGACGCAACAATACGAGAATTCTGACATTCTTGAACTCTCTATTCCGAATAATTGTCTGGAAATTCTTTCCAATTTAGCTTATGTAAAATGGATAGAATTAATCAATGCTCCTCCGGTCGTAGAAGATAGTAAAGGAAGAAATTTACACCGAACTAATGGACTAGACACGCAGACCATGACTGGCAGAAATTATACAGGGGAGGGCGTTGGTGTTCTTGTAAGAGATGATGGTAGTGTTGGGCCTCATATCGATTTTACTGGAAGACTAACAAATATAGCGGTGTCTGGAGGAGGAACTCACGGAGATCGTGTATCAGGAACTTTGTCCGGGGCAGGAAATTTAAATCCTGGCAATATGGGGATGGCCAGAGGGTCAGAATTGTTTGTTGTGGACTATGCGGGGTCATTTTTAGATTCAAATACCACAGGGCTTATTAATGATGGTAGTATTCAAATAACGAATTCGTCCTATGGCGATGGTTGTAATGATGGTTATAATTCTAGAGCTCGTACTGTCGACTCGCAAATAAATACTGAGCCAACATTATTGCATGTCTTTTCGACAGGAAATTCAGGAACTAGTAATTGTGGTTATGGTGCCGGATCTGGTTGGGGAAATATCACAGGGGGTCACAAGCAAGGAAAAAATGTAATCGCAGTTGCAAGCACTGATTTTAGTGGTGATTTATCAGGGTTTAGTAGTCGTGGTCCTGCAACGGATGGTAGAATTAAGCCAGATATTGCGGCTCACGGTGAAGATGTTACCCAAACTACTCCTAATAATAACTATACAACGTCTAGTGGCACTTCATTTTCCGCTCCAGGGTTAGCGGGTGTTTCTGCACAACTTTACCAAGTCTATATGGAGGCAAATGGTGGAACGCTGCCTCAATCTGCATTGATTAAAGCCGCTCTTTTAAATACGGCTAGCGACTATGGAAATATGGGGCCTGATTATAAATTTGGATGGGGAGTTGTAAATGGTTTAAGAGCAGGATTGCTGGTTGAAGATGGACGATACTTGTCTGATAATATTTCTCAAGGTGATACGAATAACCATACTATTGCTATCCCAACAGGTGCAGCTCAAGTTCGCTTTATGGTATACTGGAATGATCCCGCAGCAACTGCAGGAGCTAGCCCAGCATTAGTAAATGATTTAGATTTAGTTGTTACAGACCCATCTAGTGGGACTCATTTGCCTTGGATCTTAGATCCAACTCCAAACGCAACAAACCTCAATTTACCTGCAACTAATGGTATTGATCATTTGAA
>JBLHIC010000063.1:0-14604 GCA_047614245.1 Flavobacteriaceae bacterium
AAACGATAAGCTCTTAAATATAATTCAGTTAAATCAAAACCAGAGAGAATCAGAGTTGTTGCTCGCGAGTATTAATCAGAAGGCAGGAGAGATTCAGCCAGTACCATTTAAAGGAGCGATTAACTTCAGTAAAAACGCTAAGTATTTAAAATATGCGGCAATTCCCATCGTGATATTTGTCTTAGTGAGTGTTCTTGGGGATGAAGATACTTTTACGAGTAGTTATGAGCGTGTAGTGAATTATGACACTGCTTATGAGCCACCGGCAGACTTTTCTTTTTATGTGGTAAACGAGGATTTAAGTGCTATTGAAAATAAAAACTACACATTAAAGGTTAGAACTGATGGCGACATCATACCAGAAAATGCGAGTATCAGTTATAATAATGAAACCTATTATTTACAACAATCAGCACCGGGTTATTTTGAGTATACGTTTTTACAACCCTCCGAAACGATTGGCTTTCAGCTTAGGGGGAATAAGGTTGTTTCTAAGGAATATACCCTTGATGTGATTAAAACACCTTCCTTGCTGAGCTTCGAGATGGTTTTGGATTATCCAGGCTATACAGGAAAGACAGATGAAGTCTTGAAGAGCACAGGAAATGCCACCGTGCCAGAGGGAACCCGTGTGGTTTGGAATGTGAATACAAAAAACACTAAAAGCGTAGCTTTAAAAACGTCGGATAGCACGTATCAGTTCACAGAAAAAGACCAGCAATTCAATTTTAGAAAAGGAGTTTACAGGAAATTGGATTATGCGATAACAACCTCTAATGAGCAGTTAAAAGATTACGAAAATTTATCTTACTCTATAAATGTAATTAGAGATGAGTATCCCGAGATTGATGTGCAGTCTAAACAAGATAGTCTTAAAAGCCAAGTTGCTTATTTCTTCGGAAGGGTAAGCGATGATTATGGACTTACGAAATTGCAGTTAGTCTATTATCAACAAGGGCAGGAGGATCAGTTAAAAAAGATTCCTTTGTCACTTAACAAAACTAATTTCGATCAGTTTACATATTCATTTCCATCTAATTTGGATTTAACTGATGGAATTGCCTATGAATATTATTTTGAGGTTTTTGATAATGATGCTATACATAAGTATAAGTCAAGTAAGTCAACAATTTTTTCATTCAGAAAATTAACCCAGGATGAGCTTGAGAATGAGCAATTAGAGGATCAGGACAACTCAATTAGGGCGCTTGATAAAACACTGGAAGAGCTAAAGGAACAGGAAAAGACTTTAGAGGAAATTTCAAAGACGCAGAAGGAGAAGAATGAATTGAGCTGGAATGACAAGAAGAAACTAGAAAACTTCATAAAGCGCCAGAAGCAGCAGGAGGAGATGATGAAGAAATTTTCAAAGGAAATGAAGGAAAATCTTGAGAATTTTCAGCCTGAAAATGAGGAAAAAGACCCCTTTAAAGAGCAATTAGAAAAGAGGATTGAGGAAAATGAGGAGAAGCTTAAGGAGAATGAAAAGCTTCTGGATGAATTGGAGAAACTTCAGGAGAAAATAGAGAAGGAGGAATTAGGCGAAAAGCTAGAAAAGCTTTCAAAACAAAATAAGAACCAAGAAAAAAACCTAGAGCAGCTGTTAGAGTTGACGAAACGATATTACGTTGCCAAGAAAGCGGAAAGGCTGGCAGAGGAGCTGTATAAATTAGGTGAGGAGCAGGAGAAACTGGCAGATGAACCTGAAGAAAAGAATACAAAAGAGGAACAAGAAAAGCTCAATGAGAAGTTTCAAGATTATCAGAAAGAAAAAGAGAAACTCGACGAGGATAATGATAAGTTAAAGAAACCGATGGATATTCCGGATGAGGAAAGTGAAGAAAAGCAAGTGGAAGAAGAGCAAAAAAAGGCGACAGATAGTTTAGAGGAAAAGAAAAATGGTGATGCCAAAGGGAGTCAGAAGAAGGCAGGTAAGAAGATGAAACAAATCGGGAAAAAGATGCAAGTTCAAATGCAGGGAGGTGGCATGGAGACAATGGAAGAGGACGTTGAAATGCTTAGACAGATTTTGGATAATCTAGTTGTTTTTTCGTTTGAACAGGAAACATTGATGAAAGAATTTAAGACAATAGATTATGGGAACGCGTTGTTTGGAAAAAAGCTGAATTTTCAGAATGATTTAAAGTTGAATTTCCAGCATATTGATGATAGTTTATTTGGGCTGTCTTTGCGCCAGCCTATGATAAGCGCGCCGATTATTGAAGGACTCACCGAAGTTCAATACAATATAGATAAATCTTTAGATCGCTTGGCACAGAACCAGTTTAATCTTGGGGTGTCGAGTCAACAATATATAGTAACAGGCGCAAACGAACTCGCGGTTCTATTAAGTGATTTGCTTAATAATATGCAAATGCAAATGCAAATGCAAATGCCTGGGAAGGGATCGGGAAAAGGCGGTAAAGGATTTCAACTACCAGATATTATCAAGAAACAGGAAGGGTTGTCAGAAAAAATGAAGGAAGGGATGGAGAAGGGAAAGCAAGGTAAAAAAGGAAAGGGAGAAGGTGAAGAAGAGGGCGAAGGCGAAGGTAAGGGAGAAGGTGAAGGTGAAGGTGAGGGTGAGGGCGAAGGTGACGGAAAAGGAGATGGGAAAGGTGAGGGTAAGGATGGTGAAAACGGGGATGGAGAAGGAGATAATGAGGACATGAATGGGGAGTTATTCGAAATTTACAAGCAGCAACAGCAGTTGCGTCAGCAACTTGAGGATCGACTGAGCAAAGAAGGTCTAAATGGAAATGGGGGAGATTTGTTACGGCAAATGGAAGGAATAGAACAGCAGTTGTTGGATAAAGGTTTTAATGAACGCACCTTGGAGAGAATGTTGAATTTACAGTATGAGCTTTTGAAGTTGGATAAGGCTGATTTTGAGCAGGGACAGGAAACGAAGAGGGAGTCAAAAACTAATAGAAACGCATATAGGAACAAACTCCGGTTGTCCCCTGAGGATATAAAAAAGTACTTCAATACTATAGAGATTTTAAATAGAGAGGCCTTACCTTTGAGGCAAGAATATAAAGAGAAAGTCCAGACATATTTTAAGAGTAGAAATGATTGATTTTTCATACCAGACTGAATTTAAGTTGTCCTGTGAAGTAAATATCTCTAAATGGATTAGCGATATAATTATAGCCGAGGGTTTCTCAGAAGGGGATATAAGCTATGTTTTTTGTGATGATCAATTTCTACTTAATATAAACAAAGAGTTTCTTGATCACGATACACTGACCGATATAATTAGTTTCGACTATTCACTTGGAAAGCAGATTCATGGAGAGATTTATATTTCGGTTGAAAGAGTGGGTGAGAATGCGATTAGCTTTGATTCTGAATTCAATAATGAACTACATCGAGTAATAATCCATGGAATTCTACATTACTGTGGCTACAAAGATAAGAGTGAAACGGCAGCAAAGGAGATGAGACTAAAGGAGGATGAGGCGTTGAGACAAAGGAATTTCGTGTAGTTGCTTGACTGTCAGCTTATTATTGTTAAAACTATTGAATTAATCTTATTTGGCTTATATTTGCACGCTAAAAATTTAACATATTGTTCCACGTGGAACAATCAAGAATTATGTTTGAAAAAGAATATGATGTTATAGTAGTTGGAGCGGGGCATGCTGGTTCAGAGGCGGCTGCAGCCGCGGCGAATTTGGGTTCTAGCACGCTACTTATTACAATGAATCTTCAGAATATTGGGCAGATGTCCTGTAATCCTGCCATGGGTGGAATTGCTAAAGGACAAATTGTGCGAGAGATTGACGCCTTGGGTGGCTATAGTGGTATAATTTCGGATAAATCCGCGATTCAATTCAAGATGCTTAACAAGTCTAAAGGTCCAGCAATGTGGAGCCCAAGGGTTCAAAGTGATCGTATGCGTTTCTCTGAAACCTGGAGGCTAATGCTTGAACAAACCCCAAATCTAGATTTTTATCAGGAGATGGTAGTCGGTCTTATAGTAGAGGGAGATGCCGTAGTAGGTGTGAGAACTTCATTAGGGTTAAAGATAAGGGCGAGAACGGTGGTATTAACGAACGGAACTTTCTTGAATGGATTAATTCATATAGGTGACAAACAATTTGGTGGTGGTCGTGCTGGGGAACCTGGCTCCACTGGAATAACAAAAGAGTTGGTAGATCTCGGTTTTCAATCTGGAAGGATGAAAACTGGAACGCCACCGCGGGTAGATGGGAGATCATTGGATTTCTCTAAAATGATTATTCAACCTGGGGATGATGTGCCTGAGAAGTTTTCTTATTCGGATGTTACGTCGCCTTTGAAGACACAACGGCCGTGCCATATGACGCATACCAGTCAAGTGGTACATGACATACTAAAAGAAGGCTTTGATCGATCTCCTATGTTCAATGGATCCATTGATAGTATTGGGCCGCGGTATTGTCCTTCAATTGAGGAAAAAATAAGTCGCTTTGCTGATAAAGAAAGACATCAAATGTTCATTGAGCCAGAAGGATGGGATACGGTAGAATACTATGTAAACGGGTTTTCTACGTCCTTACCTGAGGATATACAAGCTAAGGCGTTAAGGCGGGTGGTAGGCTTCGAAAATGTAAAGTTTTTTAGACCTGGTTATGCCATAGAATATGATTACTTTCCTCCTACTCAGTTAAAGCACAGTCTGGAAACAAAGCTTGTGTCAGGTTTGTTTTTTGCAGGTCAAATTAATGGGACTACCGGATATGAAGAAGCAGGTTCTCAAGGATTAATGGCCGGAATTAACGCACATTTAAAAGTTCAGGAAGAGGCTCCATTTATAATTAAAAGGAATGAGGCCTATATAGGAGTTTTAATTGATGATTTAATTACTAAGGGAACTGACGAACCATATAGGATGTTTACTTCTAGAGCTGAATATAGAACCTTGCTGCGTCAAGACAATGCCGATTTCAGATTAACGCCAATGGGACATAAACTTGGTTTAGCTAGTGATGAACGCATGAGGAAGATGGAAATCAAGCAAAGTAAATCGGATGCTTTTGTTAGCTTTTTTAAGAATACAAGTGTTAAGCCAGAAATAATTAATCCAATTTTAGCAAATAAGGAGTCGGCTTTAGTTGGTCAGAGTGATAAAATGTTCAAGACATTCTCTAGGCCTAATATCACTATGGATGATATGCGTAAAATTGATTCGGTGGAACAGTTTGTAAAGGAGAATGATTTGGATTGCGACGTGCTACAACAAACTGAAATTCAAGTGAAGTACGCAGGTTATATCAATAAAGAAAAAAACAATGCAGATAAGTTAAACCGATTGGAAGGCTTGAAGATCCCAGCAGGGTTTGATTATACAAAATTGAAATCTCTTTCGTATGAAGCTAGAGAAAAATTAACAGCAATTCAACCAGTGACCATATCACAGGCATCAAGAATCAGTGGGGTTTCTCCTAATGATATTTCTGTTTTGCTAGTTTATATGGGACGTTAAACTAAATGTTCCACGTGGAACTATTTCTTGCATACTTTGAAAAATAATCAAAAGAACGTAAAAATCACAACAAAAGACTTTCTTGTAACGGGAGAGTCTTTTGATTTATTGATTGACCCTAATAGAGATATGTTAATTACTTCGCCACAACCGAGGGCAGAAGATTTGGCAAAATATTACGAGAGTGACGCCTATATTTCACATACAGATTCTAAGGCTGGTTTTATGGCCTCGGTGTATCAAAATGTAAAAAAGTATTCGCTTGCCTTAAAACTTAGGCTGATATTAACTCTAAACGGATCACGTGGATTGCTTTTAGATATTGGAGCAGGAACAGGAGATTTTTTGAAACTGGCAAAGGAGAATGGTTGGGACGTTTTTGGTGTTGAGCCAAATGATGGCGCCCGTAATTTAGCAAAGCAAAAGAACCTAGAAATATATGAAACCATGGACAGGCTGTCTGGACAAACTTTCGATGTAGTTACGTTATGGCATGTTCTAGAACATTTACCAGATTTGGAAGTTATAACCCAACAAATCGAATCTCTTATTAAGCCTGGAGGCACACTAATTGTTGCTGTTCCAAATTTCAAGTCTTTCGACGCAAAATATTATAAGAACTATTGGGCCGCTTACGACACTCCAAGACACCTTTGGCATTTTTCAAAAACGGCTATGGATCAGATATTTTCTTCTTCAATGACACTTGTAAAAATCAAACCAATGATTTTTGATTCATTTTATGTTAGTCTGCTTTCGCAAAAATATAAGTCAGGAAAATCATTTTCAATTAAAGCGCTGCTTGTTGGATTGTGGTCAAATATATCTGCATTGAACTCAAAAGAGTCTTCCTCTCACATATATTGTTATAAAAAGAACATATAGGCGCTCAGAACGGCACTAAAACGAGTTTGCGCTTAGCCTTAAGGCTTTCGGGGTGAAAAGAGAAAAACGCTCTTAAATCGACCCTAGTCAGTCACTAAGTTAATAAGTAGAATTGATTAGCATCTATTTTACAATAACCGTTGCCTATGCCAACTCTTTTTTATGAATGAGTCGCGTAAGTTTTATAGATAAGTCTGTAAAAATTATTTTAGGATTTCCATTTCGTTCGACATGGTACGCAGCCTCTTCGAGAGCAGAAGTAATTTCAAAAATGTTGTTTTGATGAATAAAGGGAGCAAATTTTTCAATCGAAAATTTTGCGTCTGTAGATTCAAAAAAAAGCAAACTATCCGCTTTGTAATTCTTTAACAATGCTTGCCGAAACAATTCAATACAATAGGAAATAAACTTCTTTTGAGTTTCCCTTCCTTTGGACGCAATACTTTCGCTCCAGTGTATTAAGTCATTTATTGCCCCCTTATTTCCTTTGGCAATAAATGCTGTGCGAACCCAAGAAATAAACCATTCTTCAAAAACTATGTCGTCACTATCATTATTAAGTATGTGCAGGGCTTTATTCAAATCACCTCCTGCTTGACGACTAATTTTCTTTGCGTTTGGCCCTGAAACAGAATGGTTTTGAATTAACCTAGAAGTGATATCCTCTTCAGCCAGTAGCGGGAAATCAAGTTTTTGACACCGCGACCTTATTGTAGAAATGATGTTTTCTTCTGCTTCGGTTAGAAGAAGTAAAAGTGTATTCTTTGGTGGTTCTTCCACAATTTTCAGGATCTTATTTGAACATTCTGTGTTCATTTTATCGGCCATCCAAATAATCATCACTTTGTAGCCGCCTTCGTATGATTTTAAGGCGAGGGTTTTTAGTAGATCTTGAGCTTCATTTACACTTATATTACCCTGTTTGTTTTCAATACCTAAAGACTGCAACCAATCAAATAAAGACGAATATGGATTCTTTAGAACGAATTGTCTCCATTCTTTGGTAAAATTAGCAGAAACCGCATTTTTTTTGATAACATCATTCGTGTTTACAGGATAAACGAAATGCAAATCAGGATGCACAAGCTTTTTCACCTTACTGGCGCAAGATAGAAACGATACGGATTCTTTAGCATGGTTCCTGCATAAAACTTCTTGAGCATAAGCAATTGCCATGGGCAAAATACCACTTCCGGCAGTTCCTACAAATAGCTGTGCATGAGGAATACGACCATTTTCAACAGTTTTGTGAAGATGGGATTTTAAATGCTTTTGACCTATAACTTCGGAAAAATCCATAAGCGAAAATAAGCAATTTGAGGACAAAAAAATCCTATATTTGTAACTAAAACATAGGATATGAAAACGGTTAAGGACTTTAATTTTAATGGAAAGAGAGCACTAATTAGAGTTGATTTTAACGTGCCTTTAAATGAAAACTTGGAGGTTACCGATACAAGTAGAATTGAAGCAGCAAAACCTACTATTATTAAAATACTTGAGGACGGTGGAAGTTGTGTGCTTATGTCACACCTTGGTCGTCCAAAGGATAATGAGTCAAAATTCTCCTTAAAAAACATTGTTGATTGTGTAAGTGATGTTATAGGAGTAAAGGTTCACTTTTCTGAAGATTGTATTGGCAAAGTTGCGGAAGAAGCGGTTACGAACTGTGAGTCTGGTGAGGTTCTTTTATTAGAAAATCTTAGATATCATTCTGAAGAAACCAAGGGGGATCGAAAATTTGCAGAAAAACTCTCAAACTTAGGGGATATTTATGTGAACGATGCGTTTGGAACAGCTCACAGGGCTCATGCATCCACAGCGGTTATCGCAGATTTCTTCCCAGATAATAAATGCTTGGGACTCCTACTAGCTTCAGAAATCGAAAACATTAATAAAGTACTTATGAATAGTGTTAAACCGGTTACCGCAATCATTGGCGGGGCAAAGGTTTCTTCAAAAATCACGATCATTGAAAACATTCTGGACAAAATTGATCATCTTATTATTGGTGGTGGAATGGCTTTTACATTTGTTAAAGCACTAGGAGGTAAAATAGGTGATTCATTGGTTGAGGACGATAAGCAAGATTTGGCCCTTGACATTTTAAAACAGGCAAAGGCGAAAGGTGTTGAGGTTCATTTACCAATTGATTCTGTTGTTGCAGACGCGTTTTCGGAGAATGCGAACACTAAAATAGAGCCAATAAGTAACATTTCAGATGGTTGGATGGGACTCGATGCAGGTCCCGAAACAAACACAATATTTGAGAATGTTGTATTGAACTCTAAAACAATATTATGGAATGGACCTGTAGGTGTATTTGAACTTTCCAAGTTTGCTCAGGGAACTATAACTTTAGGCAAAGCCATTGCTAAGGCGACCAATAGCGGTTGTTTTTCTCTAGTTGGTGGAGGAGATTCTGTTGCTGCAGTAAAACAGTTTGGTTTTTCGGATAAGGTTAGTTATGTTTCAACAGGCGGTGGAGCTATGCTTGAAATGCTAGAAGGAAAAACATTACCTGGTATTAAAGCTATATTAAGTTAAAGTTGTTATAAACAACTAACAAACAGAAAGTTGAGTATTATACTTGTCTTTTCAAATCATTTGGTTATTTTTAGTGAAATTTTGATCATCCTCATACGTTATAAACCCCATGAACCTAAGACTACTCCCCTACATTCTTTTCTTCTCTTGTGTCATACTGAGCGCACAAGAAGAGGTGGTTAAATTTGATTCCCTTCAGAAAGTACGGATTCAAATTGTTGATTCTATTCCAATTCAACAAATTTCAAACGATGTGTTAAATACAGTTGTAGCGACCAAGACTAAGGACACTATGGTGTTTGCATTGGAAGATATGGCAAATGCCAGAAAGTACGATAGTCTTTGGTTGAGACAATTATATAATTCTGAATTGTTTGAAGAAGTATATGGGTTTGCGGGAAATCAAGATTATAGCCCAGTACCTTATGAGGAATTATCTACAGAAGTGTTGAAGCAACGATTGAAATTACTTAATGCTCGAACCCCATTTAATGTAGAATACAATCCATCTTTGGAATCGGTTATAAAGGGATATCTAAAGAATAGAAGAAAGACAATCACGAAGCTTATGGCTTTAAGCGATTATTATTTCCCAATGTTTGAAGAGGAATTAGACAGGTACAATCTTCCTTTAGAAATGAAGTATCTAGCTATTGTGGAGTCGGCTTTGAACCCAAGGGCTGTTTCAAGGGTCGGGGCGACCGGGCTTTGGCAATTTATGTATAGTACGGGTAAAATGTTTGGATTGGATGTGAGTTCATATGTCGATGAGCGTTCCGACCCTATAAAAGCCACAGAGGCAGCGTGCAAATATTTAGAAAGCTTATATTCTAGTTTAGGTGATTGGGATCTTGCCTTAGCGGCATATAATTCGGGACCTGGCAACGTGGCAAAGGCGATAAGAAGGTCTGGCGGCAAAACTAATTATTGGAATATTAGACATAATTTACCCCGTGAAACAGCAGGGTACTTGCCTGCCTTTTTAGCAACAATGTATATTTTTGAATATGCTGAAGAGCATGGGTTTGTAAGCAATGGACCAAGAATCCCTTATATAGCGACAGATACAATTCGCATTCAAAAAAGAATTTCTTTGGATCAGGTAGCGCAAGTTGCCAATTTAGATTTGGCCGAACTAGAATTTTTAAATCCATCGTACAAACTCGGGATTATACCGGTTGTGAACAATGAAAAATATATGCTTCGATTGCCCGTTGATGTGGTGGGTAAGTTTTTATCAAATGAAGAGGCTATTTATGCATATGCGGCGTCAGAGTTTGACAAAAGAGAAAAACCTTTACCAGAGTTATCAGTCGAGTCCGATAGAATGCGGTATCGGGTAAAAAGAGGTGATTATTTAGGAAAAATAGCCACTCGCTATGGCGTTACTGTCTCTCAAATAAAACGATGGAATGGTCTAAGAAGCAACAAGCTCAAAGTTGGGCAACGTCTTACTATTCATCCTCGCAAAAGAGTATCACAGACTTCAAAAAAAACAATCAAACCAGATCTTATTGCTGATAGTTCAATTCGATTTTATACAGTAAAAAGCGGAGACTCATTATGGAGTATTTCGCAAAAATTTCCTGGAGTTACTGTGGATAAAATTAAAAATTGGAACGATATTAGCAGTACTAAATTGAAACCAGGAACAAAACTCAAGATTCTAAAAGGGTAACTTCCTATTAATATTTTTCGATGAAATTATTATACTTTACACTGTTCTCTCTGTTTTTTATTTATTCATGCAACGAAACAGGTAAAAAAGACACTTCTTTTTTACCAAAATCTCTTGGGAATATCAATACGCTTCAAGTTGTTACGTCCAATGAACTTTGGAATAATAGCGTAGGAGAGGAAATTAGAAATTACTTTGCGGCACCAACGGCTGGACTACCTCAGGATGAGCCGCTATTTTCGATGAATCAAATGCCACCAGAAACGTATACCGGATTTGCCCGAAAGTACAGATTGGTTTTACATGTGACTTTAGGGGCTGAAGAGAAGATTGTAATTGTGAAAGATAAGTTTTCCAAACCGCAAACAGGAGCCTTTATCACGGCTAAGACCGAGAAGGGATTAATTGAATTAATAAAGGGAAATCAAATTAGAATAATCGAAGCTTTTCAGACCTCCGAAATCACCGAAAGACAACGAAGAACAGCGGCCTCACTAATGAAGCTTGATTCATTAAAAGAAAAGATGGGAGTTACGCTTAAAATTCCGTCAGCATATCATGTCGCTAAGGCAACCGATGAGTTTTATTGGATTCGAAAACAGTTAAAGTCGGGAAGCACTAACATAATTATTTATGAGGTGCCCTTGGATATGATACACAAGGATAGCACTACTGTTGGAGATATAATAAGAATGAGAGATTCGATTGGGGGGAAACATCTTCCAATTGAAGATGAAGGGCGTTTTATTACTGAAGCCGCATATGCTCCTTATCTATTCACTACCGAGATTAACGGAAAACAAGCTTACGAAACAAAAGGGACTTGGGAGGTTAAGGATGAATTTCAAGCAGGCCCTTTTGTCAATTACGCCGTGAGGGACGAGACAAACAATAGGTATTTAATACTCGAAGGGTTTACATATGCACCTTCAGTTGCAAAGAGAGACCTTCAGTTTGAATTGGAATCAATATTAAAATCTGCCGTACTTGACTAAACTCATTTGGTCTTATAAATTAAAAACCCTGCTAATTATTAAACTAGCAGGGTTTTTAATTTATAAGATAATCAACTTAAGAGTTGTTAATTTTCAGAAAAGATTACTTTTTTTCGTCTAATTTATTTTCTCCTTCATCTTCTTTGGAAGCATCCTTAAATTCTTTGATTCCGCTGCCTAAACCCCGCATTAATTCAGGAATTTTTCTACCACCAAACAATAATAAAACCACTACCGCTATTAATACAATTTGCGGCCAACCAATTACTAAGGGTAATAATACTAAGCTCATTTTACATAAATTTAAGAAACAAAGGTAATAAGAAATAGTTATAAAGAACGTTTTCAAATTAAGTTTAGCACAGACGTCGATTAGTTTCGTTTATATTTGTGCCTAGTAACCCTTCAAAATGGAAAAAAAAGAAAAGAGATCTAAAAAACTTAAAAGGAAGCTGCTAAATAAATATCGTTTGGTAGTGTTAATTGAGGATACTTTCGAGGAACGGTTTTCATTCAAGTTAAATAGACTAAATGTTTTTGTGTTTAGCTCGATTTTTACGGTGCTTTTAATTGGATTTACAACCCTCCTAATAGCTTTCACGCCATTAAGGGAATATATTCCAGGATATTCTTCTACCACTTTGAAGAAAAAGGCGATTTCTTTAGCTTTTAAAACAGACTCTTTACAGCAAGTAATTACAATAAACGAACAATACCTTGCCTCCATACGGAAAGTGCTTACTGGGGACTTGAAAACTGTTGACTTCAATAAGGATTCGATATTAGAAGCAGCCCGAAGAGATGGCTCTATTTTAAACCAAAATCCATCAAAGGAAGATTCGATACTAAGAGACATAGTCGATCAGGAAGATAAATACAATCCTTTGATTTGGACTTCAGAGGTAAATTTCGTTCTTTTCGCGCCAGTAAAAGGAACAATTTCTGATGGCTATAACCCCAAGGAAAAGCACTTTGCAGTGGATATTGTAACAACCAAGGACGCTCCGGTAAAAGCGACAGCAGATGGGACAGTTATTTTTGCTGAATGGACGGCTGCGACTGGTTATGTAATTATTTTAAAACACAAAAACAACCTGATTTCTGTTTATAAGCACAATGCATCTTTAAGCAAGGAACAAGGCGAGCTTGTTAAAGAAGGAGAAATAATTGCAACTGTCGGGAATACAGGAGAGTTTTCAACAGGCCCACATTTGCATTTTGAACTATGGAGCGATGGCTACCCAACGAACCCCACTAATTTCATCGATTTTGATTAATTCAATATGTCATTAAAGTCCATCGGAGCAAAGATTTTTGCAAAAATCATAACGAAGCGCATCAATAAATGGGCTAATAATCCAATTGAAACTCAGAAGAAAGTTTTTGTCAAACTACTTTCAGATGCCAAGGATACAAGTTTTGGAAAGGACCATGGTTTTGGTCAAATTAGCTCTTTTGATGATTTTGCAAAACAAGTGCCTATTCGAGACTACGAGGCCTTGAAAGGTTATGTGGATAGAGTTGTGAAAGGTGAAGCTGATGTTCTCTGGCCCGGAAAACCGCTGTATTTTGCAAAAACTTCAGGGACAACTTCTGGCGCTAAATATATTCCTTTAACAAAAGCGTCTATGCCTTCGCATATTGAAGCTGCTCGAAACGCAATTCTTTGCTATATAAATGAAACCGGAAAGGCAAATTTCGTGAATGGGAAGATGATTTTTTTACAAGGGAGTCCAGAAATGACTCAAAAGAATGGAATTCAAATAGGGAGGCTATCAGGAATTGTTGCTCACTTTGTTCCTGCTTATTTGCAAAAAAACCGGCTACCAAGCTTGGAAACGAATTGCATTTCAGATTGGGAAACCAAGGTAGACGCTATTGTTGAGGAGACTAAAGATGAGGACATGACAGTAATTAGTGGGATTCCGTCATGGGTCCAAATGTATTTTGAGAAACTGGAAAAGGCAACAGGTAAAGCTGTTGGTTTATTGTTTAAAAACTTTGATCTTTTTATTTATGGAGGTGTTAATTTTGAACCGTATCGCGCAAAATTTAATTCGTTAATTGGAAGGAAAGTCGATAGTATTGAGCTCTATCCAGCTAGTGAGGGATTTTTTGCTTTTCAGGATAAACAGCATGAAAGGGGGATGCTACTTCAATTGAATAGCGGTATTTTTTATGAGTTCGTAGAAGCAACTTCTTTTTTTGAGAAAAACCCGCAACGACTAACAATCGGAGAAGTAAAGATAGATGTAAACTATGTAATGATTATATCTACAAATGCTGGATTATGGGGTTATAATTTGGGAGATACTGTTCAATTTACATCAACGAATCCTTATCGCCTAATTGTTTCTGGGCGTATTAAGCATTTTATTTCTGCTTTTGGTGAACATGTGATCGGAAAGGAGGTAGAGCAGGCGATTGAATTGAGTATGAAAAAACACGGTTTTTCTATTTCTGAATTTACGGTGGCTCCACAAATACTAACAAAGGAAAGTGAATTGCCCTATCACGAATGGATGATAGAATTTGAAGATGAGCCGGAAGATCTTCAGAAAGTTGCGGCAGATCTTGATGTACTAATGCAAAAACAGAATAGCTATTATAGAGATTTGATAACAGGAAAAGTTCTTCAGCCATTAAAAATAACGAAGCTAAATAGGAATAGTTTTAATTCCTTTATGAAGTCCCAAGGTAAATTAGGAGGTCAAAATAAAGTGCCTAGATTAGCAAACGATCGTAAAATTGCAGATGCATTGTTAAAAATTCAAATCTAGAATAGTGTTATATTTACATTCATATGAGCAAACATAGCACCCATATACGGACCAGAGCACAAGAAAGCACTGGAGCTATAGAGCGTCTGTATATTACCATGCGCCACCTTTTTAACAGAGGCTTTTATAAGCCTATGGGAATTTCTGGCGAAACACTAAGAGAATCATTATTTATTTTAAGACCGGAGATATATGGCTCAATTGCAGAAGATAAAATTGAATTACAGGGTTTACTATATGTGATAGACC
>JBLHIC010000064.1:0-14499 GCA_047614245.1 Flavobacteriaceae bacterium
TTTGGGTAAACGGTGATATTCAGTTTGTCTTTTTCAGCAACATCGAGCACATAATTCTTTAAAACAAGATGTGGATACCACGGTCCGATTGTAGCTAAAGTCTGTTGCCCATTGGTTTCGTTTGAAACAAAAGCTTGGAAAGATTTGCCAATTTCAAAAAATTGAAAAAACTCGATTTCAAAATTTACATGAGCCTGCTCACTACAGGTATTATTTGTGCTTTCAAAACTAAGCATCTCCAATCTATTGGTAGCAGTGTCAAAAGTCATGGTGCCAGAAAACGTATTACACGCCGCTTCACCGTTAAAGCTCAATGTTTCACTAATGGTTAAGGTCGGATTTATTCGCGGAGAAATATTTTGGACCACTACTGTATTCAAATCATTAAATACTTCTCGAAGATACCAAGTTTTATATAATTCAGGGTCCTGAGCAAAACTTTGAAACCCATAAAAAAGACTAATAAAAAGGAATAGTATGTTTTTCATCTTGATGAATTTATGGGAGTTCTCTAAAGATATAAAATATAACGAACATTGTGCTGAGGTAAGGCTTAAGACTGATATTAGAAGAAAGACCGCTGCGCTCTTAGATTGGAGACAAGGGATATTAGACTACAGGAATACTGCGGACATTAAATTTCATGTTGATTTTTAATTTTGCATCTAACCAATCTACTTGTCTGATTCTTGTGCAGATTAGTCCTTTATAAATTTCTGAATACTGCTGCTTTCAGAGGAAAAAATCTCGATAAAGTAAAGACCTTCAGCTAGATTAGAGACGTCGATAGATTGGTTGTTGTTTTCAAATGCTTGAATCTTTTGTCCGCTAATTGAATACACGGCTATCTTTTCGATTGTAATGCCGTCCGAAGCTATAAAAAGTTCATTAGAGACAGGATTTGGATGAATAGAAAAATCAGCATCATTTTCTAAATCACTAACTCCCAAAAGACCATCCTTTACTAAAAAGAAGCCCCCTGTATAATTTGGGTCGGTATATGTTAGGGCAGAAATTAAAATGTTTCCACTATCAAAATAAGGATATACGCTCCACGATCCATTAAATCCGGCATTGTCATTTGGGGGATAAACATCAAAAAACCCAGTTTCTACTGCTGCGCCATTATCAATATTAGAAATATCTATTACCCTTAAACCAGCGGCATAGTTTGCTAAATAATAGTTGTCTCCTTTCACGTAGCCGTTGTGATCTGTGGCGGAAGAGTCTCCATAATACTCAAATGATTGTACAGGGTTATCCAAGTCTGATATATCAAAAATGATAGTTCTACTGTTCAAGCCGAGATTAATCTCATCTGCCTCATCTCCCATAATTAAATACTTGTGATCTTCAGTAAGCCAACCTTGATGTGAATGCTCACTATTTGTAAAATTAAAATCAGTAATAGCCACGGGATTAGATTTATTGGTTACATCAATTATCCAGATATCTTCATCATAACCATTAAAGCTAAATGCAAGTTCTCTTCCTGTGTAGTCTGTGTCTGGCCCCTGATAATTAACGATCTGAGCGTCGTGGGTGTAAACACCAGTAAATCCGCCGGCTGCAACTGGATTGAGTGGGTCTTGTATATCTATAAAATGAAGCCCCCCTCCAAAGGTATTCGTCCTAAGTGCATATGCATATCCTGTTTCCTCATTAATAGCAAGGTTATGGGCATTTGAAAATTCGGTATAATTAGCATCTGCAGTAAAAGTAGCAGGAGGGTTTGCAACATTTCGCAACTGTGTTAAATCGAAAATTTGCATCCCGTGATTGTTTGCCTCACTTACAATAAATGCATAGTTATTATACGTTTTTATATCCCTAGCTAAGTTTGTGCCAGAGGCTGAGGGGAGTTTCCCTAAGTAAATGGGATTGGTTGGATTAGAAATGTCTATAAATGCAGTGCCATTGTCCAAGCCCACAATGGCATATTCTTTATTATCTAATGGATCGGTCCAGCCCCAGGTATCGTTGGCATTAGTTGCTCCCATGTCTGTAAAAGGTATTTGCGACTGTAATCCAAATCCACTACATGGATAATTTCCGGCATAACCATTAACACAAGGTGTTTGTCCATATGAAAATGTCACGAACAATAACAGGAGGATAATCGGGTTTTTCATGATCTTTTGATTTACTGTGGTAATGAATTTTACAAATTACTAATTTAGCGAGTCATTAACGTCTTTATTAAATAAAAAGCTGCCGCGATAAAATGTTTTTTAGATTGAACAATTAATCGCTATTTCTTCTTTGATGTGACTTACCACTTAAGTTAAAAACCAAGTTTAAAAATTCTAGGCCAAGACCGTTAGCATAATTTTAAAGATTAAACAAAGTGCTAATGGCATTAGTTCTATATAAACGAGGTTATAGCGAGTGCTGACGAAAATATGTACCTTTGGTAAAACCTTGAAAAAATATTCCCCCAATGTCAGACCTTTGGCTCTACTTTAAACTTGGCTTTGAGCATGTCCTCGATTCGAAAGCCTATGACCACATTCTATTCTTAATAGCCTTATCTGCGACCTACACCTTCGTGTCTTGGAAACGCTTGCTAGTCCTAGTATCGCTATTTACAGTTGGACATTCAACGTCCTTGCTATTAGATAATTATGATGTTGTGAGTGTATCGTCAAGGCTTATCGAGTTTTTAATTCCGCTTTCCATTCTCATCGCTGCGTTCTATAATTTGTATGCGGCAACGAGGCAAAAAACGGACAAGAAGGTGGGAGTCATATTTTTAATTACTGTTTTCTTCGGATTGATACACGGCTTCGGATTTGCAGCTTATTATAAGATGATTAATATAGACGGCGGAATTCTACCCTTACTCGAATTTGCTATGGGAGTGGAGACCTCTCAAGTTATCATCGTTATCATCGTCTTAGTGGTTGCATTTATCTTTCAGTCTTTATTTCGCGTGAATAAAAGAGATTGGATTTTGGTAGTATCTTCTGTTGTCATTGGATTTGTATTCCCAATGCTTATAAAGAATTGGATTTTCTAGCTTTTCAAATAAAGACAGCACTTACTTACAAGGCTTTTGGAAATAGTTAACACAACTTATTTTGCTAGCTTGTAACTTCCTGTTAATTTTGCTTTAAATAACTTGAATGGATCCTAATCACAAAAAACAAACCCAGTACGATGTCGCATATTTGAGGATGGCTAAAGAGTGGAGTAAACTATCGTATTGCGACAGGCGGCAGGTAGGGGCTTTAATTGTTAAGGATAAGATGATTATAAGTGATGGGTATAACGGAACACCATCTGGGTTTGAGAATATTTGTGAAGATGATGAAGGCTATACAAAATGGTATGTTTTACACGCGGAAGCTAATGCAATTCTAAAAGTAGCCTCATCAACACAATCGTGTAAGGGTGCGACATTGTATATTACGATGTCACCTTGTAAGCAGTGTAGTAAGTTAATTCATCAGGCAGGAATAACTAGATTGGTTTATAATGAGCAGTATAAAGATGACTCGGGAGTTCGGTTTTTAGAGAAAGCCGGGGTGAAAGTTTCGTATATTAAGGAACTAAATTAGAAATGAAACTTCAGAAAAAACACATCCCTCTTTTAATTGGTTTGGCAGTGGCCATGGGAATTTTCATTGGGACTAAGTTAAATTTTAACGATACTACTGAGAGAATTTTCGCTACCAATTCTAAAAAAGACAAATTAAATCGACTGATTGACTATATAGACTATGAATACGTCGATACCGTGAATACTGATAGTATTGTAGATATCACAGTAAACGGGATTCTTGAAAACTTGGATCCGCATTCGGTTTATATACCTGCAGAGGACTATGAAGAAAATGCCAATGATATGCGCGGTAATTTTGTTGGGATTGGGATAAGCTTCTATCCTTATAAAGATTCAATCGCTGTAATTCGTTCTATAAAAGGAGGACCTGCAGCCAAGGCCGGGATCAAAGGCGGAGATCGAATTTTATATGCCGATACTACAAAATTATTTGGCGCGTCTGTCCACAGAGACAGCATAACAAATCATCTTAAGGGTGCTATAAATTCGAAAGTGAAGCTAAGTGTTTTTAGGAAAGGAGAGAAGGAGTTGCTCGAGTTTGAAGTAAAGCGAAAGAGGGTCCCCATTGTAAGCGTTGATGCTTCCTATAAATTAACAGATGAATTAGGGTATATTAAGTTAAATCGCTTCGCCGAAACTACCTATAAAGAATTTCAAAAAGCATTAGAACAACTTATTGATGAAGGAATTACGGGGCTTGTTTTAGATTTACGGGACAATCCCGGAGGTTATATTTCTACCGCCGAGCGAATAGCAGATGAATTCTTAGAAGACGATAAGCTTTTGCTTATCACCAAGAATAAAAATGGGGATGAAAATAAATCCTACGCGAGTAGTCGTGGGGCTTTTGAAGAAGGAGAATTGTATGTGTTAATTAATGAAAATTCTGCTTCGGCAAGTGAAATCGTAGCTGGTGCACTGCAGGACAATGATAAAGGAATCATCATAGGAAGAAGATCCTTTGGGAAAGGATTGGTGCAGCGGGAGATGTCTTTAGGTGATGGGAGTGCTGTAAGACTCACTATTGCACGTTACTACACGCCAACTGGCCGCTCCATTCAAAAACCCTACGGAAATGGACGTGATGCATACTATGAGGATTATGAGAAAAGATACAGAAATGGGGAATTGCTTACTGCCGATAGTATTCATGTAGAAGATTCACTACGATTTGTTACCCCTCTTGGCAAGGTTGTTTATGGGGGAGGGGGAATTATTCCGGATATATTTGTGCCAAAAGATACGAGTGTAGAGAATCAAGCCTTGCAGTTTGTATCTCGAAGTGGTTTTATGAATCACTTTATCTTCGAGTTTTTGGAAAAAAATAGATCTTGGTATAAAGAGCTAACGTTTAAGGACTTTTTAAGTGATTATGTTGTGGAAGACTCCTTGACGCTGGAATTTATAAAGTATGCCAAGCTAAATGAAGCAAGTATTGATTTAAGCAATTATTCCGAAGCCTTAAAGAAAGCTTTAAAAGCAAATATTGGGCAGCAGATTTTTGGCTCTAATGCCTTCGAATTTATCTTAAATCAGGACGATCCCATGCTTCTAAAAGTGCTGGAATTAGAGTCTCAATTAATTGTTGACTAAGGTCTCAGTTTAGGATTTTCAGTATTTCTAAAAAATTAAATCCTTTCGGTTTTTACCACGAATACACGAATACACAAATAAACGAATACTCGTGGTAATCAATTTATGTTGCACTTTTCAATGTAGATTGGCTTAGCGTTTCTGCTTAGACTTAATTTTAAGCGACGTCTGTAGAATAAGAAGCAGTATAATTACGCAAGCTGCAGCCAAGACTCCAATAGCAGCGATTAAACTATCACCTTCAAATAAGGCGTCGGAATTCAACTGGGTTATATTAAATACGCATAATCCAACAGCAATTGCAATAAGTGTATAAACGAATATTTTCATGGCGAATTCCCACTAAGGTGGGTCTATTTTAATTAAACAATTCTTGGATATTGGAGGTGAATAATTTCACGGCAATTGCCAATAATATCACTCCAAATACTTTTTGAATCACAGCAATCCCATTCTGCCCTAAAAACCTTTGCAGCCGCGCTGAGGTTTTAAGGACGATGTAAACGACAATCACATTGACTATAATGGCAATTATAATATTTTCGATTGAATACACAGCTCTTAGTGATAAAAGTGTTGTTAAACTACCGGGTCCGGCCAGCATAGGAAAGGCCAACGGAAATATAGTGGCAAGATCGGGGTTGGTATCTCCCTCTTTAAATAAGGTGATGCCCAAGATCATTTCCAACGCAATAAAGAAGAGTATAAAAGCCCCGGCGACAGCAAATTCATTTACGTTAATCCCAATAAGGTTTAATATGCTTTCACCTAAAAAAAGAAAGATGATCATAACCACAGCTGCAATGATGGATGCCTTTCCGGATTTAATATGACCGGCTTTTTTACGTAAAGAAAGGACGATTGGAATATTACCAACAATATCTATCACGGCAAAAAGTACCATCGTGGCAGTAAATATTTCTTTAATGTTAAAATTCATAATGCTTCGAATTCAGGCTGCAAAATTAGGTATTAAAGCGATATCTTTTCTATAAAAGTATAGATTTAATTAACCCTTGTTTTCTTCGGAATGGCACTCTAAAACATCCTATCTTTGCCAAATGTTTCAACTTGGGAAAACGATTGTTTCTGAAGATATTATAGAGAAAGATTTTGTGTGCAACTTAGGCGCATGCAAAGGCGAATGTTGTATCTCAGGAGAAGCTGGAGCCCCTGTGAGCAAGGAAGAAACGGAAATTCTTGAATCTATATATCTAAAGGTAAAACCTTTTCTTAGACCTGAAGGAATAGCATCCATTGAATCGCAAGGCACTTATATTAGGACCGATTTGGATGAGTTGGAAACTCCATTAGTTAATGGAAAAGAATGCGCTTATGTAACTTTTTCAGAAAATGGAACTGCAGGCTGCGGAATTGAAGAGGCATTTAATGCCGGCGTAATTGATTTTAAGAAACCTATTTCCTGTCATTTATATCCCGTTAGAGTTCAAGATTACAGTGAGTTTGCTGCTGTGAATTATCACAAATGGCCAATTTGTGACGATGCCTGCACCCTTGGAGCATCCTTAAAAGTTCCCGTCTACAAATTTGTTAAAGAAGCGCTTATTCGAAAGTTTGGTGAGTATTGGTATGCCGAGTTGGAAAAAGTAGCTGAAAAGATGTAAAGGTGACAGTGCAGCCTTAATTAGATAAAAGTTCTGGCCGATAATTATAGAGGATAGTATTTCTTACCATTGAAAGGCAATAAGTTATATAAAAACTACAGTTACAAATATAGATCTTGACGAAACTTCGAAGACGATTGACGAATTAGATTGCGAAGATGTGGGGTGGCAAAATTATTGACTCTAATTAGAAACCGTTTTCATTTTTTATGAGACGGTTTTTTGTCATTTCTGAAATAGGTTTTCTTTAAATCTGCTTTTTTCAAACTTAAAAATCTAAAAAAGGGAGTTTTAGTTTTGTTGAAAAATTTCGTTTTTTAAGTCTGGGAAATAAGTGAAGAAAGGCTGTTTAAGTACTGTAAAATCCTAGCCTGTAAGGCTTATCGCCAGCATTTTTTAAAATTGTTTACAACCGAACGCTTTTTTATAAATATATGATAATCAGTACATTAAATATAACAATTAACAAAACAATAGGAACAGTTTAAAACAGGAATGTTGAAAACTTTGTTGAAAACCTAAACTGTAATTCATCATAAAGACTCTTAAAATTATTCATATTTGTTAGTCACAAGTCACCCCAATTTAATTAAACGCGAAAAGTAAAACAAGAATGAGCAATGTAGAGCCAATATTAGAGAAAAATGAAAATAGATTCGTAATTTTTCCAATAGAACATCACGATATCTGGGAATGGTATAAAAATGCGGAAGCTAGTTTTTGGACAGCGGAAGAAATTGACCTACACCAGGATCTTTCAGATTGGTCTACAAAACTTAATGCAGATGAACGTTATTTCATCAAGCATATTCTTGCGTTTTTTGCAGCTTCAGACGGGATTGTAAATGAAAATTTAGCCGAAAACTTCGTAAATGAGGTTCAGTATAGTGAGGCTAAATTCTTTTATGGCTTTCAAATAATGATGGAGAATATACATAGTGAAACCTATTCATTATTGATAGATACCTATGTTAAAGATGATAAGGAGAAAGACTTGCTTTTTAATGCACTTGATAATTTCCCTGCCATAAAAAAGAAAGCAGATTGGGCTTTGAAATGGATTGATAGCCCAAGTTTTGCTGAGCGACTTATAGCATTTGCGGCTGTTGAAGGTATCTTCTTCTCTGGTGCATTTTGTTCAATTTTTTGGTTGAAAAAGCGTGGCTTAATGCCGGGACTTACCTTTTCAAACGAATTGATTTCTCGTGATGAAGGAGTTCACTGCGATTTTGCAGTACACTTGCATAACCATCATCTGATTAATAAAGTGCCAAAAGCTCGTATTAAGGAAATCATAGTCGATGCCCTAGATATAGAACGCGAATTCATTACGGAGTCACTTCCCGCAAGTCTTATTGGGATGAATTCAAAATTAATGACACAATACTTGGAGTTCGTAACGGATCGCCTTTTGTCTGAACTGCAATGTGAAAAAGTTTATAATACCAAGAATCCATTTGACTTTATGGATATGATCTCGCTTCAAGGAAAAACAAATTTCTTCGAAAAACGAGTTGCTGAATACCAAAAAGCAGGTGTAACTAACACCGACAAAGAATCGAATAAAATTAGTTTCGACGCAGATTTTTAAATAGGTGTCAACCCTAAGCGGTGTGATATTTATATAACTGATTATGTGCAAGTTAAAATTTGTACAGGAGAACTTTTTTCAATAAACCTAATAACCGTAAAACCAAAACCCATGAATGTAGTAAAAAGAGACGGCCGCAAAGAACCAATTATGTTCGATAAAATTACAGCAAGAGTACGCAAACTCTGCTATGGTTTAAACGAACTAGTTGATCCAGTAAAAATTTCAATGCGGGTTATTGAAGGTTTGTATGATGGAGTTACAACGAGTGAATTGGACAATTTAGCCGCAGAGGTTGCTGCTACAATGACTGTATCACATCCGGATTATGCACGATTGGCAGCACGGATTTCAGTTTCTAACTTACATAAGAATACAAAGAAATCTTTTTCCGAAGTAATGGAAGATTTGTATTTATATGTAAATCCGCGTACCGGAAAAAAGGCACCACTTCTTAGTGACGAGGTCTATAAGGTGATTATGGATAATGCAGATGACTTAGATTCTACCATTATATATAATCGTGATTTTGGGTACGATTATTTTGGATTTAAAACATTAGAGCGTTCTTATTTACTGAAACTAAACGGAAACATTGCGGAGCGGCCTCAGCATATGTTAATGCGTGTTTCAGTAGGAATACATTTGGATGATTTGGCATCGGTAAAGGAAACCTACGAATTAATGTCGAAGAAGTTCTTTACTCACGCAACACCAACATTATTTAATAGTGGAACACCAAAACCGCAAATGTCTTCTTGCTTTTTGTTGGCAATGCAAGACGATAGTATTGATGGAATTTATGATACCCTGAAGCAGACGGCAAAAATCTCCCAATCTGCCGGCGGAATAGGATTATCTATTCATAATGTTCGTGCTACAGGTTCTTATATTTCAGGAACCAATGGAACATCTAACGGGATTGTACCTATGCTTCGTGTTTTTAATGACACAGCTCGTTATGTAGATCAAGGAGGTGGGAAGCGCAAAGGTTCTTTCGCAATTTATGTAGAACCATGGCATGCTGATATTTTTGATTTCCTTGACTTAAAGAAAAATACTGGAAAAGAAGAAATGAGAGCGCGTGACTTGTTCTATGCAATGTGGATTCCAGATTTGTTTATGAAGCGTGTACAAGAAGATGCTGAATGGACACTTATGTGCCCTAACGAATGCCCAGGTCTTTTTGACTGCCACGGGGATGAATTTGATGTCTTATACCATAAGTATGAAGCTGAAGATAAAGGAAGAAAAACAATCAGGGCACGTGAGCTTTGGGAGAAAATCATGGAATCTCAAATTGAGACCGGAACACCATACATGCTATATAAAGACGCAGCTAATAGGAAGAGTAACCAAAAGAATCTGGGAACCATTCGCTCGTCTAACTTATGTACAGAAATTATGGAGTACACGTCTCCAGATGAAGTTGCAGTATGTAATCTAGCCTCCATTGCTTTGCCAATGTTTGTGAAAAATGGAGAGTTTGACCATAAAGAATTGTTCCGCGTAACAAAACGTGTGACCAAAAACTTAAACTGTGTTATTGATAGAAATTACTATCCAGTTAAAGAAGCTGAGAACTCTAATATGCGTCACCGTCCAATTGGATTAGGAATCCAAGGGCTAGCTGATGCATTTATTATGATGCGCTTGCCATTTACCTGTGATGAAGCGCAGAAAGTGAATCAAGAGATTTTTGAAACCTTGTATTTCGCAGCATTAACAGCTTCGATGGAAGAAGCAAAAGTTGATGGCGTTTATGAAAGCTACAAAGGCTCGCCAATTTCTGAAGGCTTATTTCAACACAACCTTTGGGGACTAGAGGATAGTGAGTTGAGTGGTCGCTGGGACTGGGGAAAACTGAGAAAGAGTATCAAGAAACATGGAGTGCGTAATTCGTTGTTAGTAGCGCCAATGCCAACTGCATCGACCTCGCAAATCCTAGGAAATAACGAGGCGTTTGAGCCATATACTTCCAATATTTATACGCGCCGCGTACTTTCAGGTGAGTTTATTGTTGTTAATAAGCATTTACTTGAAGATTTAGTGAATTTAGGTCTTTGGAATGATGACTTAAAGGAAGAGATTATGCGTGCCAACGGTTCTGTTCAAGGTGTGGACATTCCGCAGGAATTGAAAGAACTGTACAAAACTGTTTGGGAGTTGAGTATGAAAGATATCATCGATATGTCTCGTCATAGAGGTTATTTTATTGATCAATCTCAATCACTCAACCTGTTTATGGAAAACGCAAATTACGCGAAATTAACGTCTATGCATTTCTATGCATGGAAAAGCGGACTTAAAACAGGAATGTACTATCTAAGAACGAAGAGTGCTGTAGATGCTATTAAATTCACATTAAAGACGGAAGTGAAGAAAGAGAAGAAAGCGCCGGTTGCTGTTGTTGCCGCACCTGTTGTGGCTGCTAAGGCTACTGTTGAGGCAGATAGTGTGTCGACGGTTTCAACTAAGCCTATGACACCTCAGGAGTTACGTGAGTTGTTAGATAAATCTAAGAATGGAGATCCGGATGATGATTGCTTGATGTGTGGATCTTAAGTTTTAGAATTTGATTATATTTTAAAAAGGAAGGCTTTCGCCTTCCTTTTTTAGTCTAAAATATCTGTACCTAAATATATATCATCTTTATTGTAATACCAAGCCCGTTTTCTGGGCATTTTAATGTTATTAATAGAGAGGGTTTCAGTTAACAGAATATATTCTCCTGTGTCTTTTCCTTCCCCCAAAGGATCTCCTTTAAAGAACTGATAAACTTCCATGGCATAAGTTTCAGGATCAAAATAAAAATACCAAATGTCGCTTCCAACAGCTTCATCATAGGTTGCTTTAAGAACGGAATATTCTTTTCCCTGAAAGGTTTTCCGGTCTACTTTTTCAGAAATATGGGTTCCTGGATCTTTTAGTTTCATGGGCAAGCCATAGAGATAAGTATAATAGTTTTTATATAAGTTTGCTCTTTCACAACTAAGATTGTTCTTCTTTAATATGACTTCGGAAAGATCTTCTTGCCCATTTAATTCTATACTACAAATACCTCGCTTCAAGGTATATTTTGTAACTATCGTATCGCGTGTAGCCCTTACCTGAAACAATTCGTCAGGAAGACTAATATTTATTTCACTTAACCTTGATGCATTATTTGGAGATTCCATCGTAACAGTAAATACTCCATTGAAGGTCTCCCAATTGCCTGAAGGGTCATGGTATGTCAGGGCTTTATCTAATAATTGTGGACCCGTTAGTTCTTGTCCGAATATGGAAAAAACAACAAAAAAGCATATACTAAAAGTCAGTGATTTCATACGATATGATATTCTATATTTTTACAATGCGTTTAAACCTAAAGAAGAAGCAAACATTGGTATGTGTCAAAGTAATGAATCAATAAATAAACTCAGAAAAATAGTCGAGTTAATTTAAATGGGAAAATATCTTTACTAGAAAATGTTGCATAATAAAAGTCCTGAAGTTTTTAAACTTCAGGACTTTTCAAATATAGAATATTTATTTTTTCTTATAACTGCTGTAATACTCCTCCATTAAGTTAATTAATGCAGTAACCAGGTCTTTGGTTTCCAATAATAAAGTAAAGTAGAGTGTAGTGTTTTTTGGACTGGATTCTTCCGTTCTAGTTCTCTGAATTTGCTTTTCAATCATCGCAGATATATCAGCAAATGCTTTTTCTTTTCGAGCTAATATGTCTTCGAGTCTCTCAAATTCCTTATTGTCAAATATGGAAACAATATCGACTAAAAGATCATCAAAGGAAGAGTTAATCTCTTGTAAATCTTTAATCTGATTAAATTTTAAAGCCTTATGATTGTTATTTATATGCTTATAACTTTTCTTGGAAATGAATTCTAAGGACTGCGCGACATCTGTTAAGTAGCCTAAAATAATTATGTAAAAGGTACTACCTCTCACACTAGTTTCGTCTAGGTTCTTAATAAAATAAAAGATGTGATCTCTTAATTCTTCTATTTCAGCATCTAATTTCTCTACACCTTTTTTACTTTTGGCAAGCTTCTTCAAATCCTGTTTCGCCAAACCACTAAGTACATCAGAATAAATCTTATTAGTGCGTGAGACAACATGCGATATGTTATCTGCACTTTCCTCGATTATTCCTTGTACGGTTTTACTTTCAGATTTTTTTAAGCTCTTAGGGTCTATCGTTGAATTACTTTTATTTTTATGAGACAAGTAGTTTCTAACTAATAAAATCACTGTGAGGAGCAATAAAATTGGAATCATTACTTCTTTATTCCAACTTATTAAAAACACAACGGTACCAGCTGCTATTAAAGCGCCAAATGCCGTGAAGAACCAGCCTCCAATAACATTTAAGACCCCAGCAATGCGATATACTGCACTTTCTCTGCCCCAAGCTCTATCTGCTAGGGACGTCCCCATAGCTACCATAAAGGTAACGTAGGTGGTAGATAAAGGAAGTTTCATAGCTGTCGCGATAGAAATTAAGATCCCCGCTACCATTAAGTTTACAGATGCTCTAATCATATCGAATGCAGGAGCATCTATACTTTGGTCTTTAGTGAGCATGACTTCATTTGGCTTTTGGAAACTTATTCCAATCTTCTCCTGAGCGCCTTTTGGAGTAATATAACTTAACCCCTGTGACAACCAAGAGCTACTTTTTACGATACCTCGAGAAAGCATATTTGGGCTAAATTTCTCATGAGTTTCTCCTTGACGAGAAAGGCTTATCTCAGTTTCAGCTACCGTTTTTGCCTTTTTAGAAAACCATAGGGTAATTACCATAATAGCTCCAGCAATGAATAATAAGAAAGGCTCTGCTTCCATTTTCTTATCCAAAATTTCCATCGTAAACTCCGTTGCGGGGATACCCGATC
Source organism: Flavobacteriaceae bacterium (assembly GCA_047614245.1). Taxonomy (GTDB): domain Bacteria; phylum Bacteroidota; class Bacteroidia; order Flavobacteriales; family Flavobacteriaceae; genus Ulvibacter. The sequence goes on from JBLHIC010000064.1 coordinate 13,273, forward strand.
CGTTCCAAGCTTCCCACGAATGATACGCTGCCATTGGCACACCTATAAAGTTCACCAAATCATTCCCAGAGAAAGCTAGAGCCAAGCCAAACGTACCAACAGCGATAACCACCAACAAAATACTTTTCTTGGTTATTTTTTGAAATGCATAAGAGAATATAGTGAAAAACACAAAACTTATAAGTATGATCAAGATCTCGTTTCCATCTAAAACCCCTTTCAGATCTTGGTAATAAGGAGTTCCCTTAAGACCTTTCATGAAAATAAAATAAGTAATTGAAGCGAGTGCTACGCCTCCAAATATTGCCCCGAAGTTCTTGATTTTCTTTTCGTATTGAAAGGTGAAAATTAAACGAGAAATCCATTGGACCAAAGCACCAACACTAAAAGCAATTACTACAGATAATAGAATCCCACCAATAATTGTAAGTGCTTTCTCCTTATTAATATAGGTTCCTAAATCCGCTATTGTTTGCCCTTCAGTCGCGCTTATTTTTATTAAAGAGATAACAATTGCAGCACCCAATAAGTTGAATACAATTGAGACGGTTGTGGATGTAGGCAGTCCCAGTGTATTGAAAAAATCGAGGAGGAGAATATCGGTTATCATAACCGCCATGAATATCATCATGATCTCGTCAAAAGTAAACATAGCAGGAACAAATATTCCCTTACGCGCTACCTCCATCATACCACTTGAAAAAACTGCACCAATAAAGATACCTAGACTAGCCACGATCATTATTGTCCTTACCGAAATAGCTTTGGAGCCAATCGCAGAATTTAAGAAGTTAATAGCATCGTTACTAACCCCAACGACAATATCTGCTACTGCAAGAATTGTCAATGCTACTAACATTAATAAATAAATATTATCCATAATATACTGTTTTATCTTGCTGCAAATGTCTCCTTTTAATGAAATACATTTGTTACCAAATTGTTATTAAAAGTGAAGATCGAAACCTAGCCTCCATCTTAAAAACTCTTTCTCGCTACCGCGCTCACCATAGGTAAAATCGGTCTGTACTTTTAGTTTGTGTCCGACTATATATTTACTAATACCAAGGGTGTATTGGTCCATATCTGAAGTATTATTTACTTCATAATAGTTAATGTAAGAATATCGTCCGGTAAATTCATAATTGCTTTTTAATAAATAACTTCCTTGAAAGTTAAATGCATCTCCTTCTAGAACAATATCGCCAGTTGCTGTTCCATCTTCTT
>JBLHIC010000065.1:0-14353 GCA_047614245.1 Flavobacteriaceae bacterium
CTGGCGCTTTAAAATCAATATTTAAGCCATATAAAGCGTCTGGGAAATTTGCTAATTCTCTACCTGATGCGTCTTCAAAAAGGTGAGACCAATAGAAACTCCAGTTTTGTTTATCACCTTTATAATCAAACTGGAGCAAATATGTCCCTATATGGTTTCCAAATGCATTAATTTGATCTCCTTGGGCAGCATCTGCTCCACCCGACGAACCAAAGACAATTTGCAGATAGTTCTTAAATCCGAATGGTTGCTTACCATATTCTGGAGAAGTACCAGCCCATTGCGCATAATGATATATACCTGTAACTAAGTCCAAACGCTTAGATAATACCGTTTTAAAAACTAAACTTTTTGCATGTAAACGCGTATTATCGACTACCCTGCTATCATTCATTAAGAAATCCCCTTAACTAGCTTTCACGGCGAGTTTATTATTTAAGATTGGCATATATAAAAATTCTGCGAGTTGAAAATTATAACCTGGAAAAGCACGAGCGTTGTATGACATTGCCAGATTCCCATTTGAAGACGATAAACCATTCCAAAGCAGTTCACCTTGTTTCACTCCTATATGCAATTGCAACTTATTATACCCTAAACCTAAATAAAGCTCATCGACAAACAATTCATTAGTGGCTGCTGTATACCCAGTAAATGCGGCTTTATAAGAAATGTCAAATTTGTCTTCTTCCGTAGAGAAATCAGAAAACACTCCTGTGTGTAATTGAAATACGTTGCTATTTGGCACTTGTCCCCTAGTATTGGAGGGCAGCCAAAAAGGCATCGTTTTATCTGAAGATAATGCAGAAGTGGATTCTACAAGGTAATTGATAGGTTTATTTTAGGCACTTAGCGATAAGAGTCCCATAAATAAAATCACCTGTAGAATATGGTATTTATGCTTCTTATACACTATTTTAGTGTTGAAAATTAATCGTAAATATACTTAATTGGATTACATTTTTATAATGAGATTTACCAATTGATGGGATAGTTTAAAAATACTTTCTATAAATATTGAATGAAGAATAAAGAGTCCTCCGGCGCTTTTTGTTTCAAAAATATTAGAAGAACAGTGGTGGGCATGCCCACCGAAGCCCTAAACCTATAATGTCAAAAATTAGGTGAAATGAAAAAAGCTCTCCGACGCTTATTGTTTCACAAAGCTATGGAGTGCAAAGGTGGGTATGCCCACCGAAGCCCTAAACCTATAATGTCAAAAATTAGGTGAAATGAAAAAAGCTCTCCGACGCTTATTGTTTCACAAAGCTATGGAGTGCAAAGGTGGGTATGCCCGCCGAAGCCCTAAACCTATAATGTCAAAAATTAGGTGAAATGAAAAAAGCTCTCCGACGCTTATTGTTTCACAAAGCTATGGAGTGCAAAGGTGGGTATGCCCACCGAAGCCCTAAACCTATAATGTCAAAAATTAGGTGAAATGAAAAAAGCCCTCCGACGCTTATTGTTTCACAAAGCTATGGAGTGCAAAGGTGGGTATGCTGGATTATAAATATGATCCAGAGAAGAACCACTCCTGCAAATAGAAAATAGAGCGTGCTACGCACACTCCATGTTTTAACTAAAAGAATCTAAGAAAGAATATATTCTTTCTTAGATTCTTTTAGTTAAAACACACGATCACCAAAACGCGATCGTATTTTCTGCTTGATGTGGGCCATACTGGATTCGAACCAGTGACTTCTACCTTGTCGAGGTAACACTCTAAACCAACTGAGTTAATAGCCCATTTAAAAATACAAAGAAACAAATTTCAAGTATCAAACTCCAAATTCGAATGACTAAGTTTTAAAAAAGACTTTTTCATTCGTGATCCTCCTTCGCTAGCCAACTACGCCGCCCGCGTGCCGCTGAAGCCCCGCCTGACAAACGGGCAGGTTTAGCGGAGGAGGCAAGTGGCTACGAAGGCCGTAAAGCTCCGGAGGACATGCTAGTTATTAGTAGCCTACAAATAGACAACAACTTACGATTCACGCTTTACAATATTCTTAATTTCCTATTCATGATTTAGGTAGCATCATGAGATTGCTACGTCGGCCGATGGCCACCTCGCAAAGTCGTACTATGAAGAATAATTGGAATTTCGACTTTGCGAGCCTTTTTGGGCGAAGCAATCTTATTCAACTTTCCAGAAACATTCTTAAAACCAAAAAACTCCCAACTATAAAAGTTGGGAGTTTCAATGTTGGTGGGCGATGAGGGGTTCGAACCCCCGACCCCCTCGGTGTAAACGAGGTGCTCTGAACCAGCTGAGCTAATCGCCCTTATTGTAAGAGGATGCAAATATACTTTAGTTTTTAATCTGCGCAAACAAAAACTTAAAAAATATTACAATACTTCTGCTACCGTAAATGTACTGCCTCCAATAAATATTACATCATTTTCATTTGCACTATTTAAAGCATTTTTATAAGCCATTCTAACTGACAGATATACTTCTCCGAGCAGTCCAAAAGGCAAGGCTTTATTTTCCAATGTCTTGGCATTTAACCCTCTTGGAATATCTGGTTTACAAAAATAATAATTAGCATTCGTTGGGAATAAAGAAAGTATCGCAGACAAATCCTTGTCATCCACAGTACCTAAAACAATGTGCAAATTAAGATATTCTTCGTTTCTTAATTGATTCAAAGTTAACTTCAGGCCATCTGGATTATGTGCGGTATCACAAATTACCTTCGGACTATTCTGTAAAACCTGCCACCTTCCTAAAATTCCTGTGTTTTGGACTGTATTTATTAAACCTTTCACTATCGCCTTTTCAGAAATCTGCCAACCCTGCTTCTTTAAAACATTCAAAGTGGATAAAACGGTTTTTTTATTCCACTCCTGATAATCTCCCAACAAATCTGTCTGGTATTTTGTGCCATCGTAATTTTCGGCGAAAAAAATTGGAGCATTGTTTTTCTTAGCTACTTTGTTAAAAACTAATTTCGATTCAGGAACTGTTTCACCAATTACAACTGGAATATTAGGTTTTATTATTCCCGCCTTTTCACTTGCAATTTTAGATATTGTATTCCCTAAAAATTGAGTGTGATCTAAACCTATATTGGTAATTACAGAAACTTCTGGGGTAATAACATTAGTGCTGTCTAACCTCCCTCCCATTCCTACCTCAATAATTGCAATATCAACAGTTTCTTTTTTGAAGAAATTAAAAGCGAGTCCGACCGTCATTTCAAAAAATGAAAGCTCATTTGCCTCAAAAAACCTCTTATTCTTCTTGACAAATGCAGATACGGTAGGCTTAGCTATCATTCTCCCATTTACTTTGATTCGTTCTCTAAAGTCTTTTAAATGTGGCGAGGTGTATAATCCAACCTTAAACCCTGCTTCGTGTAAAACCGATGCCAGCATATGACTTGTGGATCCTTTTCCATTTGTACCTGCAACGTGAATTGTTTTAAAGCTATGATGTGGATTTTTTAAATAATCTAATAACTTAATAGTATTTGAAAGATCTTCCTTATAGGCAGCCTTACCAACACGTTGGTACATTGGTAATTGGGCAAAGAGCCATGATATAGTTTCAGAATAGTTGATAGCTAATAATTTATTTTAATAATAATTTTTTTGTCGTTTGAGAGGTTCCATTTGATATTCTAACAAAATACATTCCTTTTGAAAACCCTTCCATTGAAAGCCGCTCATCTCTATTTAACATCGAGAAATCTATCCTAGAAATCTCCCTCCCCATAGCATCATATATTCCGACACTTATATTTTCGAGAGACTCTGATGCTGAAATATTAAAATAATGGGATGCCGGATTTGGATAAATAGAAATTGTTTCAGAAAAAGAAATATTAGATACAGACAAAATATCTTCGGCAATATCTAATTTGTACATGGAACGCCCATAGGTTCCAATATATAGATATTCAGAAGCTTCATGGATGTCCATATCTGTTACAACTACTGACGGTAGGTTCTCTCCAAGTACGTTCCAGTTAACACCTTGGTCGGCAGAGGCCAAAACACCAATATCTGTTCCTAAGAATAAGTTTCCGTAGGAATCCTCAAGAATATCATTCACTGGAATATCCGGTAAACCAGAAGATATATCTGTCCAATTTGCGCCATTATCATCACTTTTATAGACGTGACCACTATCTTCTCCGTAGCGATATCCTGAAAAAGTAACGTATACAGTATTTAAATCACTTCGTGATGCCAATACTTTTGTCACCCAACGATTAGGTAGCGTAGAAGAAATATTATTCCAACTACCCCCTCCATCATTGGTAATCCATACATTTCCATCGTCAGTTCCCACATAAATTGTACTTGTATCAATTGGAGACACACTGATGCTTATGATTGTTCCAAAACTCAAATTTCCACCACCAGGACCATTTGTTAGATCGGGGCTGATAGCCGTCCAATCTTCTGCAGCATTCGTAGTTTTATACAAACGATTGGCACCATAATATAATATTTGAGAATCCAGAGGATCCATCACCACTGGGGTATCCCAATTTTTCCGATCACCACTTGAAATGCCATCGACTGATAAGAAAAAGATAAGTCCGTTATCTATTGACTTCCATAATTTTCCATTTTGTCTGAGGGAATAAATAACATCTGTATTTGTATGGTCTACTATAGGCTGAAATCCGTCACCCCCATTTATAGGACTCCAATCATCTATTGATCCAGTCGTTGTACGAATCGTATTATTGTCTTGAGCGCCGCCATAAACTTTAGCGCCGTTTTGCGCATCCACGTGAACTCGATAGAGTTGAGTGATTGGTAATGTAATATCTTTTACATAAGAATCTCCGTCATCATCGCTATAATATAAACCTCCATCATTTCCTAATAATACAGCGCCAGGCACCAACTTATTAAAGACCAATGCATGTTGATCGACGTGTGCACCAAAGAATGCTGCACTCCAAGTGTTACCTCCATCAATTGATTTCTGAACATCAAAATCTACGTTGTAAATGATGTTTTCATCACTTGGGTCAACAACTATCCCCCTAAACCACCAGTGAAAACCTACGTTTATCAAAGCTGCGGAATTTACCTCAGTCCAAACATCACCGCCATCAACTGTTTTATAAACTCCCTGAATGTTACCAATAGCGTCTGCATACCTGGAATATAAAACATTCGGATTTGATGTCGATATGTCAATACTTATTCTCCCTTTATCGGCTGCTAAACTAGGCAGCCCATTTGTCATTTCTGTCCATGATTCGCCTCCGTCGAGGGAACGATATAAACGAGATGTCTCCCCTCCGTATTGTCTAAATTCTGGTCTTCTAATCCGTTCCCAACTAGCAGCATAAACAATATCTCCATTCGTTGGATGAATTGCCATATCGATGACTCCTGTTATATCACTTACAAATAATTTCTGCTCCCAAGTTGTTCCGCCGTCAATCGAGCGATAAACACCCCTATTAGTATCATTTCTAAAAAGCGGTCCCATAGCTGAGACAAAAATCGTATTGTCATCATTAGGATCTATCACTATTTTACTAATACTTCCTACGTTAGGCAGCCCTTTAGACTCCCAAGTACTTCCCCCGTCTGTACTTTTAAACATCCCATTACCATCATAAGCTAAAGAGCCTCCACCGGCATTAACCTCTCCAGTACCGACCCATACCGTTTCTGTATTATTTTCTGAAATTTCTATATCACCAATGGACAACATCTCCTGATCATCGAAAATAGGAATCCAAGTACTTCCTCCATCAGTAGTTTTAAATACTCCTCCTGAAGCAGTACCAACATAATATGTTTGACTTTGATCAATTGGAATTTCTATATCAGTAATTCGTCCGCCTACATTAGACGGCCCAGCAAATTCCCAAAGAACAGCCGCATTACTTCGCTGTTGCTGCTCTTTTTTCCAACGTATTGCATTAGAATAGGCATCCGTTTTTATTTCTCCCGTAGGATAGGCACGCTGCATGAACATAAAGTCATGAGGTGTTTCATTTTGAGCTGTAAAGGATTTTTTTTCTGAAGAAGATGAGCAGCCTAATGCACAACAAACTGCGACAGAAAGAATAAGTAATCGAACCATAGCAATCATATTTAGAAAGCATTAAAGATACTCAAATAATGGTTTGATAAACTAAAAGAAATTAATCGGAAAGGCTAAATTTATAGATTATCTTACCTATTTGCTTAGCTGGCGCCTTACTATCACTATTAAAACGGGTTGCCATGGCAGCTCTTTTGGCAGGGTCAAGCAAACATTTAGAGTTATTGGTCGTCCCTCGAACACCAGCTGTAGCACTTGTCACCTTCCCGTTGCGATCCACTTCAATACTCACAACTACCGTCCCTGCTTCATTACACTCCTGAACAAATTTCTCTTTATTCAGTGCTTTTCTTCCTCCTAATAGATAATTCCCATCCCCGTCTAAACCTTTACCATTACCGTAATAGCTTTTAGCATTAGGGTCACCATCAGGGTTTCCCTTATCACCTGGAGTATCGTCATTTCCCTCTCCACCTTTTTCACTGCCGTCACTCTTTGGGCCGTTTATTAAGCTCGAAAGTGCATCTGTCGTTTTTTTATCTGGCGCAGGATCAGGCTCGACAGGCTTCTCTTTTTTCGGCTCTTCCTTCACCACTTCCTCTTTTTGAACGGGTTTAGTCTCTTCCTTCTTTATGACCGGCGCATCCTCAATGTCTTGGGTTACGACCTCTTCTTTAATTTCCGTTTTTGGCTGAGTAACAGGCGGCGGGGTAGTTTCTTTAGGTGCAGATTTTATAGCCTTAGTTGGCTGAATTCTTCCAGTTCCGGTATCTGTAGTCCCAAAATTCACAGCAATACCTTGTTCTACTGGTGGATCCATATATGTCATTCCGACATAAAACAATAAGAGAAGGATAATCAGGTGCAAGATCACCGTGATTTTCATACTCTTTTTTTTATGTTCTGTATCTAAAAAGCTCAAGGGTTTTTTGGGTTTTGGGTTCTAGGTGTTGGGTTTTGGTTATCGCTCACTGTTAATAGCTTACCGTCTATTCCCTTTTATCTAATATCTCTTAATTCGGTCTCACCGCAAGCACTACTTTATATTTGTTCTTATTTGCAATGTCCATCACAAATACTGCATCCTCAATAGGAACTCCTTCTTCGGCCCTTAAAATAATTGTCGGCTCATCAACTCCTACTAAAGCAGCTTTCAGCTCTTTTTCTATGTTATATTCAGTAACGCGCTCCTTATTTACATAAAAGGCTCCGTCTTTTGTGATACTCACTGATGCCTTTTGAACATTAGAGCTCTTTCCTTTAGCCTTTGGCAGAATGAGGTCTAGTGCATCTGGAGTAATCGCAGGGGAAGTGAGCATAAAGAAAACTAATAACAGAAAAACAATGTCTGTCATCGAGCTCATACTAAATTCGGCACTCACCTTATTTCTACCTCGTAAATTCACTATACAGGTTCGTTTAAAATGTCTAAGAAGTCGACTGCTGTTGCTTCCATTTGGTGAACAACTTTATCTGTCTTTACAACCAGATGATTATATCCGATATACGCTATAATACCAACAATTAAGCCTGCAACTGTAGTAGTCATAGCAGTATAAATACCTTCAGCCAGGGTCCCCATTTCGGCTTGCCCACTACTTGTTGCTAATTGGTGAAATGCCAAAACCATTCCTATTACCGTACCTAAGAATCCTATCATTGGTGCAGCTCCAGCAATTGTCGCCAGTACGCTAACATTCTTTTCTAACGAATAGACTTCAAGTCTACCTGCATTTTCTATAGCCGTGTTGATATCATCAAGGGGGCTTCCAATTCGGGAGATTCCTTTTTCTGTAAGACGTGAGACCGGTGTGTTCTGAGAAGCACACAACACTTTCGCTGCCTGAATATTTCCAGAGGCAACATTATCACGTATTTGATTCATAAAATTCCCGTCCATTTTTGAAGCGGCTTTTATGGCAAACAAACGTTCAAAGTAAATATAAACTGCTACGAAAAGAAGGACAAATAGTATTCCGATGATAATTTGACCCCCGAGACCACCAGTCATTAGCAGTTCCATAATGGAAAGTGTTTTAACTTCAGAAACTTGCTCAATATCTTGAGCCGCTTCCAACGCACCATCCTGAAATAAGAAGTTGAGCATAGATTAGTTCGATTTTAGTGGATAACGTGATTCGGGATTATAAATTGTTAAACATTAGGAAATAAGACTCTTTCGAATAAAAGGAATACTCCTGCGCCTGCAATGAAACCAATAAAAGCTAACCAGGCAATTTTTTTAAGATACCAGATGAAATCAATTTTTTCCATTCCCATAGCGGCAACACCTGCCGCAGAGCCAATAATTAACATACTACCTCCTGTACCCGCAGAGTAAGCGATGAAATGCCACAATACAGAATCAGTTGGGGAATCATACATTCCAATAGAAGCTGCTACCAAAGGCACATTATCAATTATTGCTGAAAGAATTCCTAATAATATGACTACGACATCCTGATTGGGAATTGCGGCTTGTAAGACTTCTGCAACATAGCGCAAAGTTCCTAATTGCTCCCCATTCATAGAACCATATACCAGACTTTCAAGTCCGGCGACTGCCATTAATATTCCAAGGAAAAACAAAATACTTGAAATTTCGATACGTGACAAGGCTTTATGAGCTGAGTATAGATGTCTATTTGCTTTACTAAAATCTTCCTCCGGATGAATATATTCAGAAACTAGCCAAACAACTCCTAATGCAAGCATCATTCCCATATACGGAGGTAAATGTGTTAAAGTTTTAAAAACAGGAACCGAAACGATCATTCCTAATCCTAAAAACAGCATTGTCCTAGAGCTCAACAACTTATCAGACTTAACATCTTCAGAAGCGTCCACTTCTATATTTCCTTTAAATGCGGGCAGATAGCTCGCAATGAAGAATGGAATTACAAAACAAACAATCGATGGCAGCACTACAAATTCAATTAATCCCAAAGCAGTTACCTTGTTAGCAATCCACAACATTGTAGTTGTAACATCTCCAATAGGTGACCAAGCTCCTCCTGCGTTTGCAGCAATTACGACCATAGCAGCAAACCAAAGTCTATCTTCCTTTTTCACAATTAATTTACGAAGCAGGGTAATTAAAACAATTGTAGCCGTTAAATTATCAATTATTGCTGAAAGTATAAAGGCCAAAATTCCAATAATCCATAGGAGCCTTCTTTTACTTTTTGTTTTAACAGCCCCTTTTAATACTTCAAAGCCTTGATGTAAATCTATTATTTCAACAATTGTCATTGCCCCAATTAAGAAAATAAGAATCTCTGATGTCTTTCCTAAATGATGTAAAAGCGTATTCTCAAATCCATGCATGGCCTCTTCACCACCGGAAAGAAAATTAAATGCCCGTTCATGAGTATCAATTACATCAAACCAACCTGCTTGGAAACCAATTGCCAGGACCGCCCAAATTAATGACGCCATTATAAGCGCAGGTACAGTTTTATCTAATTTTAAGGGATGCTCGAGCGTAATTGAAAGGTATCCAATAACAAAAATTAAAATAATAATTGATTCCATAAAATATGAGGTTGAAGAGAGTTATACTAATTGTTTCAAGGCAATTTCAAAGGCTGTTTTGCTAATATTTATTTTTGTACTGTTATTATCAAATGTATTCTGGATAGCATTTTTTATCGTTATTGAGGTATCATTAAAAATCGCTTCATCCGTCATTTGCACTTTTCGTTCCATAAAATACGCAAACACTCTTGCCATTCCACAGTTGCTAATAAAATCTGGAATTAAACTTACGCGCTCATCGGTAAATTCCATTATGGGACCAAAGAATATCTCTTTGTCGGCAAAAGGAACATTTGCGCCACAGCTTATTACTTCAAGTCCAGTTTCTATCATCATGGCAATTTGTTCCTTTGTGACAAGCCTGGAAGCTGCACAAGGCGCAAATATTTCACATTCTAAGCCCCAAACTTGATCATTAATCTGTTCAAAGGATAACATATTGTCTGCTTTCAACATATTGCCATCTTTTTCAAGAAACAAACGAGTGACCTCCTCAAATGTAAATCCGTCTTTATTAATTATCCCTCCAGTTCTGTCAATAATACCAACAATCTTAGCCCCCATTTGAGCTAGATAGTATGCCGCGGCTGCACCTACATTTCCAAAACCTTGAATAATTGCTCTCTTTCCTTCTACATTTCCGCCGTAGATATCGTAATAATGACGCACTGCTTCTGCGACCCCATAACCGGTAATCATATCAGCAACAGTAAATTTTCTAGTAACATCTGGCGAATATGTTGTATTCTCCAGAACTTTAATTACTCCGTGTCTCAATTGACCTATTCTATTTATTTTATCAGCTTCAGTTGGAGAAAAGTGACCATTAAAAACTCCCTCTTGAGGATGCCAAACACCGCTTTGTTCCGTAATAGGAATTACTTCATGGATTTCATCTACGTTCAAATCACCTCCTGTTCCGTAGTAAGCCTTCAATAATGGAGAAACAGCCTTATACCATCGTTCCAAGACGCCTTTTTTACGAGGATCATGCGGGTCAAAATTTATTCCCGATTTAGCTCCTCCAATGGCAGGTCCTGAAACAGTAAATTTCACCTCCATAGTTTTAGCAAGTGATAATACTTCGTTTCTGTCTAGGCCTTCTCGCATTCTTGTACCACCTCCAGCAGCACCTCCGCGAAGAGAATTAATAACTGTCCAGCCTTCCGCCTCAGTTTCAGGGTCATTCCAATGAAAAACAATTTCTGGAATCTTATTTTCGTAATGAGTAAGAAGTTCTTTCATTAAATTAGGTTATTTTTTACTTATATTAATTGAGCCTGAAGCGATTTATATCAATTTAACATCAAAATGTCGTATCACTAATTTGAATTAATTTTTGTTCAGATCAAATAGAAAATATGAGCATAGCCGTAGCTACGGTTCTATTTTATATTGAAACCCGCCTATGCCAGACGGGCAGGTATGGACGAAAAAGAAACATAATTATATGCGATATTTTGATGTTAAATTGGTATCACCCCTTGTTTACAAAAAATTAACGAAGTGTAAAGACAAATATAAAAAATAGAATAAGGGATACGTTCGATTTTAAATAAATTTTAGCCAAAGTAAATGTAACCACTAGAATGATCATTTTTTGCTCCAGTGACACTAGCTAGGCAATTAACAGAGCCTCTTAATCTTAGGGCTCCTAGGAATCCGAAAATAAGCGCTTCCTTAAACTCGACTAACTCCGAAGAAGGTATTATTAACTCCATGTCACTATACGATTGTATCCTAGACATTAAAAACTCATTATAAACCCCACCGCCTGTAACCAATACTGTAGTCCCCGTTTCTATCTGAGAACTTATTTGTATCGCGATATGTTCTACAATGGTTCTTAGTTTATCTTCAAATGATATTATTGAAGCGTCCAAGATTGGAAGAACAAACTCCCTCACACTCTCTAAGCCCAAAGATTTAGGTGGCGCTTCGGAATAAAAACCCAACTCATTGAGTCGCTCTAATAGATCGATATTTAAAACCCCTGAAGCTGCAATTTCTCCTTTATCATCGTAAGAAAAGCCCAAATTTTCTGCATATATATTTAAGATGATATTCACGGGGCAAATATCAAAAGCAACTCGTTGTCCGTTATTTTCGGAAGATATATTCGCAAATCCGCCTAGATTTAAACAATAATCATATTGACCAAAGAGCAAGGCATCTCCAATCGGAACCAGTGGTGCCCCCTGACCGCCAAGCAGAACATCTTGAACTCTAAAATCGCAGACAACCTTCTGTCTTAAGGACTTGGCTAATGTTGGGAGATTACCAATTTGCAATGTGAATCCTTTATCCGGTTGGTGCTTCACAGTATGTCCATGACTGCAAATAGCATCGAGGTTTTCGATTTGATGTTTATTAATAAAATTAAGGATTACTTCGGAAAGATATTCTGTGTATTCAAGATCTAGTAGGTCGAGTTGATTTTCAGTAAGTGAAATTGCCTGCCGTAATTTTTCTCGCCAAACTGAAGAATATGCCTTTGTAGTGGAAGCAAGGATTTCAAAATCCCACCCCTTCTCATCGGATAGGGTGAAATTAATTTCTGCAATATCAATACCGTCGAGCGAGGTGCCGCTCATAATACCCAGGACGTGATAGTTTTCTTTATTCAATAGTTTCAAGTGTCAATGCAAATTTTCAAAAGGTAAATATCAATTCTATATGTTGACTCCCTAATGACCTAATTTCAAATAGAACCGAAAAATACGTAAAACAAAAAGAATCTTCGAAAGTTATCTTGTTTAAAAGTAGACTTTTTGAGGCTTCATTTTGGAAATTTCCTGTTTTTTTGAGGTACCTTTGTCACACTTATTTTCACCTTTAGTTTTTTAAAAAAAGCATATGGATTTTAGTCTTTCTGAAGAGCATATCATGATTCGCGACGCAGCCCGCGATTTTGCCAGAACCGAGTTATTACCTGGAGTTATAGAACGGGACAACGCACAGAGATTTCCTACGGAACAAGTTAAGAAGATGGGCGAGCTTGGGTTTTTAGGAATGATGGTCGACCCTGCTTATGGCGGAGGCGGTATGGACGCGTTCTCATACGTTATAGCTATTGAGGAATTGAGTAAGGTTGATGCTTCAAGCTCAGTTATAATGTCTGTAAACAACTCATTGGTTTGTTTTGGATTAGAGACTTATGGAAACGAAGATCAGAAACAGAAATATTTAACCAAACTTTGCACCGGCTCTTCTATTGGAGCATTTTGTTTAAGTGAACCAGAAGCTGGAAGTGATGCAACTTCACAGAAGACTACGGCCATAGACAAAGGCGATCATTATGTTTTAAATGGCACTAAAAACTGGATCACCAATGGAGGATCGGCAGATTTTTATATAGTTATTGCGCAAACAGATCGAGAAAAAAAACACAAAGGAATCAATGCTTTTATTGTGGAAAAAGTTTGGGACGGATTTGAAATTGGCCCAAAAGAAGATAAATTAGGAATTCGCGGAAGTGATACACATTCGCTTATTTTTAATGATGTTAAGGTTCCTAAAGAAAACAGAATTGGGGAAGATGGCTTTGGTTTTAAATTCGCAATGAAAACCTTAGCTGGTGGAAGAATAGGCATCGCCGCCCAAGCCCTTGGAATTGCAGGTGGAGCATACGACTTAGCAAGAGAATATTCTAAAGTTCGTAAATCTTTTGGCAAGGCAATTTGCGATCATCAGGCAATTGCATTTAAGCTTGCCGATATGCATACAAGTATAGAAGCTGCAAGGCTTCTTGTAATGAAAGCCGCTTGGGATAAAGATCAAGGTAATGATTATACGATGAGTGGCGCCATGGCCAAGCTATATGCGTCGCAAGTAGCAATGGATGTCTCAGTTGAGGCTGTACAAGTGCACGGTGGTAATGGCTTTGTAAAAGAATACCATGTGGAACGAATGATGCGGGATGCAAAAATCACGCAAATTTATGAAGGAACTTCTGAAATTCAAAAGATAGTGATTTCAAGAGGACTTTTGAGGGAGTAATTTCTTTAATTTTTATTTCTCGCTCGAACTGTTTTAATTTACAAAAGACTTTTTATTTATTTGGGTGCTGGGTGCTAGGTCACTTTTTATTATTTATTACTTTTTTTAACGCCTCACGATTTTCTCTTTTCTCCATTGTTTATTACCTATTGTCTATTAGTTTGCTTCTGTTTTATGATGACACCCGCTTGCTAGTCGGGCAAGAATGGCCTATATATTCCTCAAATTTATAGCCTGTGCAAAGCGTATTAGCCGCATGTAATTTGGGTAGATGCAAAACATCCATCGGAATGGAAATCTACAATTGTAAAACAATATAGGAGAAACTTGGATAGCTTCGGAAAGCCTAAAAGACACTGTTTTGTATCCAAATAAGGTAGAACTAGACGTTAAACCATCAACTGAAAAGAACAGTCTTAAAATAGATACATTGTTTCTAAAATAATTAAAGAATAACTTAAAGGAAGAAATCCCATACTAAACCGAAGCGTATTACAGAATCACGGTACGGGTACCCTGGAGCGGAGAATTGGTTGTTTTTATTTGTGAACATGGTGTTAAATTGTTCCCATTTAAAAAATATTCGCGTCTGGAGTATCTTGGCATTAAAGAATATATCTATCATTGGAAAGCTCCCTAGTTCTTGGGTATCCTGCACATAGAACTCCCCAAGTACTGGATCGTAAGCGTTCATATTGTATTTTGTAAAGTACTTGACCCCGATTCCAGTTTGCATAAACAAGGCTCCTTTAAACAAATGGTCCTCATAGTATAATGATTGCCGAGTAACAA
>JBLHIC010000066.1:0-14342 GCA_047614245.1 Flavobacteriaceae bacterium
TAATTTTTTAAAAATTTTAAGGCCTCAATAGTAGAACCGCCTATCGAAATTTTCAAAAAATACATCCCTGGAGATAACTGATCGCTACTTAACGATATACGGCCATCTTTAATCATTTCTTGATATTCGGCCACCTTCTGCCCGGAAACAGAAAAAACAGTAAATGTGTGTGTCCCAGAAATTTTTTCAGAAAACTCTAAGTTTATTTTTGAATCTGTAGGGTTTGGATATAGACTAACATAGCTTTCTATAGAAGAATCGTCTATTCCAAGTGTATTTATAATGAATGACTTTGAGGATGCATTTGCGCAGAAAAAATTGGTTGTTAAAGTTACCGTATATATCCCGTCATCGGCAAATTGGTGGATTGGGTTTTCATCCGTTGAGGATAAACCATCACCAAAATTCCATAAATAGTTATTGGAGAACATAGAAGTATTGACAAATTGATACTCTCGAATCCCGATACTCGAATATGAATAATTGGCTGCAGGATCATGGGACCCTATGAACCAAGTCGAAAGGTTATCATAAACTACCAAACGAACGGCTTCCCTAATTGTATTGGCTAAAGTGGGAGATAAAGTGGAATTAAAGCTTACCAAATTCGGGTCTTTTCTAAAAATCGAGGTGTAAAATGTTATAGCTCCAACATAACTACCAATCAACGAAGGATGATATCCGTCAGGCTCATATAAATCAATGCCCGGATGGTTTACGTGTAAATATCTCCAAACGGCACCAACAGGTGATACTTCAGCCTCATAATTTTCCGCCATAATTAAATGTCGTAATCTAATCAAATCGTCCATTTCTTCGTAATTGCAAAATGGCGGATAGGTAGGGCAAATAGAAGGCACCCCGTTTAGTTCTCCCCAGGTCAAATAAAATAAAGTCTCCCCACAAGGATTATATTCCTCAATAAGGTCGTTTAATTCATTTGCATAGGGATAGACATTTTCCATCACCCACTGGTCAGAAAATCCAGTTGCTCTACCCGCCTCCTGCAGGGCAACATAATCCCAGTTTCCTTGCATAATTTTGGCGCTGGTTTGAAGGTCATCCACATGATCTTGCCATGAGACATTAGGAGGTGTATTACTGTCGTGAATAACAACATCCCCAGCAGAACTGGCCGCCTGTGATAACAAGTCTGGCAGGTCGTTATAGTAGGTGTAGCTATTTCCAATAAAAAGCACCCGTTTTGTTTCTTGAGAGAACGAACAAAAACTAACAAATAACAAGAAGAAAATCGTAGTACTCTTCATGGTTAAGTTTTATTAATGGTTAGGATGTTAACCTAAAGCTATAAAGAATTTATTAGTAATATGGAAAATCTTATAAAGGTTTACTAATTACTTCTAATACTCTAGGAATCCAATGCCTTAATTTCGTTCAATTCTGAGTTTTTCTGTTTTGCATATTTAAAACCACTTTCCCACCACTGTCTCATTAATTTTTTATCGAAAATCAAGGAATTTGTCGTTAACACAGTGGGCGTATAATAAAAGTTTATAATTGCATCACTCTTACTAGCTACAAATTTACCGATTCGGATATTCTGTTTTTCAACACGATCCAGCATAAAAGAATGCATATTTGTAAGTAATGAAAACACATTCCTGGATGGAAGCTTGTTGTAATACATTACTTCTGTTTCTAATATAATTACATCCACTACTGCTGCACCTCTTTTTAAAGCTTCCTCGATAGGAACCATACTTCCAAATCCGCCGTCCGCATACTCACAGCCTCCCTTTTTTACAAGACTCATAAAAGGAGTATAATTACAGGAAATCCATATCCAATCACAAAAATCATCATAGCTAAAATCGTTTATGGACTTATATTCTACTTGATTTAAAGACAAATTAGAGACCGTTACAATCACATCTATTTCGGAAGATTTCAAGTTGTCAAATTCTTCTGGAGTAAATGTTCTGCGAATTAACTTTCTTAAGTTCCGGCTCTCACCAAAGGTTTTACTTCCCCTTATAAAATTCCGAAGTACGCTTAGATGATTAATACCTATTTCCTTTCCGCCATACTTTGTTTTTTTTACTATAAATGGCCGGTGATTAAAAATACTCCGCTGGTTTACAGACGTAAAGACATCTCTTATTTTTTCAACCTTCCCAAGTGCAAGATGTGAAATCAACAAACTTCCTGTGGAAGTACCAACAAATAGATCATACTTATATCCCAAATCCTCCATTAAATACTGAGCCACACCGCCAGCAAATGCTCCTTTACTCCCACCGCCTGAAATCACTAACGCCCTCATTCTAATGTCAATTTAATTTTTAAATAAGCCTTTTCTTCTTCGGAATAAGTCTCCATTCCAATAGTAATTTGATTCTTAAAAGTTTCACTTTTTAAGACTGAATCCAATAATTTCCTTGCGTACTTCTTAAAACGCCAAACAGGATGTACACTTGCATTCACCAAATTGGCTAAAACTGATTCATCCCAAAGCTGAAGTTCATTAAGATACCCAAAGGCGGTCTCCCTAATTTCGAAACTATACCTTGAAGCTGTATAGGATTTTAATTCACTTTTAAATTTCTCGTCCTCAGCAATTCTGTAAGTTGGATCAACCAATGCCAAGATAAGCCATAGTTGACGAACATTCTTATTCTGAAAACCGATGACATCTCGCATCTTGTTCAGATAGATCGATCTACTATCTGGAAATTGTGACCAGAGATTATACAAAGCCACTTCTTGAGTGACATAAGATGCATCATCGAGCAATGATTCGTACTCCTCTTTTAAGTCTGTGGGAATAGTTTCCAAAGACAGTGCAATTGCTTGTCTTACATAAATATTATTACTTGCAAAGCCATTTTTGTACAATGCAATAGTTTCAGAAATCGGCTCCCCAACAAGTTGATAAACGGCCTCTTGCCCTATATAATCATTGGGGAAAGTAAGTGCTGTTTTTAATTGAAGTCTTTTCTCAGCGAGGGATAATTTTCCTAATGCCGCAACTTTAAAATACTTTTTGACAAATTCGGATTCCATTAGGGACTTGTAAGCCGCCTCTGCTTTAAAAGCTTCCTGGTACATCCAATCTGATTCAAATTGTATTAAATCTTGTCCGGAGGCTGCTCTAGCTTCATTCAAGAAATCCTCTGTGGTAACATTTTTAAAACGAAACTTCTCCAAATAATTTTCGATGGCGTTTTTAAATGCTTCCTCCCCTATTTGTGATTTCAAAATATGTAAAGCCCAAGCGCCTTTTTCATAGAAAGTCAAGGAACTTGCCTTCGCATTTAATAAAGATTGCCCCTTCCCTTCATCACTTAACACCTTTAATTTCTCGGCCGATTGAAATAATTTCCAATAGTAATATTCCTCACCAAATATTTCTTTTTCAGCTAGTAAAGCGAAATATGTTGCGAATCCTTCGTGTAACCAATGATGTGTCCCCTCTGTTTCTGTCACTAGGTTTCCAAACCACTGATGCGCAAGTTCATGAGCATTGACATTGATATAATTCCGATCTGCAAAACCAATCGAATCGCAAATAAAGGCTTCAGAAAAGAAGGTTGCTGTTGTATTTTCCATCCCAGCATACAAGAAATCACGTACAGGAACTTGTTTGTAATTCTGCCAAGGATATGCTATTCCGATTTCAGATTCTAAGAAATCAAAAATTTCTTTTGTGTGTCTATATGTGGGGTCAACCTTAAGTGAATCCTTGGCTTCATAATACAATTCAATTGGAATATCCGAATTAGAATAGATTGTATTCTTCTTGAAATCACCAACTGCAAAGGCAACTAAATAGCTGGCCATAGGTTGTTGCATATCAAAGCGCGAATGATTTTTATCGCCTTTAAGTTGGGTCGAAACGAGGTGCCCATTGGCAATTACAGTTTTTTCAGAAGGCGCCACAATGGTTAAGTCAAATTCAATTTTATCGTTCATATCATCAATGCTAGGCAGCCAATGTGATGTATATTTCCCCTGTCCCTGGGTCCAAATCTGATTCTCGAAAAAATATAAGGTTTGACTAGGAGTCGCTTCAAAAGAAAAGGAGGCGGTATATTGTCTATTAGCCTCGAACGCGTTGAGCAACCAAATTTTATCTTTCTCTGCTGAAATTGTTAGACTTTCCAAAGCATTATTTATTATTTTCATTGCCTTAGCATCTAGATAAATAGAATCTGTATTCTTTAGAACATTGAAGGTATATGAAGCTGTCCCTTTAACTTTTCTCTCCGAGGAAATAGGTTCAATTTGTGCTGTGACCTTAATAAAATCAACGGTTTCTACCTGTTGGGCTTTCAGCGAATGAAATGCCACTACAAGAATTAACAGCAAAAACAAATAACGTTGGTTCATAGATTCCCTATTAAATAAAGGCTATTGGGTTTTATTAAAACCTTTCCAAAGTACAAAAAGGTCATTCTTGATATTCAAAAATAACCTTTTAGAATGGTTTGGGGAAAGAGACTATTCCATGATAATTCTTTTTACCCCTGTTCCATAAGAATTTTCAATGTTTATAAAATAGATTCCTCTAGAAAGCCTTGTAAGATCAAATTGATGCTCATTTAACTGTTCTGCTGATTCAAAATAGTAGGCTTTAACCAATTTCCCATCGATAGTATGAATAGTTAAACGAGAGTTAGATTCAGGAAATTTCGTTTTGATATAAAACACCCCAGCCGAAGGATTTGGATATACAGTTACATCATAGACTTGCGTGTTATCTACACTTGGCACTCCTAGAATATCTCCATAAGTCAATGGGTTATTACTTTTATTAATAATATGTGTATCTACAAAATAGATAGGATTATATCCGTCATTACAGTCGGCACAAGTTGTTCCTGTAATACAGCTTGGATTATTGGGGTGGCAATTGTCAACATAGGTTGGATGAAACCGATAATCAAGATCAACACTCGCGCCAATATAAGGAGCAAGGTCGTAAGAATGTGGCGGTGAAATTGCACCAGGACACCAACCGGCTCTATTATGGGTCCAACTTCCCTGTTGTCCATTACAGCCATCTGGATTCGGGTTACAAACATTCCATAAATTCTGTGTAAAAGTCTGCGTATTATCCACATCTATATAATGGGTTGCATTAAAAAATTCTGCCGCATTTGATGTATTGTTGGATCCCCAGGCATGTCCAGAGTTCGAGATTATCAACTTGGAAGCTAACACTCCTGCTGGAATATTCGCAGTATAAGTTTCCACTGGCTGCAAATTCGATGGGTCTCCAAAACTGTAACTACCATCCCAAACCTCAACAACATTGCTATAATTATAGTCGGGGGTTCCAGCGGTATAGTCCATATTCAGTGTAAGTTGCCATCCACCTGTTCCCCAAGTGTCAATAAACACACGCATCTCAACTTCCCCTTGTAATAAGGAAAGATAATCTGAGACGTCTAATTGATGATTGCAACCAACTCCATATGGAGTAATATATCTTATTATTTGCACCCAATTACCGTCTGGAGCTTTAACGTCAATATGCGCCCAACGATCCCAATCATCACAACCTCCTGCAATGTTTGGACATTCAACTTCTAAAAAAGCATTTGCTCCGGAGTAAGCACCTACAAATTGTGGAAACGTATAAGTGCTATAAAACCAGCGGCTATTTGCTCCATTAAATTCGATAATTACATCCTGTAGACTTTCCACAGTCTGTGAAGACGCGCTATCTACAACTTCAATATTACGTGTAATTGTATTCTCATCACCACTTAATGCTTTTGCAGTTATAATAATTTCATGGGTACCATAAGAATCTGGAGTCCACAAAAGATAATAAAAACCATCTTCTGCAATCGCAGTATTAACCACACCTCCAATTTCAACGGTAACTTCCTCCATAGTGTCGGGAGTTTCCACCGAGGCGTTTATATAAATAGGGTATGGCCTTAGGCTTGGCATTTCCAGGGTAAAGCTTTCAGTTAAACGCGTGGATAGTTCCGGAGTTGTCAACGATGCGTTATCTTTGGCTGAAATCTGAAAACCAAGCATTAAAAGAAATAGAAAGTATATATTTTTCATACTGTCTTAATATAAATTAGCTAATATTAGAAACAAATATAGCTTAAAACAGATCATTATGTTTCTTAAAATAGCGCTAAGTCCAAACCAAAGTCTATAAAACTTCTATGAATTCAAGTTTTTTACAAACTCCTATCGATTACTTAAAAGGTGTAGGTCCTAATAGAGCCAGTTTGCTTAAAAAAGAGCTCGGTATTGATACTTTTCAGGATTTATTGAATCTGTTCCCAAATAGGTACTTAGACCGAACCCAGTTCTATAAAATAAGCATATTACCACAAACCAGGGCCGAAATTCAAATAGTTGGAAAAATCACGCATATTAAAACAGTTGAACAGAAAAGAGGAAAACGATTGGTTGCTACCTTTCAAGATGAAACGGGCAAAATGGAGCTTGTTTGGTTTAGGGGTCAAAAGTGGATTCGAGAGAATTTAAAAATCAACATTCCTTATGTTATCTTCGGAAAGACAAATTTTTACAACAGTGTTTTTTCTATGCCTCATCCCGAAATGGAATTATTAGAAACTCATGAAAAAAGCATTCGTTCTGCGATGCAACCCGTGTATCCATCTACCGAAAAATTATCCAATAGTGGCATCACAAATCGGGTAATCAATGGCCTCATGCAACAACTGTTTTTAGAGTCCAAAAATGGCTTCGAAGAGAGCCTTTCAAAACACCTCTTAGACAGCCTTAAATTAATATCGAAAAGTGATGCACTTTTTAACATCCATTTTCCAAAAAATCAGGAGCTTTTAGCACGCGCACAATACCGTTTAAAATTTGAAGAATTTTTCTTTATACAAGTGCAATTAGTTCGAAAAAACCTTCTTCATAAAACAAAAATAAAAGGGTATCCATTTCAGAAAATAGGGGAGAACTTTAATAGTTTTTATCATGATCATCTACCCTTCGAATTAACCGATGCACAAAAACGAGTTATCAAGGAAATAAGAAATGATTTAGGCAGCAATGCACAAATGAATCGTCTACTCCAGGGAGACGTTGGAAGTGGAAAGACTATAGTTGCACTAACATCAATGTTAATAGCTATTGATAATGGTTTTCAAGCTTGCCTAATGGCTCCGACTGCTATTTTGTCAGTCCAACACTATAATGGCTTATCTAATTTATGTAAAACTCTTAAACTCAGTATTTCATTATTACAAGGTTCAACTAAAGCTTCAGAAAGAAGAGAAATCCATGAAAAGCTCGAAAACGGCTCTCTAGATATACTTATTGGCACCCATGCATTGCTTGAAGATAAGGTAAAATTTAAGAATTTAGGACTCGCAATTATTGACGAACAACACCGTTTTGGGGTCGCACAAAGAAGTAAATTATGGTATAAAAACACCTACCCGCCTCACGTTCTTGTGATGACGGCCACCCCTATTCCACGCACCCTCGCCATGAGTGTTTATGGTGACCTAGATATTAGTATAATTGATGAACTTCCGCCGGGTAGAAAAAGCATTAAAACTGTACATCGTTTTGACGCAAATAGACTGAAGGTTTTTAGGTTTATTAGAGACGAAATTTCAAAGGGTCGACAGGTGTATATTGTGTACCCATTAATACAAGAAAGCGAGACCTTAGATTACAAGGATTTGATGGATGGATATGAAAGTATTGTGCGTGAATTTCCGTTGCCAAAATATCAAGTATCTATCGTACACGGAAAAATGAAACCCGCGGATAAGGAGATTGAAATGAATCGATTTATTAAAGGCGAAACACAAATAATGGTTGCAACCACTGTTATCGAAGTTGGGGTAGATGTACCTAATGCGAGTGTCATGGTTATTGAAAGTGCCGAGCGATTTGGTCTATCTCAATTGCATCAGCTTCGAGGGCGAGTTGGGCGAGGTGGTGAACAGAGCTATTGTATTTTAATGACAAGTCATAAGCTTTCTGCTGATGCTAAGACAAGACTGGAAACTATGGTCCGCACCGGTGATGGCTTTGAAATTGCTGAAGTTGATCTAAAACTAAGAGGACCTGGGGATTTGATGGGGACACAGCAGAGTGGTGTTCTAAACCTTCGGATAGCCGATATTATAAAAGACTCGGAGATTTTAAAGACCGCACGTGATTATGCAATTCAGGTTTTAAAACAAGACCCGAACCTTTCCGAAGCAAGCAATCTACCGATTAAGAGCACATTATCCCAGCTTATGAAATACAAAAACATATGGAACTATATTTCCTGATTTAAATTTTCGGCACTACTCCTTATCCAATGTATGTTTCTTCCCTCCGAAATTTAATAGCATTGTATTATTCTCCAAATCGAAAGCAAAACTTATCCCCATAGCATCATACTTAAAGATATTCTTATCAACGGCCATCAATTTGAAGGCAGGCTGTCCCGTGGCTTGGGCTATCAAAACATTTCCTTCTTTGGTGAAAACCACTTTAGCTGGAAAGGTTTCACCGCTATATGTTCCTAAATAAACATCTAAATCTTTGGTATCCAATTCAATTTTTGACTCGCTTTTAAGTTCTGGGTCATTCTCAAAATAAAGCTCTAAAGCCTTAATCACAATGGGCATCAACAGCACGTCAACCCCATTAAGAGCAATAGCTATGGATGTTCGTTTTTGCGGAATATAAAGCGCAAAAGATTGAAATCCATCAATTCCGCCGTCATGACCATACACTTCAAGCCCCTTAAATACTAATTGAGTCATCCCCATTCCCATATTCTCTTCTATAGTCATCATTTTCTCTAAGGAAGCCTTTGAGACTAATCCGCCGTTAAATAGACTTTCATAGAAAATACATAACTCTCTTGGCGTAGAAACAATTGCTCCTGCCCCCATTGGCGCGCTTAAATGAGTTTGCACATCAATTAATTCCCAACCCTCAGTTTCTTTAGAATAAGAAAATGCTTCATTTTTATTTAGTGCTATCTCCTGCCCGAAAAGAGTCCTTTCAAGTTTAAGCGGATTGATAATTCTAGAATTCAGAGCCTCCTGATAAGTCTTATTATCAATATCTTCAATTATATAGGAAAGCAAGATAAAATTTGTATTTGAGTATTGTGTTTTCGTCTTTGGCTCGAAGTCCACGCCGTTTTCAACAAAACGACCGAGCATTTTCTCTCGAGTTTGTGGGTGAACAACCCAAGACCTTATATCATCATCATTGGTGACGTTATACAAGCCACTGCGATGTCTCATTAAGTCTTCGATACTTATTTTCTTTGCGTTAGGAATACTTGGAAAGAACTTACTTAACCGGGTATCTAGCTTCAATTTCCCTTCATCGACAAGTTGCATAATTAGCGTCGCTGTAAAGGTTTTTGTTATTGAACCTATTCGATGTTTGGTTTCCTTATTATTCTTCTGTTTTAGCTCCAAATTGGAGAATCCGAAATAGTTCTTATAAACTTCATTTCCTTCCGAAGCAATTGAGATACCTCCCATCGCTTCATGGTTCATATCCATTGTATTAAACAAACTATCTATTTTTTTAGCGTCAAACGATTGTGCATACAAGCTGCTTGCACACAAAAGAAAAAGTATAAATTTTTTCATGAGTTTTATATTTAAAGGATTGGAAATAATATGAGGGGACATCAAGACCAAGATTCTAATAATCTAAGCATCTAATAATCCAAAAACTGAAGAGTCTAATAATCTGACTTAGTCATTATTCTTCCATTGAAGGAATATTATACAACCACGTGCAATTAAAAAGGTAAATAAGCTGAAGACAACTGGTAAAAAAGTAAATTTCAAGCCGCCAGCTAAAATGTTAATTGAAACACCTTCAACACCTTCTATACTGTCAAAAGCATTAATAAGCCCCGTTGCCTGGCCTAAAGCTCCCCATGCTAAAACAAACAAACTTATTGAACCCATTAGTGCAATTGTTTTTTGGGAAGTGCCTTTTGAAATTAGTCCTTTTACAAAAAGAACAACTAGAATAATAAAGATAAGTACAATTGGATACATAAAAAATGCTCCGCCTTGATCGAGTAAATGCATAATTTGAAGTTTTAAGATTTATTTAGACCAAAAGTATCTGATAAATGGATTTGAAAAATAATAATGCGACTTTCGGTTTCTAATATAAGACATTCAACTTGATTAGCTCCCTTTTCGTCTTTCTTACCACAATTTCTACTAAATCGAGCCCGAAACAGGTCGAATAGCTCAAAAAATTTGATACTTTCTTAAAATTACGCATATTACACCCATGAAGACGCTTCAGATAAAAAAAATGAAATTTGTACCATTGCACATCCTTTTCTGGGTAGGCGTTTGGTTCTTCTTCATTTACTTTTTTAGCTATAACTCGGATAATAGTGCCTATGTCTTTTGGTTCTCTAGTTTCCTTCTACCAGTGACCATGACGACCACATATTTTATGGTATATTTTCTTATACCAAAGTATTTATTACTGAAAAAATACAAACTGTTTGCCCTTTATTGCGCTTACACCTTAATTCTCTCTACCTATGTTGTCCTTCTTAGTATATTCGGAAATTTTATTTTTTTAACGAATCTGAAAATTACGAATATCCCTCTCATGAGCAGAAATTATGTCTTTGTACTCATTTTGGTATACCTCATCGTTGGTCTAGTGAGTTTTGTGAAATTACTGAAGCATAATTTCGAAACATCCGCAAAGAACACGGCCTTAGAAAATAAACTTCTTGAAGGTAGCCTACATTTAAAAGAACAGGAGTTGTATTATCTGAAGAAGCAAATCCACCCCCACTTCTTATTCAATACGCTAAATACTATTTATGGATTTTCCTTGCGGAAGTCTGAAGAAACGCCAGAACTCATCCTGAAACTATCGAATCTACTAGACTATATCTTATATCAAGTTCAAAAGCCTAAAGTCGGACTTTCAGAAGAAATCGATCATATTAAAGAATACATCTCATTAGAGAAAATCCGTTTTCAAGACACCTTGAAAGTATCCTTTGAAACAAAAAATATCGACCAAACTATCGAAATTCCTCCAATGCTCTTTATTCCATTTCTTGAAAACACTTTTAAGCATGGGGCCATAATTGACGGGTATCTTACTGTAGAAATTCAAATAGAAACAAACAAAGATCAACTTATTTTCAGCAGTAAGAATAGTTATCGAGAGGAGAATGATGAGATTGCGTCTAATGGCTTAGGACTAGAGAATATTCAGAAAAGATTAGAATTACTCTTTGGAGAAAACTACAGCTTAGAAACGAATACGACCGGAGAAGAATATACCGTTAACCTTACTATCAATTTATAATAGTCTAATGAAGAATACCTACAAAGCACTCATTATTGATGACGAACCAACGGCAAGAGAGATTCTTGAATCTCATCTAAAAAAGATAGACCTAATTGAGGTAGTTGGAAGTTGTAAAAATGCAATGGAGGGTTTTTCGAAACTAAGCGAGACACAAGTAGATCTTATTTTTTTAGATATAAATATGCCAGAGATTTCTGGGCTTCAGTTTGCAAAAACACTTGACAAGAAAATCAAAATGATCTTTACAACAGCCTATAGAGAGTACGCGGTAGATGGCTTTGACTTGCAAGCTGTTGACTATCTAATGAAGCCTATTTCACTAGAACGCCTAATCAAATCTATCAATAAATTCCTAGGAGAGAGCATCCCTTGGGAAAATGTTTCCGAAAAAGAAATACAAGCAGAAAACAGCGATTTTATTTTCGTTCGATCAGATCGGAAAATGATAAAAGTAGATTTTGAGGACATCCTTTATATCGAAAGCCTTTCAGATTATTTGAAAATTCACACCAAAGAAAAAACGATTACCACTCGAGAAACCATATCAAATATTGAAACAAAACTGCCTCACAAAAAATTTCTGAGGTGTCATCGATCCTTTATTGTTTCAATCCCTAGAATCGACTCCTTTACCAATGAATATATCGAAGTAGGTAAAACAGCTATTAGTATAAGTCGCAGCTACAGAAGTGCGGTTCTTGAAAAACTAGGCAGTTTTAATACATAATAGTTGATTGCTGATCCTACTTCGCTAAAGCTACAAAGGACATGTTGTTGATTGCTAAAAAAAATGAGAAAAGAACCTAGAACCAAAAGAAAAGCATAAACAGTAGGCAGTAATTAGTGGCAATCTATTAATAATGTCAGTTCGAGTTATCCCGATGGGAATCGCGATTGTATCGAGAACCTAATACCAATGAACAAAAAAAACAAGGCTCATTTCACTCGCTAATTGGTGTTATATGACTAATTTTAAAGGATATTTATTTCCATTAAAACAGTTCAACTGATGATTAATATTTTAGACCAAGAAGAAGATACAATCGCTGAGAAAATCCACCACGTTTTTCAAGCCTCTTATGCCGTTGAAGCGGAGCTATTAGGAGCTAAGGACTTTCCTCCACTTAAGAGAACTATCATAGATTATAAAAACAGTGAGACATCATTCTTTGGACATTGGATTGGCAAGGAACTAACAGCTGCTATTGAGATTGAGCCAAGTCCCAGTGCGTTTCACATTGGTAGCTTGGTAGTTCATCCGAAATATTTTAGACGAGGAATAGCCAGTGAACTCATCACTTTTATCTTTAAATTATTTATTGGAAATAAAATTACCGTTGAAACTGGATTGGCAAATATACCAGCTATAGCGCTTTACAAAAGATTCGGATTTAAAGAGATAGACCAATACGACACAGACCACGGAATTAGAAAAATAAGACTTGCCATCGAAAAAGCGACTTTAAACACCGACTCTTGAAGAACATCACTCGCTCCGTTTGGATTCTCTCTATTGTAAGCTTGTTTACAGACATGGCGAGTGAGATGCTCTATCCTATCCTGCCTATTTATTTGCAAACTATCGGATTTTCGATATTGCTAATTGGAATATTAGAGGGAATTGCAGAGGCGACGGCAGGGCTAAGCAAAGGATATTTTGGACAGTTATCTGACAGCAAAGCAAGGAGATCCCCATTCGTTCAAATTGGATATGCCTTAAGTGCAATCTCAAAACCGATGATGGCTTTCTTTGTATATCCATTATGGATCCTTTTCGCCCGGACTCTAGATCGGTTCGGGAAGGGAATTCGAACCGGGGCGAGAGACGCTCTCTTATCTGATGAAGCAACGCCAATCACCAAAGGTGAGGTATTTGGCTTTCATCGCTCTATGGACACCCTAGGAGCTGTTCTAGGGCCTTCACTAGCTCTTGTCTATCTGTACTATTATCCCGAAGATTATATTAGTCTGTTTTATATCGCCTTCATTCCCGGATTACTAGCAGTTACATCCACATTTTTCCTGAAAGATAAAAAGCGTCTAGCAGCACCAGCGAAGAAAAACATTGGTTTTTTTTCCTTTATAAAATATTGGAAAGAGAGCCCTTCAGAATATAAAAAAGTAGCTAAAGGATTGCTATTCTTCACTTTGTTCAATAGCTCTGATGTGTTCTTACTACTGAAAGCAAAGGAGGTCGGTTTCGATGATACTATGGTAATTGGCATGTATATCTTTTACAACCTTGTGTACACGATATTCGCTTTCCCTCTGGGACGCTTTGCCGATAAGATTGGTCTGAAGAAGATGTTCGTATTCGGTTTGGTTCTTTTTAGCTTGGTTTACTTCGGAATGGGAACTTTTACGAATAAGTATGCTTTTTTCGTGCTATTTTTTGGCTACGGAGTCTATGCCGCCGCTACTGAAGGAATCACTAAGGCTTGGATAAGTAACCTAGTCTCAAAAGAAAATACCGCTACTGCAATTGGCACTTTTTCGGCCTTCCAAAGTATTGGGGCGATGATCGCAAGTTCTGTCGCAGGAATACTCTGGTATAACTATGGAGCCGATGTTACGTTTCTCGTAACTGCGATCGCCACAGTTTTGGTGATTCTTTATTTTACCGTTAAAAAGCCCAACAACCACCCGGCTTGAATGATAAATGTGTACGCTTTGCAAAAGCGCACCAGATTGAATGATAAATGGGTACGCTTTGCAAAAGCGCACCAGATTGATTTGAAACTAGAAGCTTCTCGAATTGTTAATTGATATTAGTCTTTATTCAGCCGTTAACTTCTCGATATAACTTTCGAATTCAACCACAAATTCCTCATAGACCTCGCCAGTTGCTGGACCATTGAATCCTGTATGAATTCTTCGAACTTCGCCTTTTTTATCAATGAAAATAGTAGTAGGGTAAGACAATACATGATTTAACATCGGCAACTTTTCGTTGGCTTTCACCTTACTACTTGAGCCATATTGAGCCAATAATATCGGATAAGGGACTCCTGTCCCTTTGATGAGCCTATTAATACTTGAAA
>JBLHIC010000067.1:0-14100 GCA_047614245.1 Flavobacteriaceae bacterium
TATGCGGAGGTAGTTTAGCTTCGAGAGCCCCAGCTATTCCCTATCGCTGACTCTGAGGCTCTCGAAGAGTCCATGATTCAAGCAAATAGGCATCAATTTACTCCTTAATAACTTTTTTTGACTAAAAATCCATGGTCTGTATTAATTTCAAGAAACAGAAAACCGCTGGATAAAGAAGATACATCTATTCGATCGAAATCGTAATTTTCCTTTTGGACCAATCTCCCTAAGGCATCGTATATGTTTACACTGTTGATTACAAATTCATTGCTCTCTATGTTTAACCTAGCCGTCACAGGATTGGAATATACAGAAATTTGGGAAATATCAAAGTCATTAACCCCTAACGGGCAATCTTCGGAGAGAGTAAAAGAAGGGTCTATGTCCCACCATTGGTAGGGCGGGAGTCTAGCTATCACCGCCTGCGGATCATCAACTTGAATGCATTCTATATTTTCGTGGGAGGAATTAATCTCAACAATCATATTATTAGCATTATTCCAATTCCTTAAATTGACATATGTCATTTCATGATTATTAGCTAAAGTAAATGATCTTAAATTAATATTAGTTGGCACATCCAACTCGCTAAACAACGTGACGGCAAAAATTGCATTGTCTAAATTAGGTTTATTATTAAAGTCTATATTAGTTAATGTGCTGGCAAAGGCGCCCCCTCACTAATGGAAATCCCAAATAGATAGATATTATTTCCAATATTCAATACATCCAGCCCAATACCCGATAAATCTAGCCAGATTAAATTTAAATTACCGGAGAGATCGATAACCGATATATTCCCTTCCCAAATACTTAAATACTATAAATCTTCAAAATCTTCTATTCCTGTTATATCAGTAACATTAATTTGTTGGGGAAGTGCCAGACCATGTATCAAAAAAGTAGTTACGGATGAAATATCACTAGTAAAACCCTGACCGTTTACTATCCCATCACTATCGATACCAAGGAAAATTAGCGCCTCCTCAAATCCTGGGTCGGGAATATTGGTAATTTGAGCCATCCCGATGCTGCTAAATCCCAAAAATAGTAAAATGATTAAATGATCTTTCATACTAGGGTTTAACTGTTTTCTTTAAAAGTCATGATTTGTTTGGTGGTTCAGTCTTCATACTTCTTTTGAATGTTATAGAGTCCTGAAATTGTTTCTTCTTAAAAACACTAAACATTTAGCAAAAAAACTATATGATCAGTTCAATGTAAGGATCACTTTTATATTGCTACCATTATTCTTTACCTATCTTGTGCATTAATTCCGTTTTATGAAAACCGCCTTACTTTTTATACCAGACATTTCCGGATTTACGAAGTTTGTTCAAAATACAGAAATACAACACAGTCAGCATGTAATTTCAGAATTACTGGAAGTACTTATCAATGCAAATACTCAGAAGCTCAAACTGGCAGAAATAGAAGGAGACGCCTTATTTTTCTATAAGGAAGACAATACGTTATCACAAGAAAAACTGTTGGCGCAGGTCGAAACAATGTATACGGCTTTCTATTCTCACTTGAATATATTAAGTAAGAATAGAATTTGCAATTGTAATGCTTGTGCAACGGCTCCAAATCTTCAATTGAAAATTGTAGCACATTCAGGGGAATTACAATTCATCGATGTACACGCGAATCATAAGCCCTTCGGGAATGTTGTGATTGAAGCACATCGTCTATTGAAAAATTCTGTTGATAGTGATAATTATGTTCTAATAAGTGATGCTCTAGCTAAAGAGATCTGGCTTCCTGAGGATTATCAAAGTAAACTATATCAATTTCAGCAGGGATGTGATTCTTACGATTCAAAAGATATAAACTATCATTTTTCCGTAATTGAAAACTCGAAGCTGCAATTAAAGTCCTTCGATGAGCCTAAATTTCTTTCTTTCGATTGCCCCGCAAAATTCTCTGTGGAAAAGGAGTTTCAGGTTTCAGCTTCTGATTTAATTGAAGTTATAACAAATTATAAATACAGGCATTCGTGGGTAGATGGGGTAGATGAGTTTATATATAATGAAGATGAGGTAACGCGTTTAGGTACCGAGCATATTTGTGTAATTAATGGGAAACAATTAAATTTTATAACGGTTACCAAAAAAGGAGAACCAGGACAGATTGTATATGGAGAACTAACTGAGAGCATACCTGTAGCAGATCGAGTTTATCAATTTTATATAATAACTCCTCTTGACAAAGACAAATGCTTGCTCCAACTAGAAGTTTATTGGGAGGCTAAGTCATTAATCAAAAAATTAATGATGTCTCTTTTTGCGAAAAAATCACTTAGAAAGAATAATCTAAAGGCACTTAAAAATTTGGAACTGTTTCTAACTAAAAACACCTTATGAGATTTCTAGTTTTATTTGTTTCGATAGTTTTAATTTTGGCTTCTTGTAAGTCTGAAACGAAAAAGGAAACTATTTCTATTTCCGAAGTTAAGCACGAAAGCTTTCAAACTCTTCAAAATCCTTCAGTCGGAAACAGCTCGCTTCCTAGACTTTTCAGCAATAGGAACAAATTATTTCTAAGTTGGATTGAGAAAAAAGATACTGTATCGACTTTAAATTATTCGACTTATGAAAATGAGAAGTGGAGTCCTACGGAAGCTGTTAACTCTGGTTCCGATTGGTTTACAAACTGGGCTGATTTTCCGGCGATAGCTTCAACTCCCAACGGAAATGTTTTATCCAGTTTTCTTCAGAAATCGGCAAAAGGAACCTATACCTACGACGTAAAATTAAACCTCTATAATGCCAAAACTAATACATGGAAAAAGAACTTTATCCTTCACAATGACGGAACAAAAAGTGAGCATGGTTTTGTTTCTATAAGACCTTATACTGGGAATTCATTTCTGGTTGTCTGGCTAGACGGAAGAGAAACTGTTGGGAAAGAACACGGCGGTGGGCAAATGACTTTAAGAGGCGCCATTGTTTTTGAGGATGGCTCTATTGAGCATGATATACTACTCGATGAACGGATTTGTGATTGTTGTCAGACAGGGGTTGCAATTGGGCCGAACGATGAAATAATTGCTGCTTATCGAGATAGGAGTGAGAATGAAATCCGTGATATTTCGATAGTCCGATGGCAGCAGGAGAAAGGCTGGTCTAAGCCTCAAACGATTGGAAATGATAATTGGAAGATTGCAGGTTGCCCGGTCAACGGACCTTCTATAGACTCCTATGGAAATAATGTGGCTGTCGCGTGGTTTACAGCAGCTAATGACACTCCAAAGGTGCAAGTCGCTTTCTCACAAGACATTGGTGAGACCTTCGGATTGCCCATTCGGATTGACAATGGTAATACGCTGGGAAGGGTTGATATTGATATGATATCTGATGATTCGGCTATTATTACTTGGATGGAAAATAAAGGAGACGATACGCTCCTTCAGGTGATGAAAATTGAAAATAATGGAGCAATGGGTTCACCCATTATAATTTCAAAAACGAGTGCTGAACGTGCAAGTGGCTTTCCTCAGTTAGAAGTGCTTGGAGATAAAATTTACGTCTCTTGGACGGATGTTCAAAGTGAAATCTCGTCGATTAAAACTGCGACTGTATTGATAGATAGTTTGTAAGGTAGACCTTGACACGACGTATAATAACGTCTCTAATTAGTATATTTACTGCTTGAAAAATCTTCTGATTGTCGGACATATATTTCCTGAACCCAAAACTACTGCAGCGGGAGGAAGAATGATGCAGTTAATTGATTTGTTTTTGGAAGAAGGTTATCAAATTACCTTTGCGAGTACTGCCAATTCTTCGGAAAGGTCTGAGGATTTATCAAATCTCGGAGTTTTCACTAAAAATATTGAGTTAAATAATAGCAGTTTCGATGTGTTTATTTCAAAACTGAAACCTGCCGTCGTTGTTTTTGATCGCTATATTACTGAAGAGCAATTTGGATGGAGGGTTTCTGAAAAATGTCCGAATGCTCTGCGAATTCTAGATACTGAAGATTTACATTTCCTTAGAAAAGCGCGGGAAGAAGCGGTTAAAAAAAATATTCCTGCAGCTGAGGCCAATCTATTTACTGAGACTACGAAGAGAGAATTGGCCAGTATATTGAGATCCGATATATCACTAATCATTTCTGAATATGAGTTGAAATTGCTTAAGGAGACATTTCGCATCCCTTCAGAAATACTTCATTATTTGCCGTTTTTAGTTAATAAAACATCAAAAATGATAGAAAAAGAACCTTTTTTTGAAGAAAGAGCCGATTTTGTTACTATTGGTAATTTACTTCATGCGCCTAATGTGAATTCAGTTTTACGATTAAAAAAAGAGATTTGGCCGCTCATTCGGAAAGAACTTTCTCAGGGCAATCTTTGCATTTATGGCGCTTATGCCCCGCAGCAGATTTTGGAATTGCACAATGAAAAAGAAGGCTTCCTTGTTCGTGGTTGGGCGAAAGATGTTTCCGAAGTATTAAAAAATGCTAGAGTATGTTTGGCCCCAATTCAATTTGGAGCGGGCCTTAAGGGAAAACTTCTGGATGCTATGTTGAATGGAACTCCATCGGTAACTACAACGATAGGAGCAGAGGGGATGCAAGGAGATCTTCCTTTTTCAGGGATTATCGAAGATGACTCGCAAGAATTTGCGAATGCTTCAGTCAAATTGTATTCGCAACAAAAACCGTGGTTAAAATATCAGCAATATGGTTTTGATATTATCGAAAATCGCTTTCAAAAGGATCTCTTTTCCGAAGCTTTCAAGCAACTCTTAATTAACCTTCAAGGCAACATATCAGAACACCGTAAATACAATTTTATCGGTCAGATTCTGCAACATCAAACGCTGCAAAGTACTCGGTATATGAGTAAGTGGATAGAGGAAAAGAACCAATTGAAAAGTGAAAAGTAAAAAGTGAAAAGTGAAAAGTGAAAAAAAAATCCAACAGTCTAAAAATCTAAAAATCTAAAAATCCAACAATCCAGGAGCCAAACCCAGAACCTAGCACCTAGAGCCCAATACCCATCACCTATTTATACAACCTCGCTAAATCACTTTCAGCGGCAATATACCCAAAGGAGTTCCAGTCTTCACCTGCAACAATTTCCTTTAGAATTTCTGCAGCGTTCTCTTTATAGCCGTTGTAGTAAAGCCAATTTGCAAAGGTATAATTTAGAGCGCTATTAGAGGATGTAGAAGTTGCTGAGGTTGGGTAAATGTCTTTCTGTTGTAAATCACCTTTGTAAAACAAACAAGCTTGGTAATAGGCCGTATTTTCAATGACATTCATCCCTGGTTTAATATTACGTAGGTAATTTTCACCTGCTGCTTCACGTCCGAGTTTATTAAAAATCATATAAATCCAATGCGTAGCGGAAACTACATTATCTGGATTATGAGAAGTTTCAAGACATTTTTTAAAAGCTTTAACCGCCTCCTCCTGCTCATCAACTAAATAATATGCCAATCCCAAGTGATAATAGATATTTCCGTGCAGGGTACTCACTGGAATGTTTTGTGCATTTGGCATTCCATCTTCCTCAACCTTATTTTCTTTCCCCACAATAAGAGCTGCAGCTCTTGTAAAATCGACAATAGCTTTGTCAAACTCCCGAATGGTAATGTACCGATGCCCTCGATGGCGATACAAGCGTGGCTCATTTGGATATTTTTTAATTGCTTCAGAATATATTTCTATTGCATCTAGATAGTTTCCCAAGTAAGCGGAAAATCGTCCATACCAAATGATATTTTCAATATTGCTAGGATCTAAGTCGAAGGCTTCTTTTTTGACGTTGTATTTACTAACTAATTCTTCTGAAGGAGCAGGAGATCGAAGCGTATCTCCACCTAATGAAATTGCTTCATAAGCTTGGTTTGTTATTTCCGACTTACTTTGTGTACTAGCGTCGGTATTTTTCTTATTGGAATTATTACAACCTATAAACAAGCTTATAATAGCAATAGCCAGGAGTATTTTCATTGTATCTTAAATTATAGTCGTAAAGATAGAAGTTTTGATATTTTGAAACTAAAAAAGAAAAGTTTAGTCTGATTTTTAGTATCATTTTTAGGGCTTATCCAAGGTGTGTAGTTCTGATTATAGTCAAACCTAAACTACGCGATACATTGTTTGCTTAAAAATGTTTTAAGATACGGAATTCTAAGATCTTAGATATCCAGTTGTAAAGTCATCTATTTTGTTGATAAACAAAATTTTACAAATATACGTGTATACACGTATTGTCTGAATTGAATAGTAGAGGTACCTTGCAAGCAGGTTAAGAACGAATACATATTATTACATCTTGAAATCATCACTCTTGCTACGATGTTGAGGATAGATATTAAAAGAAGCTCACACTTGCTACTGAGCTTCTTTTTTTTTGTTCTAACATTTCCTGGATCAAGTCACAAACTTGTGGGATTTTAGGATTATGCAAAAATAGTTGTTAGGCTATATAGGAAAAAATCTACCTTCCTAAGGATCAAGTCCCACACAATTGGAAAAATGGGTAGGAACCTACGGATTTGATGATGAGGTCTTACGTTTTATTACGATGAAGGACGGAAACTTATACAGTCAGCGGGAGGGGAGTGAGGCTTTTAAACTTATAGCTTCCGGGGAATCAACTTTTAGTTTTCAGGATACTACGAATACGTATGTTTTTTCTGAAGAAGACGGCAAGAAAACTACATTGTTTAAAGATCGTGTTGCAGCATCTAAAGGTGTAGAAAGTGCTAAAAAACGAAATTCTGAAAAAGCCTCGGTCACACTAGATGCTGCAATCTTAGAGCAATATATAGGAAGTTATGAGTTACAGCCTGGATTTGTAATCGAAGTAAGTACGAAGGGGGCTCAAATTTTCGCTGTAGCCACGGGCCAACCAAAATTTGAAATGTTTGCTGAAAAGATAGATCGATTCTTTTTGAAAGTTATTGCGGCATCAATCGATTTCAATAAAGATGAAAACGGGGACATTGAGAGCCTAACTTTACATCAGGGTGGACAGGATATGGTTGGCAAGAAAATCAAATAAATATATCCGATCCTAATAGAGCAAGAGGTTCATTTTTAAGCTCTAAACTATATAATGTATATGGTTTAGAGCTTTTTTAGTTGATGTTTTTCGTAGATTTGTGCAAGCTATTATTGTACTAGTAATAGAGTTACTAGTATCATTTGACCAAATTAAATGGTATGAAAGAAGAGAAACATTACATCAACCGAAGTGGGTGGCTACGAGCTTCAATTCTTGGGGCCAATGACGGGATTTTATCCACTGCGAGTATCGTTATAGGTGTGGCGGCGGCTACGAATACCAGAGAGTCGATTGTCTTAGCAGGGATTGCCGGACTTACTGCTGGCGCTCTTTCAATGGCAGCCGGTGAGTATGTTTCCGTTAGTTCTCAAACAGATTTAGAAAAATCGGACCTTGAGAGAGAAAGAATTGAATTAAGAGATTTTCCGGAGGAAGAACTAATAGAACTTGCTGAAATTTATGAAGAACGAGGCCTCGAAAAAGATCTTGCCCTAAAGGTCGCCGAACAATTAACCTCACGCGATGCTTTAGAAGCACATGCGAGGGATGAACTAGGAATTAATGAAATGACTCAGGCCAAGCCATTGCAAGCAGCTATGGCTTCAGGTGCTGCTTTCATTTTTGGGGGACTATTTCCGGTAATAGCGGCATTATTTGTTCCTTTAAATCAAATGATCCTCTTACAATATCTATTAGCAATAGTGTTTTTAATGGTATTAGGTACTTTTGCAGCAAAAGCAGGCGGTTCTAGTATAAAAAGGGCTATTATGCGAATTACCTTTTGGGGAACGATAGCGATGGGGATTACCGCCTATATCGGACATCTATTCGGTGTGAATATTGGCTAGACGAGGGCTTCTTTCAAATTGACTTGTATTAATTCATTGAATTAGTTATAAGTATGTAGAATTTTTAACCGGCTTAGAATAATTTATTCTCTACTTTTATAAAACATTGTAACTATTGTTACAAAGTCGTTCTTCAGAAAATTATATTTTTGATATCTTTAATTGCGCACTTTATTCAATAAATGAAAAGACGAAACTTTGTTAAGAAGGCTGCTCTAGCATCTATGATTTCATTTTTAGGTATTGATATTGTTTTTGGGACTTCGATGCCAGAAGGATATCAGCCACTGGTCTTACAAGATCCAGATCCATTTAAATTATTCAATTTGGACAAAAGGATGGTCGTTCTAAACGATAAACCGTGGAATATCGAGGCCAAAGCACATTTGCTAGATGATAAAATTACTCCCAATAAGTATATGTTCATTAGGAATAATGGACTTATGCCAGAACATATAGATGTAAATAAATGGTCCCTGACAATTGACGGGGAATCCGTTAAGCAAATAAAATCATATTCAATTCCTGAACTAAAATCGAAATTTAAAGAGCATACGTATCAATTAACATTGGAATGTGGTGGTAATGGACGGAGTGAATTTGACCCGCCCGCTAAAGGAAATCAATGGACTATTGGCGCAGTTTCCTGTGCAACCTGGACGGGAGTAAGACTGAAAGATGTCTTAGAGGACGTGGGTCTTAAAGCAGATGCGGTATACATAGGGTATCATGCTGCCGATGTTCATCTTAGCCTTGACCCCAAGAAGGAGTCTATTTCACGTGGAGCACCTATGATCAAAGCCTTACAAGATGAAACACTTATCGCTTATAAAATGAATGGAGCCGATATTCCGTTGACGCATGGGTATCCACTGCGTTTGGTAGCTGGGGGCTGGCCAGCTTCGGTCTCGGGGAAATGGATTGATCGAATTAGTGTTCGAAATATTGTCCACGATGGTGCTAAAATGACTGGAACGTCTTACCGAGTGCCTTGTAATCCTGTGGCACCTGGCGAAAAAGTGAAAGACGAGGATATGTGCATTATCGAATCGATGCCAGTAAAATCATTGATTACATATCCAAAAACAGGCGCGGAAATAAAACAAGGAAAAAATCTGAAAATTAGAGGCCATGCTTGGGCAGGCGAGTTAGAAATTTCAAAAATGGAATATTCTATCGATTTTGGATCTATCTGGAGTTCGTGTACTGTCGAAATACCCGCCAATCGTTTGGCATGGCAACATTTTTCGGCGTCTATTGAGTTTTCAAAGAAAGGGTATTATGAAGTTTGGGCTCGCGCTACGGACACACAAGGGGGTAGTCAACCGATGCTTTTACCGGGATGGAATCCAAAAGGGTATCTAAATAACGCCTGTCACAGAATCGCTATTAAGGTTGTTTAGTAATGGAAGAACACCTTAAATTTAAAGAACAGGTTAAAAGCATTTATCGAGTCTTGGCAACTTTGCTCTTGATTACTAGCGTCATCACAATTACAATTATATACCTAATGGCCGATCCAACATTGTCATTCTTCAAAAAATCATCTCCTGGAGCTGAATATGTGATCACACCTCTTTATGGAGATGAAGATAAAATTGAGAATGGTATTCATATTCGTACTGGCTTGATAGAGGCTGAAGGTTTAATGGAAGTTGTTTACAACTGTACCAACTGTCATTCTTCCAAACTGGTGATTCAAAATAGAATGAATAAAGAACGTTGGATTGCTACAATACGTTGGATGCAAGAAACCCAAAATCTAGCAGATCTTGGATTAAACGAAGAAATAATAGTCAGTTATTTAGTAACGAATTATCCTCCCGTTAAAAAAGGAAGAAGAGAAATGCTATCGGGAATTGAATGGTATCATCTTGATGATTAAATTTTGATAGAAATTTTGATAGAAATTTTAACAGTAAATAAATAGTTGTGGAAAAGTACATACAAGCATTTGTAGATTCATTTTTAGGAACTTTGAATTGGACTTGGGATTCAATAATATTACAGGTTCCCTGGTATACCAATTATTTTTGGGGACTTATAGCAATATCATTGATGACTTGGGCATTAGAGATAATTTTTCCATGGCGAAAAGAGCAATCGATAATAAGAAAAGACTTTTGGTTAGACGGATTTTATATGTTTTTCAATTTCTTTTTATTCTCTATAGTTATTAGTGGTTTTTATAAATTATTGGAAGTGTTTTTTACTGACTTTGGAATTACAGCTAAAACCTTATCTATTATTGATATTTCAAGCCTTCCCAATTTGGTGCAACTTCTTGTCTTTTTTATACTGTTAGATTTTGTACAATGGTCCACTCATGTCCTACTGCACAAATATCCTATACTATGGAGGTTTCATAAAGTACATCATTCAGTAAAAGAAATGGGATTTGCGGCGCATCTTCGCTATCACTGGATGGAAAACATCTTTTACAAGCCGCTAAAAGTATTTGCTGTTATGTTATTAGGTGGATTCGAACCAGAACAGGCCTATATTGTGCATTTTATTGCGATTACTATAGGACATATAAATCATGCTAATGTCAAAATAACTTGGGGGCCCTTTAAGTATATATTCAACAATCCCGTGATGCATTTATATCATCACAGCTATGTGCTTCCGGAAGGTAAATATGGAGTGAATTTTGGTATTAGCTTGAGTCTTTGGGACTATATTTTTAAAACCAATTATATCCCTGAGGAGAGCGGAACAATAGAACTGGGATTTCCTGGAGATGAGAACTTTCCTTCAGATTTTATTAATCAAGAAATATATGGTTTTGTGAAACCGAAGAAATAGAAGGTGAAATTGTTATTATACCAATTAGCGAGTGAAACGAGCTTTAAATAATATGATTAAACATCTATAAATATAAGAATGCTAATCTAATAGCGTAGTTGAAGTATAAGT
Source organism: Flavobacteriaceae bacterium (assembly GCA_047614245.1). GTDB lineage: Bacteria > Bacteroidota > Bacteroidia > Flavobacteriales > Flavobacteriaceae > Ulvibacter. The sequence continues at coordinate 10,795 of JBLHIC010000067.1, forward strand.
GCAATAGAAACGAATTATTAAGCTTATTTTATTTGTTAATTGGTATTATTATTCGAAGCAATTTAATCCAATAAACTAGCCTTGTTATTGTTATATATTTTATTGGTACCTAGCGCTTGCTTTGAAGAAATACTTTATCCAAAGCAAGAATAAAAGCTACGAGGATTTAGTTTCAGGAAGGTTAATACCTTTCAGTAATATAACTACTCCCATCACGGCTAGCCAAATCGCTTTTATATGAAATATGGGTTTATATACTTCATAATATTCCGGTATTGCTAAAATAACTCCCATTGCAGTTAGCCCTAGTAGAACTGTGAACCAGCCTAGCCATCGATCTACAATGTTCCATTTTATAAAACCAGCTCCCAATAAAACCAATCCTACCCCTGAAAATATTCGTCCAAAACGTAGAAAACAGGTAACATATTGATTCGTAAAGAGCGTTCCTGCCATGAACTCTTGAATTTCAGCCGTTGATTTTCCCGCTGTTTGTCCTATTCCCCATGCTCCGAAATTGTAATAAAATGCTGAAGCAATAGCCAAGGTAAAAGTTCCCGCGATAATCATTCCTGCACCTGGCAATGTTAGGATACGGTGGGGGCTTTTCGCTGTAATTGCTGAAAGCGCGAAGATTGCAATCCCCATGGTAACCCAACCGAAAATATGAATTCTAAACATCCAAATCCAATACCACATGTTTTTATTAATTGCAGGAAAGTCTGAAGCAGCTAGATACTCTCCTATATGATGAGGGGACAGAAACCATCCTCCCCATAATAACAAAGCAGCCGCAATGAAAGACCAAGCCGTAAACTTAGTCTCGAAATCTTTTTTCATCTTTTCTGAAATCTTTAATTAATACGAATATAAATATTGTCAAGAACTTTTTAAGTAACACAAGTTACAAAAGTGAAAAGTGAAAAGGATCAATAAACAATAAGTAATGATCAATAAATAATGACCCAGAATCAATAAAAAGTAATTCCATATCTTCGCTCCTTAATAACAATTATGCCCTTGAATATTGTCCTTATTGAACCGGAAATTCCTATGAATACAGGAAATATTGGAAGACTTAGTTTGGCAACCGGAAGCAAACTACATTTAGTAAAACCGTTCGGATTTGAACTTAGTGATAAGCGTGTTAAACGGGCAGGTCTGGATTACTGGCAGCACTTGGACCTGAAGATCTACGAAAGCGTGAGTGAGTTCTTCGAGATTCATGGTGACAAGTCTCTTGTTTTGTTTTCGAGTCACGGAACAAAAGATTATTGGGACATTGATTATGTAGAAGATTTGTTTTTAATTTTTGGTAAGGAATCAGTTGGCCTTTCTGAAACTATTACCAAAGCGCATTTTAATAAGCTGTACAAAATACCACTTCATAGTCCACATATAAGAAGTATCAACTTAGCAAACGCAGTGAGCGTTGCTGTGTATGAAGGTCTGCGTCAACTTCGCTGATTTGTTTAATTGTTTATTCGTTCAATCGTAACAGAGTGTCAGCGTTTTCAAAACAAAATTTAATATCCAGAACCCATCAACCATCACCCAGAACCTAAAACCCTTTCCAGTTCAACCGTCAAATTATCCAATTACACTAAGGTCTATGTTACACGATTAAACAAATAAACGATTAGACAGTTTTTTACAATCTATAAGAATTACATTTAAACTATTATCAGTATAAACTCATAAACCAAATAATCAGTTTTACTTTATAGTATCTTTGCCAAAACATTTGTAACACAAGCCTATGCATTTTACCGAGTTTGCCCTTAATAAACCTATTCTAAAAGCAATTTTTGAAAAGAATTACGATACTCCTACCGATGTCCAGATCGAGACCATCCCTTTGGTTCTAGCCAAGAAAGACGTTGTTGTCTCTGCGCAAACTGGTACAGGAAAGACTGCGGCTTTTGCATTGCCTATTCTTCAATTATTGTTTCATCAGCAAGACTCAAATATAAATGCGAAACATATAAGGGCTCTTGTTATAAGTCCAACCAGGGAACTCGCGGTGCAGATTGAGGAGGAGTTTCAGGCCTATGGGAAATACACAAACTTGAAATCAACTTGCGTTTTTGGAGGTACGTCTATCGAAGCGCAGAAGAATATTCTTAGAAAAGGAGTGGATATCCTCATTGCAACTCCCGGTAGGTTGCTAGATCTTCGCAAGCAGGAAGTAATAAATTTCGATAAAGTCGAGGTATTGGTGTTAGATGAAGCCGATTTAATGCTTGATATGGGTTTTATTGACGATGTTCAGAAAATAGAACGCATGTGTCCCGAAACTAAGCAGACGCTACTTATTTCTGCAACTATGCCGGCCAAGGTTGTGCAATTGGCACGTACAATTCTAACAGAACCTGAGCGAGTGGAAATTACCCCCACGGTTGCGGCAGCCAAAAGTGTGAATCAGTTGTTGTATTATGTTCCAAAACCAGATAAAATTGAATTGTGTTTGCAATTGCTTCGGAAAGAAATAGAAGGCAACATTCTAATTTTCCGAAGAACAAAAAATGGCGTTGAAAAGCTGGAGCAGACCCTATTAAAAAATGATTTTAAAGCTGAAAGTTTACATGGAGATAAAACCCAGAGTGCTCGTCAAAAGGCATTAAACAGTTTTAAAAACGGCGAGGTTAATATTTTAATCGCCACAGATGTAGCTTCACGTGGAATCGACATTGAAGATTTAGATGCTGTTATTAACTTCGACTTGCCAAATATTCCAGAAACATATATTCATAGAATTGGCCGGACAGGAAGAGCTGGAAAGACAGGTACATCGTATTCATTTTGTTCTGCCGACGAAAAAAGTTACGTTACCAGTATTCAGAAATTAATTAAAAAATCTATTCAGGTCGTAGAAGACCATCCATACGTTTTAGACCCAAAAGCGAGACCACAAGTTCATAAGAAAAAAGGAAGCAAACATAAGTCCGGCCGAAAATCGGCTGCTTCAAAGAAAAATAAAAAACGTTGGTACTAATGTTTTAATCATTTGAATTATCCCAAGACTCTGTCTCGGGCGGAACGAACAGATTCTTGTTTAGTGGAAAGTGAACAGTGAAAAATAAATTGAAAAGTAAAAAAAATAAAATATTGAGAGTCAGAACCTAAATCAGAATCCAAGAGTCCAGCAATCCAGAAGTCTAAGAGTCCATCAATCCAAGAGTCCAGCAATCCAAGAACCCAAATATCTATTATAATTCCGGTTTATTATCATTGACAAAGAAGATGGAATTCGCAAAAAATAGTTTTCCATTTTCCCAGAACGAACGAAATAGCACATCATCAGCC
>JBLHIC010000068.1:0-14004 GCA_047614245.1 Flavobacteriaceae bacterium
ACCAATTGCTTATTTAATGACTGCTACTTTATTCGTTCTAATGGCCTATCAGTCAATAGAAATTAAAAAAGTTATATATCCGGAAAATGAAATACCAGTGAGCACAACCTCAGATGAAGCATTGCAGAAATTTGTTACAGGGCTGGATATTTTCGAACAGGGGAATGTGCTAAAAGGAGACCCTTTACGCCTTTACAAGCATTATGTTCGCTCCAAAATTTGATGCTTTGGATCACATATGTCTTATGGTCGTTTTCTTTTAACTACACGTTTTTTGGCAAATAAGAGAATAACTCAATCTAATTCCTATTCAAACCGACTTTTTAGCAACTTTAACACCGTCAGAATGTTAATCTTTTAACAAACAACTGTAAAGACGTTTACTGTTTTTATATTTTTGTTCAACAATTTGTTTAACTTTTATTTTCAATATGAAATCAACCATTACTACACTCAGTATTGTCGCATTTACACTTTTACTATCGGTAAACTTAAGTGCCCAAGATTTTCAAGGCAAAGCGTATTATTTTTCCAAAACGACTATGGACATGAGTCGATGGAACCGCGGGGGTCAAATGAGCGAAGCGCAAAAAAAGCAAATGGCAGCTAATATGAAACCTTGGTTAGAAAAAACATATGTACTGACTTTTAGCAAGGAAGAATCTATGTTTATAGAAGATGAAAAATTGGCAGGGCCTGTTGGAGGAAGAGCACCGAGCGTTTGGGGGAGCAGTTTTTCTGCCGGTCCGCAATATAAAAATGTAAAAACAAAAATCTTCTTGCAGGATCAAGAATTTTTTGGGAAGCAGTTTTTAATAAAAGAAGAGATGAAACCGCTAGACTGGAAGATGGGTACAGAAACCAAGCAGATTGGTCAGTATACCTGTTTCAAGGCTACCGCATCTAGACCTTCAACTGAAGTGAATTGGACTAGAACAAATAGAAGCCGAGATGCGGATAAAGACGATAAAACAAAAAAAGCGGACTCTACTAAGACAGGTGACCTAGCAAAATCAGAAGAGAAACCTGAAGAAGAAGAAATTGAAATGGTAGAAATTGTGGCCTGGTACACCCCTATGGTCCCAGTAAATCAAGGGCCCGGTGAGTATTGGGGACTTCCCGGTTTAATTCTTGAAGTAAGTGCAGGAAACACAACCATGCTATGTTCGAAGATTATAATGAATCCCGAAGAGAAAACTAAAATTGAGGCTCCCACAAAAGGTCAGGTGGTAACCAAAAAAGAATACAATGAAATCATAACGGGTAAGATGCAGGAAATGCGAGACAACCGCGGTAGAGGTAGCGAACGTTCGGGTAGATAAACAACTCTTTTGAATTAAACATTTCATAGCCAAACATCATGAATAAATTATCTATTATCCTACTACTCTTAGTAGTTAATATATCTTTTGCCCAAATCAAATTACAAGGTGTTGTAAAGGACAGCATTGGTGGCGAACCCCTTGAATTGGCAAATGTAATTGCCATTAACCAGGAAACTAGCGCTTTAGAGTCTTATGCTATTACAGATAGTGCTGGTAAATACCAGCTTGCTTTAGGCAAAAATGGCACCTATAAAATGCAGGTGAGTTATTTGGGCATGAAGGCCTTTGAAACCATCATTACCACTACTACTGAAGACACTTCCTTAGATTTTTCATTGGTTGCGGATAATACACTGGATGCAGTTGAGATATCCTACGAAATGCCAGTTACGGTAAGAGGAGATACGCTTATTTATAACGCCGACTCCTTTCAAAATGGAACAGAACGAAAACTTGAGGATATCCTAAAAAAGCTTCCAGGAGTTGAGATTAATGCAGATGGGCAGATAGAAGTTGAAGGTAAGGTAGTAACGAAGCTCATGGTGAATGGGAAAGATTTCTTTGATGGAGATTCGAAACTAGCCACCAAGAACATACCCTCAAAAGCGGTTGATAAAATACAAGTGTTGCGGAATTATTCGGAAGTGGGTCAAATGAGCGGTGTGACTAATAATCAGGATAATGTAGCTATAAACATCAAACTGAAAGAGGGGAAAGAGAAATTCTGGTTTGGAAATGTTACCGCTGGTTCTGGGGTAGCAACTACCGAAGAACTCTATATCGTGCAGCCAAAACTATTTTATTACAGCCCAAAGCTAAGCGTTAATGTCATTGGTGACTTGAACAATATCGGGGAAGTTGCATTAACTCGACGTGATATTCGCGGATTTGGAGGTGGTTTCAGACAGCCCAGTAGAACAAGTGGAACGAGCATCAATTTGGGAGATAATAGCCTAAACTTTTTAACCAATCAAGACAATGCCCAAAAGATAGAGAATAAACTGGTTGCCACTAACTTCAGCTACTCCCCAAATGAAGCATTAGATATAAATGGATTTATTATTTATAATAGCAGTCGAATTGATTCACGTGAGACGAGCCTCGTGCGATATACGGATGCAGATCTTGGCATTCCCGATGAAGCCATCGACCAAACTGGTAAAGAACGTTCTAATCAAGGCCTAGCTAAACTGAGCGCAAAATTCACCCCAGATCTAAAAAATCAAATAGATTACGATCTTCTGGGTCGATTTTCTGATGATTCTCAAGGGCAAAATTTATTCTCTTCCGTAGTGGGAAATATCGATCAGGCGGAAGAAGTGAAACCTTTTAGCATTAATCAGAATATAAACTATTACTACACGTTAAATGAAACAAATATTTTTGCATTTGAAGCCCAGCATCTGTTTAAGAATGAAGATCCGTTTTACAATTCAATACTGGACAATGACCCAACCAATAATGACGCTATAGATCCCAATGATCGAGATGCGTTCGATGCAACAGCAGAAGCCTTAGGCCTCGACACTTCACTGAATAATTACAATCTAGGACAAAACAGACGCATTAAATCCAACCAGTTGGATGCCAAACTCGACTATTATAATATCCTGAACGGCAAGAGCAATATCAACTTTACCTTGGGAACGATTATGAGTAGGCAGGAATTTAATTCCGATATTTTTCAGTTTTTAGAAAATGGCGTGTCATTTAACCCAACCCCTACAATTAATGACGGTCTTGCCATAAACGACACCGACTACAATTTTAGCGATTTTTACTTAGGAGCGCATTATCGATTAAAAGTTGGAAAATTTACAATTACTCCAGGGTTTTCAGTGCATGCCTACGGAAATAAAAACAGCCAGTTCGGACAGGAATTTGAAGATAATTTCTTCAAATTCCTACCCGATTTTGAAACTCGCATTCAGCTTAAAAAGAGTGAAAGTCTCACCTTCAATTACAACATGCAAAACCAGTTTACCGATGTCACACGCTTGGCTCGAGGCCTAGTACTTAATAACTACAATGATATTCAATTGGGCAACCCAGATTTGCAAAATGCCTTGTCGCATAATGTAAGCTTATTCTATCGTAGTTTTAACCTGTTTAACTATACCAATGTATTCGCAAGGATCGCTTACTCGAAAAATATTGATCAGGTAAGAGGCCTGACCAATTTTGAAAATGTAATTAGAACAAGTAGTTTTTTCAATTCTAGTTTTGCCGATGACAACGTGAGTGCATTTGGGCGTATTCAGCGTACCTTCGGAAAGCTAAGAGCAAGTCTAAACTTGAATTTCAACTATAGCAAGATCAATCAATTCATACAAGGAAGACAGTCACTAAACGAGAGCTTTACCCACAGCTATACCCCTGGTTTACGAACCAATTATAAATACGCGCCTAATGTAAGCGTGGAATATAGGTATAGTGTTTCCAGCAACAATCAAGGTAGTAGTAGCACCACCTTCTTTACCAATGCTCCATCGATGGAGTTTGATGCTTATATATGGAAGGCATTTACTTTCAAAAGTAATTATAGCTACAACAGCCTGAGTGATGAGGATGGCCAGATAAATTCGTTCCAAACTTGGGATGCGAGCTTATCGTACAGAAAAGATAAGGATGCCCGATGGGAATATGAACTTAAAGCAACCAACATATTGGATATTGATTCTCAAGTAAGAAATAGTGCGAATAATATTTCGGTATTTACTTCAGAAACTTTTATACAGCCGCGTTTCGTAACTGTGCGATTTGTATATACTTTATAAAAGAACTTTTACAGAAGGATTCCTAAATGAAATGAGCCATTTTTTAAGCCCTTACTTAGCAGCATACTTAGCTGCTGCTTCAAATTGCCCAAGTCCTGTATAAGCCATATAGAGTTGCTTCCTAAAATTTGGTGTATCGTTATAGCCTTCGATGTCTTTTAGAGTTAATAAAACGCCGAGAGCCTCATTGTATTTTTTTGCCTTATTATAGACGATTCCTAAGGCAAATACAGAATCGTATTTCTGGGGAACGGCCTGAGCTATACTTTCATAAACAGCTATAGCATTGTCCAAATCCCCTAGCATATAATAAGCCTTACCAAGGTTGTGAATAGTGTTATAAATTGTAGGTTCTAGCGTTCGCGCTTTCTCCAAATAGAAAATAATGTCTTTGATTTTTTGAGGGTCATTAGCACCTGCTTCAAATTGACCAAGCCCTGTATAAGCAATATAGAGCTGCTTCCTAAATGTCGGTGTATCCTTATAGCCAGTGATGTCTTTTAGAGACAATAAAACGTCAAGGGCCTCTTTGTGTCTTTTTGCTTTATTATACACTAGCCCTAAAGCAAACACAGAATCGTATTTCTCGGGAACTGCTTTAATTATACTTTCATAAGTAGCTATTGCATTGTTCAAATCACCTTGCATATAATAAGCCCTGCCCAGGTTGTGAATAGTCTTATAACGTCTGGGTGCCAGAGCTTGTGCTTTCTCTAAATAGAAAATGAGTTCTTTGATTTTTTGAGGATCATTAGATTTTAATAAAGATTCTCCATGCGCAATAAGTACCTTCAGAGTGTTAGGACATGTTTTGACATCAGCAGCAAAAAGGGTATCGTTATTTTTCCAATCAAAGTTTCGTTCTATTGTTTTAAAAGAAAATAAAAATACAACTACAAAAAGAATCAATAAAACAGTACTGTTCGCCTTTAAGAATTGAGGTAATGTAGGGGATGAATTTAAAGCTTTATAAGCTATTGCTCCTATCGCAATGCAAAAGCCAAAAGAAGGAATTAGAAGCCACCGCTCCGATACAATACTTGGCATCATTACAAGAGTATTCGAAAAGAGAGAAATAGTAAGCAAATAGTATATTATACCAAACACTAAAATACTTTTTTTGCGAAAGTATAAAACACTAATAAAAAATAATAAAAGATAAGCGAAAAATGTAGATACCGCTATAAAATCATAGGCTTCTATAATCGGAATATCATTATATAGATACACCGCTCGTAATGGATGCGGAAAAAACAGAAGCTGTAGGTTTTTGCCTAGACCAAAGAGCCGCATACCTATTTCTTGACTAAACGTGTCCGCCAACAAAAGAACATTATCCAAATATGTTAAACTCAAAGTCATTGCATTAGCCCCTTTAAAGACTATAGATCGTATAATTAAATATCCAATTATAACCCCAATAAATGGAAGCGTGTTTTTAATGATAGCCTTTACTTTTAAGTCTGTAAAAAAATACATTGCTAAAGGAAAAATAGCGATGTATGTTACTGCGATTTCTTTAGAAATAAGTGATAAAAAATAAAAGAGACTTGCCAGAACTAGATAACCTGCTTTTTTCCTTTTAATAAAATAAAAAAGAAATAAAAACGCTGCAATTGCGTGCAACATACCAAATAAATCAGCACTTCCCTTTACGTTTGCAACAACATCTGAATGAACAGGATGTGTTGCAAAAAGAAGGACTATTAATAAAGGTAGGTAAGGATATTTATTCTTCCAAAACTCTTTTAAAAGAAGAAATAATAGCGCATTTAATAAGGCATAGAATAGTACGTGTATAATATGATAAGGAGTCGGGTTTAACTCAAAAAGTTCATATTGTAAGGCAAAAACCAAAAGCTGAAAAGGACGATAAATTTTCATATTCTCTTCTGGTTGATATCCATCCCAAGATCCTTCTGTTAAAATATTTTTTATTCCTCCAATTCCCTGTTTTACATAACTATTCTTTGTGATGGCAGCCAGATCATCAAAAGCAAACTCATGGGTAAAGGTATTGGCATAGAGTAAAATAGATATGATGATAATAATCAAAAGAGATAAACGATTAGATAACGTTTTGATTTTCAATCCTTTTAATTCAAAGAAAGAGTTTGTTGGGACTTTTACTGGAAGCATATTAGTGTTTTTTATTTAATTCAAATCTATTTCAAATAGAACAATGCACAAAGCATTACAAGTATTTCAATAATGGAAATCTACGACTTGCAAGTTGTCCACTAGAATAACCATAATCCACTTCATCTACTTTTGACGCCATAACTAGCCAAATTTACCATAATTCTATCCTGCTTTTTATCTAATTTTAAGTGCTTACTTAGCAGCATACTTAGCTGCTGTTTCTAATTGCCCAAGTCCTGTATAAGCCATATAGAGTTGCTTCCTAAAATTCGGTGTATCCTTATAGCCTGCGATGTCTTTTAAAGATAATAAAACGCCAAGAGCCACTTTGTATTTTTTTGCTTTATTATAGACGATCCCTAAAGCAAATACAGAATCGTATTTCTTGGGAACTGCCAGAGCTATACTTTCATAAACAGCCATTGCATTGTCCAAATCACCAAGCACATAGTAAGCCCTACCAAGGTTGTGACTAGTGGTATACGTAGTAGGTTCTAGCGCTATCGCTTTTTCAAAATAGAAAATGCTTTCTTTGATTTTTTGAGGGTCATTTGAGCTCATTAATTTTAATCCAGCTTTACTATAGGCTAACACTAAACTTGATACAACAACGGAATTCTTAGGAGCTAACTGAAATTCTCTTTCATAAGCGGCTATTGCATTGTCAAAATCACCTAACATAAGATAAGCGATACCAAGGTTGTTATTAGTGCCATAACGATTGGGCGCAATCTCTAGTGCTTTCTCCAAATAGAAAATGCCTTCTTTGATATTTTCAGGGTCAGTAGATTTTATTAATTCTGATCCATACGCACGAAGTACGAAATGATTCTTCGGAGATGTTTTGACATCAGCAGCAAAAAGAGTAGTGTCATTTTTCCAATCAAAATTTCGTTCTATTGTTTTAAAAGAAAATAAAAATACAACTATAAAAAGAGTCAATAAAACAGTACTGTTTGCCTTTAAGAATTGAAGAAACGTAGGCGCTGAATTTAACGCTTTATAAGCTATTGCTCCTATCGCAATACAAAAGCCTAAAGAAGGAATTAGAAGCCAACGCTCCGATACAATACTTGGCATCATTACAAAAATATTCGAAAAAAGTGAAATAGTGAGTAGATAATAGAGTAACCCAAACACTAAAATACTTTTTTTACGAAAGTAAAAGACACTAATAAATGATAATACTAGATAGGCGAATAATGTAGATACTGCTATAAAATCATAGGCTTCTATAATCGGAATGTCATCATGCAGGTATGATGATATAAGTGGGTTAGGGTACATCAAAAGTTGTAAATTCTTGCCTAATCCATAAAGTCGCAATCCTATTTCTTGACTAAATGTATCAGCTATTAAAATGCTGTTACTCAATTTTGATATACTCAAAGTCACAGTATTAATTCCATTAAAGACTATAGATCTTGAAATTAAATACACAATTATTACCCCAATAAATGGAAGCGTATTTTTAATAATAGCTTTTACTTTTAAGTTGGTAAAAAAATACATAGCTAAAGGAAAAACAGCTATATAGGTTACTGCGATTTCTTTAGAAATAAGTGATAAAAAATAAAAGAGACTTGCCAGAACTAGATAACCTGTTTTTTTCTTTTTAATAAAATAAAAAAGAAATAAAAAAGCTGCAATTGCGTGCAACATAGCAAATAAATCAGCACTCCCCTTTAAGTTTGCAACAACTTCTGAATGAACAGGGTGTGTTGTAAAAAGAAGGACTATTAATAAAGGTAGGTAAGGATATTTATTCTTCCAAAACTCTTTTAAAAGAAGAAATAACAGCACATTTAATAAGGCATAGAATAGTACGTTTACAATATGATAAGGTGTAGGGTTTAACTCAAAAAATTCATATTGTATAGCAAAAGCCAAAAGCTGGAAAGGACGATAAATTTTCATATTCCTACCCGGGTTATATCCTTCCCAAGATCCTTCTGTCAAAATATTTTTTATTCCACCTATCCCCTCTTTTACATAACTATTCTTTGTAATTACTGATACATCATCATAAGCGAACTCATGGGTAAAGGTATTGGCATAAAGTAAAAGAGTTACGATGATAATAATCAAAAGAGACAAACGGTTAGATAACGTTTTGACCTTCAATTCTTTTAATTCAAAGAAAGAGTCTTTTTGGACATTCACTGGAAGCATAATAGTATTTTGATTTAATTCAAATCTATTTTAAATAGAACAATGACAAAAAGGATGACAATTATTTCAATAACGCAAATCCATGACTTGCAAGTAGTCTAACAGAATACTCTTAACCCACTTCATTTTTTTTGACGCCATAACTAGCAACATTCACCATCATTCTACCCAATTTTTTATCCAATTTTTTATCCAATTTATATAAAAACGGATTTAAAAAAGAAAAAACAAAAGGAAAAAGATGAATCCCCTTATGAGTATTGATTTCAATATTGTTTTTAACTAAGAAATTCTTAAACTCATTGTAATGTACCCAATTCTCATAGCCTTGATATTTTCTAAATTTAAATAATTCAGCAATCTTAAGCGAAAAAAACCAAAAAGTGCGATTAGGTGCAGTGATGCATAAAGAACCTCCTGGCTTAAGCACTCGAATAAGTTCTTTAGTCGCTGAATACGGATCAGGAGTATGTTCAATCACTTCAGATGATATGACATAATCAAACGTATTATCTTCAAAAGGTAATTCTAGTAGAGATCCTTCTACAGCAATAGTATCTGGATTTTTCTTCTTAGTAAGAGCAACGAGTTTAGGGGCAATGTCTATTGAAGTTACTTTTGCTTTTCTCTCTAATGCCCTTTTGGTAAACCAGCCTGTTCCACATCCCCCATCAAGCAGTGTTTTGCCTGTCAAATCCTTATCTCCCAAAAAATCATCAAAGATTACTTCAATTCGCCTATTTGTGTCATACATACTCATAATAGAGTCAAAATCATCAGCAATGCTGTCATAAAATATCTCTTTATCCATTTTCAAAATTTGTTTTTTTTATTAAAAAATAAGGTCTTTTTTTACTTTGGATGTATAGTTTTCCTATGTATTCTCCTATTATACCTAGTAAAATCATATGTATTCCTCCTATAAAAAGAACACTTAATATGACTGAACTCCATCCTTCCACAGCTTTATCTGTAAAAAGAGCCATATAGAGCACATATAGAGCATATAATACAGATATAAATGAGATGAATGTTCCTAATAATATAGCGAACTTCAATGGTTTTATAGAAAAAGAAGTGATGCCATTGGCTGCAAAACTTAACATTTTGTTAAAAGGATATTTGGTTTTACCAGAAAATCGTTTGTCTGGAACATATTCTATTCCTATCTGCTTATAACCTATCCAACTGATCAAACCTCTATAAAATAAATGATATTCAGTAATATCATGAACTAGTACATCAACAACTTTTCTATCAAGTAATCTAAAGTCAGCAGAGCCTTGTTTTATTTCCACCTCCGATAAATTATTCATTAATTTGTAAAAAAGAGCTGAGGTTATCCTTTTAAAGGCAGAAACATTTGCAATATCTTTTCTGATAGTATAAACCACTTCATAACCCTCTTTCCATTTATCTACCAGCGATTGTAGCATCTCAGGTGGGTGCTGTAAATCGGCATCCATACTAATCACACAATCACCTGAAGAGTATTCTAAGCCCGCTCTTAAAGCATTTTGATGGCCAAAATTTCTAGAAAAAGATACATATTTTACATAATTATCTTTTTCTGTAAGCCTTTCAATAATAGCAAGTGTATTATCATTACTATTATCATCTACAAAAATATACTCAAGTTTTTCACTCGGAAAAGCTTTCTTAATTTTTTCGTACAAAACTTCAATATTTCCTTCTTCATTATAACATGGAATGACTATGCTAATCAAAGGGTTATTATTAATTATCATTTTATCCTTAGTTGATTTTTCTAGTATTGTTGTCAAATATAGAAAAACAATTAATTAAATTGTTAAAGTGTATTTCTAATTATTGTTTTAATTGGCTTCAATGGTAGTCTGTCTAATTACTGGTGCTAGGATTTATTCTATGATTTAAAATACAGATTTATATCTTGTCTTATCAGGTTCAGTTGCGTGTTAACCTATTGGCAATTTGGTTCAGGTGGTTTTATTGTTTATTTGTCCTGTCCTGAAATAACTTAAAATTATGTCAACTTATTTCAGGACGGGATAAATTCCTGCGTCCGCTTGTCGGCATACCATATACTTAGTTATTAGGAAAAGTTTTTTTAGCAAAAACAAAGGACGATACACCAAAGGGGAAATTAATGTGATTATGAAATCTATTTTCAAAATTTAGTGCAGAAAGTAAAAAGTTATTGAATATTGGTAATTTATTCAGATTTCCAGTTTTGTCATTCTTTGATGATTTTATGTTGTTTATTAGTCTGACAAAGTATATTGGTATGAATAGTAAAACATTCCAAAAACTCGATTTATTGATTTCAAAACCATTGTTTTTCAATTTATTACTCAATTCGTTTCTTCCATACCTTCTGAAATGCATATTCGCATCGTCATGTTCACTCCAAAGCGACATGAATACAGGAACAAAAATATAAGCAAGGCCATTTGGTTTTAGTAGACTATTCCAATTTCTTAAAGCTTTTTCATCATCTTCTAAATGTTCAAGGCAATCTGAAGCAATAATAATGTCAAAATCCTGCTTTAAATCGATGCTTTGTGCATCCATTACAAAAGTGTTGTTAAGGCCTGCGTTTTTGCAGTTGCTAATAGCATTCTCAATAATATCAATACCATACAAGTTCTCCTGCTTAAATCCAATTTGGGCGAGTTCTCCTAAAAAAATACCTGATGAACACCCAATGTCAAGTATTTTAGAATTTCTATCCACTTTGCCTAATGCCTTTAAAATATATTTTCTTCTTGCAACAAACCAAAAATGTCTCTTTTCAATTTGGTGGTATACTCTTTCAAAATCTTCTTTCATCTCATTGAATTCTTTCTAACGTCCAGGCTACAGTTAGTGCGGGAATTAAAATTACTTAATTTTCGATTAAGCAAATAGCCAAAACTTTTTATTTTGTTTTATCTTTTCAGTTTTAAAGCTATAAATTTTTGGGTTAAGCACCGAAACCCGTATTAATTATAGCCATTGTTGAACTAATCCTCGTTCCTCGGAAGCTTATTCCTTGCTGTTAAAAACACATAATTTTAGAGTCTCACTAAAACGTATAGAATTATGTATTTTAAAAAAAGGAAAGAGGGTTTTACAAACGGCATTAGAAGCTTTACCAGAATTTAACGTATTAACCCTTAAACTAGAAAAAAAAATTGTTATAAATGGCAGGGCAAACAGCACCTTACCCAACTATTTACGATGTCTTGCGCATCTAACTCTTTACTACAAATGCAGTCCAGAACACTTGGATCAACATCGTATTAACGACTATTTATTCCACTGTAAAACCTACATAAAACCCACCGAAAAGCGGTCCATGAGTTTTTTAAATCTGATTTTTATAAATAATTCATTCCTGCGAAAGTAGAAATATCATCAACAGTTGTTACCGTTTTGAATGAGACATCTTCCTTCGAAGGTATTTGTTTCAGTCCATATAAGACTTAACAAATACACTCATTATCAAATAACTAACCTTTTAAACCTATAAATTTTGACGAATGTTTTGACACACAACGCCAATAAAGGCGCAAAAGCAAAGCTATTATTCTTGACTTATGTTAGAACTAAACAACTAATTAATTCAAGACTAAAGGAGAACGAAGTTAATACACCAGCTTACATATCACAAAAGGAAATCGAAAAAAGATTCATCGTATATCCTGAGAATGATCGTAAGATTTGCCTAGCTGAATTAGTCGAATCTGGAAAACTAAAAATCCATAAGAATAACAAGTTTTTGTCCGTTCATTCTTAATTATGAATTACTAACTTCTGAGTATAGCTTTTGCCCTGACTACCAATTACGGCTAAATAGATTCCATTAGATAGTGAAAGTTGTAGGCTGTTTGAGCCGAAGCCTAAAGATGTACCCAAAATGCGCTGCCCAATTGTATTGTATAGTTCAAATGTGACTTGATTTAAATCTCGGATATCAATGTGTAAATTCCCCTTAGATGGATTTGGATAGATACTCACATTCGCACTAATGGTTTCATCGTTTATACTTAGAATAGATATATTTTTATACATAAATGAACCACGTGTAGGATTCCCAGTTGTGGTGCCCCCTATGACAACATCCAATAGGCTGTCGCCATCGATATCAGCAACTGCATGGGTCGATAAATATGCTCCTATGAATTCATCAGAAAGAATAAAATTATTTGATCCTAAATTTTCATAGATATGGCTAAATATATTGGGTAATCCGCCTTCTGCCGATCCTATGATAAATACATCTAGGTCACCATCGTTGTCAAAATCATTAAAAGAAGTCTCTCCGTCAAAACCTAGGTCCATAAAAGGAGCGTCTTCAACCAACGTAAAAGTCCCATCACCATTGTTAGTGTAAAATTCGGATTCAACATCTGCCGAGCCTCGCATACCTATTATAAGAACATCCTTATCGCCATCGCCATCTGTATCGCCAACAGCAATATCACCGAAATTGAGTGGGTTGAATCCGGCATTGTTAACAATAGTATAGCCTCCGGCCCCATCATTTTCATACAGATCGGTTACTACCTCTTCATCTTGGTCAACTCCCATAATGAGTATGTCGAGATCATTATCGCCATCGGCATCAAATAGTTCAAGTACCCCGCCAATATTTGTGACGCCTATATTGCTTGAAAGGCTATAACTACCTGCCCCATCGTTTAGAAAGGCGACAACATCAAATACATTGTCGCTTCCCGAATAGACTATATCCTGATCTGTGTCTCCATCGATGTCACCGAAATTAAAATAACCTGATTCGAGACTGTCAAATAATGTACTGACGACTTCGTTAAAATTCCCGTTGCCATCATTAGCGTAGAGTTTTGTAAGGAAACTGCCGCCATGTGTTTGTCCAGAAATCATTAGATCCAAATCGTCATCAGCATCAATATCAGCTAATGCAATTTTACTAGCTCGTATATTTTCTATTCCATGATTGTTTACGGCCGTGAAGTTACCAACACCATCGTTAAAATAAAGCGTTGTTAAAGCGCTATGAGCAGTGCCGTCAGACATATTTCCTGATCCGGTACTAATTAGATCCATATCACCATCACCATCAAGGTCTGCAAATTCCATGTCGCCTGTATCTGATCCTTGTAAAAAGGGTTGCGGATCCAGAAGTTCCATTTCTATGTTTTGTGCGTCAAGAATGAATGTGTTGCAAACCAATGCAACAAGCAAGTAGATAAGTTTTTTCATAATGTCTTTAAATCTGTTTCAGAAATAAAACAGTTACAGCGGAGAATACCCTAACGGTCTTCATCTTAAAGTTGAATCATAACTAATATTCAACTCGGAACATTGCATTTGAAAATGCACACCCATGGGAAAGCCAGATTAGGTTCATAAAAGGAATATTTCTTACGTAAACCCTCCAAACAAAAAAAGCCCATCCATACGGATAAGCTCTTCATCGGTCTATTTCTAAACCACGTAACACATTTAAGTGCCACAACACAACATTTTAATTGCGGTCTGGACGAGACTCGAACTCGCGACCCCCTGCGTGACAGGCAGGTATTCTAACCAACTGAACTACCAGACCGTTGCTTGACCTTTCGGCTTTTAAGCATACTAAT
>JBLHIC010000069.1:0-13780 GCA_047614245.1 Flavobacteriaceae bacterium
TCAAAGTTTCAGAGTTTCCGAGTTTCAAAGTTGAAAAGAAAAAATTTTGTTTTTCAACCATCAACCATCAACCATCAACCATCAACCATCAACCATCAACCATCAACCATCAACCATAACTCATCAACTAATATCTAACATCTCATATCCGTTTTCTAGGACTTTACTTCTTTATTAAAGTAGACTAAGTAATAATACATCTGTTTTTCCTCATCCCAGCCTTTTTCCACGAATTTGTCTGCATTTTCCGGATTTATAAAATCTAACTTTATTTGGATATTGGTATCAAGATTGATCGTGTTTTTTATCTTTTTACGTGCAGCAGTTACAGCCGTATTTGCTATTGGGAAGGTTGTAAGATCCTCGATACTATACTTTGGTGCCTTCTCCATTTTATAGTTATTAAACTCTGGGATGAGGTCTGGATTGTTAATGACTTCATTAATGAAAGTCGATTCTTGGAAGTTATCATTCTTCGCAAAATGGTTCACAGCACGGTTCATAAATAAAACCTCTTCTTTTTTATCCTCAGCAGGAAGGACAACATCTTTAGCGAAGTCTTGGCAGAATTTCAAATATTTTTTAGTCCGAAAGTTATCATCTTCAAAGGCGTTAATACCAAGAAAACTTTCAAGCCAATAGCGAGCATCGTAGCGATTACTATCTACTGATAGTATCTTGTACCCTTCTTCTTTTTTAATGTCAAAAATTAGACACCCTTTATCTAGTTTGTTAAGGCTAACCCCTTGTTGCAGAATTGCTTCTAACTGATTCTCTTTTTCTGAAAACTGAAGAAAATCCTGTTTTATTTCTGATTTAAAGATGCCAATCCCGTTGACTTTTTCATTGTCAATCTGAAGGCCTTCTAAAAAGGCAACATATACTTCCCCACTCTTTATATGTTGATGTGTAGATTGATCGTATAAATGCTTTGTAATTTTTTTACTGTTTTCGTGAATGCTCTCTGGGTTCGCAAATATTTCAGAAGTTATTTTGAACAACTCATTAAATTCTAAATCCACATCATTTCCAAACTGAAAATAATTTTCTTCCTTGTCTCTGAAAGGTTTCAGAAAAAACTCTTTTAGAAGGGGAGTAATTTCATCATCTGTTTTATAGATTTCTTTGGAAAGTAAAATCGGTTCGTTTTTACTCTTGTTGCCAACACGATGAATCGATAAAGAACTAATGTGAGCGGAATATAAGTTAATCATCTGGAATTATTAATTATTAATTAGTGACTATTGTTTGTTAATTATTGTTGGTAAAGAAACAAGACCGCTTCGCGGCAAGAAGAAATACTTAATTTTAACTATTTGAAATTGAAATTGTTTTGCCTAAATCCCATTGTCTACAGCCTTCAATTAATTCCAATTCTCATCGAAATCAAGGTTTTCAAAGTCTTCTGCATCGAGGTCGAACTCTTCATCAAACATTGCCTCTTCGTCATCATTTTCTCCTTCAACAAGAAACTCTTTGTCTGGAGCCTCATCTGGTATTTCACCTTGTGCAAACATTAAATTTGGATAGGTCATACCAATTTCAAACTCAGCAATATCTGCTAACTCTACAAGGAATGTCCACATATTTAAAAAATCGTAGATATAAATAAGTTTCGTTCTTTTCTTGGAGACTACTTCATTTACAAGTGTGTTACTCATCACTTGTACCGGCTTATTTTCTGCGCTCATATCGAAAAGAGCAATTTCGTCAATTTGTTCCCATTCTTCATTACTTGTGTAGAATGAAGCCATTTCCTGACCCTCAAAACCAAAGGCTTGGATGAGTGCATTATGGAAGTCTTCTAGGCTCGAAGTCTCTTCAATTTCGATATCTCGGATTACGTCGTCGTGAGTATCAAGGATAATTCTAAAACGGTAGATCATTGGAAAAATGTTATGGTGCAAATATATTCTTTTTGGGTAAAAAGAGGATTCAAATTAATGAACAAAATTTGAAATGATTCTTGATTATTTACTAAATCTGTGTAATGTAAAAGTCATCGCGGCAAGTAAGAAAAAGGCAACTACTTGATGCAAAACTCCCAGCCAAACTGGAACTTGTAATAATAGCGTGAATACACCTAGAACAAATTGCAATAAAACCAGGCCAACCAATATATTTATTCCATTTTTCTGTGAAACAGTGAGACTTAACGAACGTGTTTTAAACCCAATATAGGCAATGATAGCAACTACAATATATGCGAGATATCGGTGCACAAATTGAACCCCACTTTTACCTTCTACAAAATTTTTCCAAACTGGATTTTGTTCGGCAGTAACGGTTTCGTGAATCAGTTTCCCATCATTCATAAGCGGCCAGTGATTGTGAATCCAACCTGCGTCCAAGCCTGCAACAAATGCACCCCAAATAATCTGGACAATTAATAATCCGAGCGCTATTCGAAGGATAGGCTGAAGATTTTTGTTAGCTTCTTTAATAGTTGGATAGATAAGATCCAGAGCTACCCAAAGGGTATAAGCAAATGTTATAAAGGCAGTTGTAAGGTGCATAGCGAGTCTATAATGACTTACATCTGGGTTGTCAACCAAACCACTTTTAACCATATACCAGCCTAAAAACCCTTGAAATCCACCAAGCGCTAATAGTACAACGCACTTTCTAATGGTAGCCTTTGAAAGCTGTTTTTTTATGAGAAAGTATAAAAATGGAATTAAGAAAACAAGTCCGATAAATCGTCCAATAACACGGTGTATCCATTCCCAGAAATAGATGTCTTTAAATTCTTCTAGGGAGAAACTAGAATTGATTTTTTGGTATTCGGGGTATTGCTTATACAAATCGAATGCAGTGACCCATTCGGCTTCGTTCATTGGAGGCAAAGTACCTGAGATTAGTTTATAATTAGAAATTGATAAACCGGAATGCGTAAGACGTGTAATTCCGCCCACAACCACCATAATGAATATGAGTGTGCATCCTGTTAATAGCCAGTAGATTATTTTTTTATTGTCTTTCATTTTTGATGTCCGGTCAAGCGCAGTCGAGATCTCCTCAAGTTACTTGCTAAATACCTCTCGACTGCGCTCGAGGGGACAATTGCGTTATTAATAATTTTCACTAACTTAACTTTGCTTCTTTGCGTCTTAGAAACTTTCTTACTTTCTTACTTTCAACCCCAACTCTTTTCCTTTTACCAGCATAAATTCCTTCGCGGCTTCAGAGTCATTGGAAATTTCGCCTTCTAGAATGGCTTCTTTTATAGCGTCTTTAATGAGTCCAATTTCTCTTGAAGGTTTTAGTCCGAAAGTTGTCATAATCTCTTCCCCACTCACTGGTGGCTGAAAATTACGAACATGATCGCGTTCTTCTACTTCCACTATCTTATCGCGCACCAGTTTAAAGTTATCGTGATACTTGCTAAATTTCCTCGGATTCTTAGTTGTAATATCGGCTTCACAAAGTGTCATGAGATCCTCAACATATTCTCCCGCATCAAACACTAATCTTCTTACCGCGCTATCAGTTACTTCAGACGCTAATACTATGGGCCGGGAGCTCATCAATACCATCTTTTGAACAAACTTCATCTTCTCATTTAGCGGCATTTTAAGACGTCTAAAAAGCTTATAGACCATCTTAGATCCTACAAATTCGTGCGCGTGAAACGTCCAGCCAACTTTCTTATCGAAGCGCTTCGTAGGCGCTTTACCAATATCGTGAAGCAATGCAGCCCATCGGAGCCATACATTATCAGTTGTTCTCGCGATATTGTCTACGACTTCCAGTGTATGCCAAAAATTATCTTTATGTCGCTGTCCTTCTTTCTCATCAATTCCTTGTAGCGCTACTAATTCTGGCAAAATATGGGGTAGAAGTCCTGTTTTGTGTAATAGGCTAAAACCTTTTGAAGGCACTTTTGAAGCAAGGATTTTATGCAGTTCATCAACAATACGTTCTTCGGAAATAATTTTAATCCGATTCGAATTCTTAGTAATTGCCTCTAAAGATTTCTTTTCGATTGTAAAATCTAGTTGTGATGCAAATCGAATGGCTCGCATCATCCGCAGCGGATCATCGCTATATGTTATATCTGGGTCTAAAGGAGTTCTTATAATTTTATCAGCAATATCCTGCATCCCATTGAAAGGATCAAGAAGGGCGCCAAAAGTGGCTTCATTAAGACTGATAGCGAGTGCATTGATAGTAAAATCCCTTCGGTTTTGATCATCGGCTAAAGTTCCGGACTCCACTTCCGGATTTCTACTTTCTTCGGAATAAGACTCTTTGCGAGCACCAACGAATTCTAGTTCAACCCCAACCCCAACTGACTTTAACATTGCCGTTCCATAGGTTTTGAAGACAGAAACTTTAGGTTTTCCAGGAAGTAAGCGGGAAACCTCTTGCGCTAAGTCAATTCCGTTCCCTACAGCAACTATATCTATATCTTTAGCATCACCACGCTTCATTATATAATCGCGAACAAATCCACCTATTACATAACTTTCCAGATCAAGATTGCTAGCGGCCTTTGAAACTGTTTTAAAAACAGGGTTCTGTAATGCATTTTTAAAGTTGTGATTTGTCAAAGGTGTACTTGTTTATTCGTGTATTCGTGGCTATTGCTTTATTCTCGAATAACCTTCACCGTTCCATCATTTTTAATTTTGATAATAGTAGATGGTTTATCCGACTTTTTAGCCTGTTGCAAATTTACGATATAGTCAACTCCCCCCAAAATCTCCTTGCTTATTTCTTGAAAATTTGTAGGTGTTTTTTCACCACTTAAATTCGCCGAAGTAGAAACGAGTGGTCTTTTGAATTTTCGGATTAGTTTTTTGCAGAAATCGTCTTCAACGATGCGTATAGCCAGAGAATTATCCGCTGCTATTAGATTTTCAGAAATTCGAATTGGGTCGTCATATACTATTGTTGTTGGACTCACAGAAAATTTAATAACATCATAAGCGGCTTTTGGCACATTCTCTACATGTTGTTCCAGCATATTCAAATCGGCAACTAAGCAGATAAGTGATTTATCATTCGCCCGCTTCTTTAGATTATAAATACGTTCTATGGCATCGGGATGGGTAGCGTCACAGCCTATTCCCCAAACTGTATCGGTTGGGTATAGAATAAGTCCGCCTTTTTTTAAAGCTGCGATTGCGTTTTCAATTTCAGTTCTCATCGAAATAGGTTGGTTGTTGTAAATGTTTTAATGATACCTTGGAAGGATTCAGTTTCAAAAGTACTGAAAGTAAGAACCATTTTTTAGGCTTTAGAAGAATTACCAAAATTAAATACTTCCGAATCCAAATGTATTTTATAAAACTGTAGTTCTTCTGAAGCACATATAAATACGAAATATAGGCTTCCTTATCAATTATTTCTGAATGCCCAATGCTCACGCCTTGATAATGCAGAATTACGGCTTGAGGAACTAATACAGCGCTATATCCATTTTTCCGAAGGCGGTGACAAAGGTCCATTTCTTCCCAATAGAGGAAGATATTAGTGTCGAATCCGTCAATCTTTTGAAAAGCTTCATTTCTGAAAAACAAAAAGGCGCCATTTACCCAATTCACTCTGATCGGAGTAATGTATTCTTTTTTTCGTTTTGGATATACCTTCGGATTTATTTTCTCCAGAAACCCTCTTCCGAAGAGCAAGCGCCGTATTCCTTTATTATGATCGAAAGAAGGAACGAACTTGTCATGCTCGTCATAGTTTTGTGCTGTGCAGACTCCAACCTTCTGGTTGTCTTCCATAAATTGATATAGAATACTAAGGCAGTCATTTTTCAACATTGCATCGTTATTCAGAAATAGTAAATAATGTGCTTTTGCGAACTGAGCTCCGAACATATTCCCGCCGCCAAAACCAGTATTTAGATCACTTCGATGCAGTGTAATATTCGGCTGCTTCGGAAAATGATTTTTGAGGTATATGTAGTCTGAAAGATCCGAATCATTATCCACAACAATAATTTCATAAGAAATAGCTTCCGAAGTCATAGCGACCACGGTTTCTATGCACTCCAAAGTAAATTTTGAAGTATTGTAGTTTATAATGATTACCGCTACTTGCTTCATACATTGAGCAGTTTTCGATATACCTCTGCATATTGCTTTGCAGTGGTATCCCAATTAAAACTTTTTGCACGTTGTATATACCAATTTTCATAAAATTTCTGAGCGTTATGAAAACGTGCCATTCCTAGTTTCAGGGTGTCAGCCATATATTCAGGATCGTAGTGGTCCCAATAAAAACTATGTTCTCCACCAACCTCCGGGAGTGATGTATTGTTCGAAATGAAGATGGGTTTTCCGAAGCGCATCGCCTCTATAGGTGGTATTCCAAAACCTTCTCGCAATGATGGAAATACAAAAGCCTCACAGTTCTGAAAGTAATATTGCTTGTCGATATCTTCAATTTTACCAATCAGCTTTACGCGATCTTGTAAATTCTTTGTTGCTATTAATGTTTTTAATTTTTCCGCATATAATGAATTAGCACTTCCTGCTAATACTAGATTATATTCTGGTAAGTACTGAAGCATTTCGATCAAAGTCATGAAATTCTTCCGCTCGCTAAAATCTCCAATAGAAAAAAGATAGGGGGGAGGTGGCACCACTGCAGGCTGATAATCATTTGGTAAGTTAATATCGGTAATGGTGTTTCCGTTATGGATTACATATTCCGGTACTTTTGGAATGTCAAAATGTTCGTGAGTGTCCTTTTTTGCGAATTCTGAAATATAGACGATTGCATTTGCTCGTTTTAGTTTTTCCTTAAACTTAGCTTTGAGTTTAGCCTGTAAAAATGGTGAGCCTTCAGTAATAAAATGTATATCGTGAACCGTTAGTAAATAGGGAATATTAAAGAAAGGTTCAATTTTAATATTCTGATTTAAACAATGCCATAAATCGTATTTCTTTTTTATTCTGAATGGCTTATGCCTCGTTACCGACCGATATTTTTTATAATCGAATTTAGCGCCAAATTCTGTATTTAATTCCTGTAAATTCTTGGCGTGAAGTGTAATTTTAAAATCTTCCGTTGGCACTTTAGCCAACGCTTTTATCAAGTGATAATTAAACTGACCGAAACCAGAATACTTATTCTTTAGATTGTGAGATTCTAGAAATACCTTTTTCATCTTACGGGTTCGTTATTAAATAACTGTCATGTTTTGTCTCGTAATTTTGCGTGCTAAGTTCGTTAAAAAGCCCCACTTTAGCCTAGGCTATAGCGGTCTTTTTTGTCTATTTACTTAACAAAGTAAGGTTGCCAATTCTACAAATTTTATTTAAAAACAAATCCTAGTCAATTTTTCGATATAACATCCATAGATTCGTATACCTCTTAAATACTGAAAATGCATTGATATAGGCTAGTATAAAACCTTCCTTTCCATCAAGAATTCCTAAGCGAATAAGATATTGATGCCAAAATCGATAGAGAGGTCTAAACAGAAACCCAGCTAGTGTCGGTTTCTTTTTTTTATCATAAAGCATTTGAGCCTGTAGGGCGCTGTATCGATGTAGCTTCCCTGTATAATCATCAAAGCTTTTATAGGTGTGATGCGGAAGTCTATTTTTAAGTCTTGAAGTTTCACCATCCGTTTCTAAAACTTCGTGAACCAAATTCCCGTCGTATTTACAATGGTTTTTATTGAATAACCTTACAATCCAGTCTGTTTGAAAACCGCTATATTTTATACGTTTCCCCATAAAATATAATTCTCGTTTAATAAAATATGCAACAGATGATGGGTTTTTTAGTGTTAACGTGATTTCATCAGCTATAGGTTTTGTTATCTCCTCATCTGGATCGAAGAAAATAACCCAATCATTTTTTGCTTTAGAAATTGCAAAGTTCTTTTGAGCTGAAAAATTATCAAACTTACGTTGGTATACTGTAACTTGTTTGTTTTTAGAAGCTAAAGCAACAGTATTGTCCGTGCTAAAAGAGTCTACAATAATAACCTCGTCAACAAACCAGAGGCTTTTTATGAAGCTTTCAATTATCTTAGCTTCATTTAGCGTAATGGCAAGAGCAGTGATTTTTAAGGAGTTTTCCAAAAGTTGCTTGTTGTTTGCGTAAAAGTAATAATTTTACAACGATTTAACTTTAAAACTATAGTGAGCAAACTTCCCATATTAATGTATCACGATGTCTCTCTTGCCAAGAGTGAGGCACTTACCATTTCGGTTGAAAAACTTGAGGCGCAATTCAGTTATTTGGCCGAGAAGGATTATAGAACATATCATTTGAATGAATTGATGGATTTAAAAATACTTCCGTCAAAAAAGAATATTGTCATCACCTTCGACGATGGATATGTGAGTCAGCTAGAATTGGTTGTTCCATTATTGGAAAAGTATAAACTGAAAGCTACCTTTTTTGTTCCTCTTTATTACCTCGGAAAAACAGACGAATGGAATACTTCGTCTCTTCCTATAATGACTTCAGAGCAGTTGAATAGGCTAAATCCAAGTATTATTGAATTGGCATTCCATTCTTTTTATCATAAAAAATGCAACGAGTTAACTGAGGCTGAAATTGAAGAGGATACACAATTGTGTTTCGATTTAGTTTCTGAAAATAACTTTCCTTTTACGGCTGCGTTAGCATATCCTTATGGGAAATACCCTCGTGAGACTTCAGAAAAAAATAAATTTATCGTACAATTAGAGAGACATCAATTTAAATATGGGGTGCGCATCGGAAATCGACTCAACGAATTTCCATTTAAAAAACCCTTTGAAATTCAGCGGATTGATATAAAAGGGGAGTTTAGTTTGGCGAAGTTCAAGCGAAAGGTGAAGTTTGGGAAGTTCTCGATATAAATTTCCAACTCGCTGTCGCGGTTTGAAATTCACTCGAACTGACAGATGATAGATATAACAATGTCACTTCGAGTGTTTTTTCATGAGGAACGAGTGAAAAAATGTATCGAGAAGCTCGATACTATTCAACTTAAAATTGTCGTATAGAATTCACTCGGCGTGATGGATGATAGATATAACAATGTCACCTAATTTATCCCTCGGTTAAGAAGCATCAATTTCACATAGCGGGAGAACACCCCATAGGAGTCTGTCGCTGCCAAGACAAGGCCCGGAATACCGTTTCGGAAACCACCTCTTTTAATAAACGAATCGAAAAAACGGTAGCCAGGTTTAAAGAAAAGTTGAAAATAGGTAGTTTTCTTTTTCTTTTCGAATCGCTGCTCAGCCTGGAACCAGGCGTACTTTTCTTTTTTGGTGATGTAGTGATTTAGACCTTTGTAGGTGTAGTGTATCATCTTGTGCTTTAGCTTTCCCACGCTCCCATTACAATGTAACTTTTCGTGAACCAAACCCGTAAAGTGAGCACCCTCTCTTTTCACTAAGCGCAAGACATCGTTACTTTGAAAATATAAGAAGCGGGTCATAAAAAAATGTGGAAAATTTATATTATAACCGCTGTGCTTAGGCTGTTCAAGAGTCTTTTTTATTTCAGCTTCCAGTGAACGCGTAACCCGTTCATCTGCATCAATAAATAATATCCAATCAGAAGTTGCTTGTTCAATGGCAAAATTCTTTTGAGCCGAGAAATTATCAAATTTACGCTCCAAGATCTTGGTCGGAAATCCTTTAGCTATGTCTTGAGTACCATCTTTACTGAAGGAATCCACTATAATTATTTCATCCGCGAATTGCACTGATCGCAACGCATCTTTTATATAGTCTACTTCATTAAAAGTTGGGATAATCACTGTAACTGTTGGCATACTGCAAACTTAAGAAATAACTTTATCTTTGGTGTTTAATACTGAAAATCTGGCAATGACCGAACAATGTAGAGTTTGTGGTAATGAGAGGGGTAATACGAGTTACAAGGCCCGTGAAATGATGTATGGACTCAGGGAGGAATTTGATTATTTTCAATGCTCCAATTGTGAATGTCTTCAAATCTCTGAGTTCCCAGAGGATATGTCAAAATACTATCCAGGGGATTATTACAGTTTTAATAAGTATGATGGGAAGAAGTTTAAAGGCGCTAAAGGAGCAATAAAGCTAAAGCAATATGAGGCTGCGGTATTAGGCGGAGAGAAATATCAACAGACCTTTGGAAAGATTCTAGGAAAGAAAGAATACAAGATTTTTAAAGATCTACATATTGACAAGGAAACTCGAATCCTTGACGTAGGTTGTGGAAATGGTAGAAATTTCCTCTATCCACTAGCTGAAATTGGATTCAAAAATTTATTGGGTTGTGATCCTTATTTGAATGAAACAATTCAATATGAGAACAGCTTAGAAATAAAGAATGTCCCAATATTTGAAATAGAAGGAACATATGATGTAATCACCTATCATCATGCTTTTGAGCATCTTCCAGATCCATCTGAAAACCTTGAAAAAATATTAAGTCTGCTGTCTGAAGATGGCGTTTGTATTATTAGAATCCCAACAGTATCGTCCCTTGCCTGGGAAAAATATAAAACGGATTGGGTTCAACTTGACGCACCAAGGCACTTCTTTTTACATTCGAAAAAGAGTATGGCACTTCTTTCCGAAAGAACTGGTTTTGACATGTATAAAGTAGACTACGATTCAACACATTTTCAATTTACGGGTAGTGAAAAATATATAAAAGATATTCCATTGTCGGATCCCAAACCGAGGGGGTTTGTGACTTCGTTTAAACGTAAAACTGAAAATTATAAATTTGGACGACGTGCTAAAAAGTTGAATCGGGAGCAATTAGGAGATCAGGCTGCGTTTTACCTTCGGAAGAAATAGACTAATGAAACTCGACACTTCCATTATAATAAGTACTTACAATTCTCCTGTTTGGTTGGAGAAAGTGTTGTATGGTTATAACAATCAGACCTATCAAATGTTTGAAGTTATTATCGCAGATGACGGTTCAACCTTCGAAACTTCAGAAATGCTTGAACGTCTCAAGAAAGATGTGTTTTATCCAATTATACATGTTTGGCACGAGGACAATGGTTTTCAGAAGACAAAAATTTTAAACAAAGCGATTCAAAAGTGTTCGACTCCCTATATCGTAATGAGCGATGGTGATTGCATTCCGCGGAAAGATTTTATCGAGCAGCACGTAAAATATAGAGTTGAGGATAGTTTCTTATCGGCTGGTTATTTTAAGTTACCAATAAATATCTCTGAATCAATTACAAAGGAAGATATTTATACTGAACGTTGTTTTGATATAAACTGGTTAAAGAAGCACCGACTCAAGGCATTTCTTAAAAGCGCGAAACTTACCTCAGGAGTTATAAAGGCTAGTATTTTGAACAAGCTGACCCCTACGACACCATCCTGGAACGGACATAATGCTTCCGGTTGGAAAAGCGATATTTTAGCTGTGAATGGATTTGATGAACGGATGCAATATGGAGGAGAAGACAGAGAATTAGGGGAGCGACTTATAAATAATGGTCTTAGGCCAAAACAAATTAGGTACAGTGCCGTTTGTTTGCATTTGGATCATCGTAGAGGATATGTGACTGACGAAATGATTGCAAAGAATAAAGCAATTCGCGAGGCAACGAAGTCTAACAATAGTGTGTGGACTGATTTTGGGATTAAGCAATAACCAATCACCTTGAAAAAACCTCTAAAGGGGACAATTTCTTATCAATCCTGAAGTTACTTAGCTTCAAAGAATTAAATTTCACCAATAACCTAAACCTTCCTGTATGCTCCAATCTTCCAGTATTGAAGGTCTTCATCTGTTTTCACTGTTGTGAATTCAAGCTCTTTTAGTTTTGGATTTTCTTTAAAATACTCCCAGCATCCTATTCCCTCTCGGTAGATAGAGGTAATGATTATTCCATCTTTATTTAGATGTTGAAGCATTCGGTTTAGAACATTCTCTTTTTCCGTGTTGTGGATATAATAAAATGCTTCATTCAATACAATTACGTCAAAATTTCGTCGAGGTCTAAAAGTGACGACATCTTCAGCGACAAATTCTGCTTTAGGTAAATTTTTCTTTTCAGCTTGCTCTATTGAAACTTCTGAGAAATCTAGGCCTAAAAAATAATTAAACTCAAGCCCTTTTATACGCTCGTTTAACACCCCGTCACCACAGCCAATATCTAGAATTGCAGGGTTTGAACGGCTATACGCTTTTATATAATCAATAATCTGATAGTATCGTTTCGCTTCTTTTTCACTTTTCAGATTGTCCCATTGTCCCTGACGATATTGCTTGTTCCATCTGCGCTTACGTCTCCAATTATGAAATTTATCGAGAATATTCATATTACTTCTGAACGCTTTTAAGATGTCCTTCTAAAAATGGTTTCATCTTTTTAATAATAATGTCTGGAGTAAGCTCTCTATATAGCGACTCCGGGTTTTCTTCAATTTCTTTTCGAGAATCTCTAGTAAACTCTTCAAAGAGATCTGGTTTCTCTTCCAAGAGATGTACAGAATCATGCTCAATACCATCTTCAAAACTATTCCAATCTTCTTTTTCAATGTAAGGAGAATAAACCGTAAAAGTTGGTTTGTTCAAGGCTTTTGTGATGTGAACTGTCCCTCCTTCATTTGCAATTAGCAAATCACATTTATTCATTAGAGTAATGAAACCACGAATAGAATCTTCATAAATATCAAGGTTGATTTGCTCCTTGTTTTTACATAACTCGTAAATTTTAAAGGCATCTTTTTTTTGATAAGGGGCATAATTAAAGAGGATGGTGGCCTCATAATTGTCAGTAATATAATCGATAAGCGTTGCTACATAATCAAAAGGTAATGACTTCGGAATTGAACTCCCTAGAACCGTAAACATTACTATCGGTCCTTTAATAGCGATAAGTCTATCGTAATTTTTTTCAGCTTCTGTGAGGAATATTTTAGGGCGATCATCTGGGTTTTCCAATGAAAAAACCGAATTGATAATGTTTATTCGATCCTCAATTGCTTTTCCGCAGAATTGTGTTTTTTTATCTAAAAAGTTAATGGGATTCGTATAAAAAGGAAATTTCAGTTCTTTGTGTTTTCGTTTAAAACCAATGCGATACGTGGCTCCAGAGAAAAGGCACATAATTCTGCTTTGAAACTTTGCGTAGGAGTCAAATATAATATCGTATTCTTCCCGCCGTATCTGCTTGATGGTCTTTAAAAGGGTTGGAAACTTCTTTAATTCCTTATCATTTATAGCAATAATCCGATCTATATTGGGATTATTTTCAATGACTCCAGTTGTATAATCGTAAACAAAATAAGTCACATGGGCATCCTTAAAAACGTTTTTAATATTATTGGCGATAACCGAACTTATAAGTACGTCTCCAATTCTTTTGTTCTGTATTACGAGTATTTTAGTCATAAAGATTACCTTCGCAAAGTACTTATTTTTTGAAGTTAATAAAATAAAAAATGCATTCAACTTTTGTTGTCCATTCAAAATTCGAGCATCTAAAACCTGAATTAGAAAAGTTGATCACTAACTTTGAGAAGGTTGGAGAGTTTGTTGCTCATGGGGAACGAAATGTTATAAAGAAGGTTATTGTTAATGGCAAGACTTTTAATATTAAGAGTTTTAAAAACCCCTCTTACTTTCAAGGATTGGTATATCGATTTCTTCGGAAGAGTAAGGCGAAGCGCTCGTTTGAATATGCATCAAAACTCATTGAATGTTCAATCAATACTCCACATCCTATTGCTTATTCCGAAATATTCTTCAGCGGACTGAAAGAAAGCTATTATGTTAGTGAGCATATAGACTACGACTTTGACTTTAGAGCGTTAATACATAATCCCATATATCCAAATCGCGTTGAAAT
>JBLHIC010000070.1:0-13469 GCA_047614245.1 Flavobacteriaceae bacterium
TAAAAACTGGAGGATACGCAAAAATACATCCGGGGGAAGACCCTGATCTTTCTCAGCGTATAAAGAAAGAAGGCTATTCAACAACATTTATTCCGAATGCCCATGTATTTCATAAGCGGAGAATTTCTTGGAAGAAGTTTTATACGCAGGTGAATAAATTTGGAATGGTGCGCCCAATCTTAAATACTTGGCATCCTACAACTGCGAAAATTACATTTTGGTTCCCAACATGCTTTGTGTTTTTTGTAATTGCTTCAGTAATATTAACCGTATTACTGGACTCGAGGTTTATCGTTCCATTACTTCTTTATTTGGGGTTTATACTCTTTGATTCTAGTTTCAGAAATAAAAGTGTCTATATTGGGGTACTTTCAATAATTGCTGTGTTTGTCCAATTTTTCGGTTACGGATTGGGTTTTTTAAAAGCGACATTTTTCGTGCGGATATTAAATAAAGATCCGCAAAAAAAGTTTCCGAATTTATTTTTTAAGTAGTTTCAAAGTTAGCCATATGAGCAAACGGTTTTATAACCCATTTAAGAATTCAAAACTAAAAGGATTTTTCTTCTTTTTACTGCTTGCGACTGTTTTTTGGGTGCTAACAAAGTTTTCCAGACAATATACCGCAACCGCTTCGGCTACTATTCATTATTTGAATATTCCAGAGGCTACCCAAATTAAAGATGACAATATTAAGAAGATTGATTTTAATCTAACTACTAGCGGATTCGAATTCTTGTATTATAGATTTAAAAGCCCAGTTATCGATATCGACTTAAAAAACTTTTATGTAGAAGGTAAAAAAAACATTATCATTCCTAAAGTTGAATTGATGGGATTAGTTTCTTCTCAGCTCAATAACAATCTTACTGTTAGAAATCTTCCAAATGATCAATTCGTTGTAAGTTTAGATGCGATTATTTCAAAAAAAATTCCGATAATTGCTAAAACCAAATTCTCTTACAAAGACGGATTTCGATCATTAGATAGTTTAAAAATTGAACCAGATTCAGCTGTAGTAGCGGGTCCTGCGTCTTACTTGAATGAGATTAATTTTGTTGAAACTACATTTATATCTCAAGATATTATAGACAAGTCATTTTCCCAATTGGTTTCGCTAATAGGTCATGAAAATACCAAGGTTTCAATAGATCCAATGGAGGTGAATATTTCTGTAAATGTTGCTGAATTTACTCAAAAAAAGATGGTTGTGCCTATTCAATTAACAAATGTGCCACAGGAGACGATAGTAAAATTAATACCTACCACTGTTACAGTAACCTTTAACGTATCTGTTGAAGATTTTAATGAGATAAATGCTAGTGATTTTAAACTTGTCTGTGATTTTAACGAACGGAACCTTGATGAAGATTTTATACTTCTGAAGCTAGAAGAGGGGCCACCTCGAATCTATAACATCGAATTGAGCACTAAGAAAATTGATTACTTAATCTTCAAATGAAAATAATAGGACTTACAGGAGGAATTGGCAGCGGAAAAACTACCGTTGCGCAAATGTTTAAAGAGCTAGGTGTTCCTGTTTATATTGCTGATATTGAGGCTAGGAAGCTGACTAATAGCTCGAAAGTGATTAAAAGAAAGCTTATCAAGCTGTTTGGGAGTTCTTGTTATCAGGACAGGGTTTTGGATCGAAAGTATGTGGCAAGTAGAGTATTCAATGATTCCGAACTACTAGACCAGTTAAATGCCATTATCCATCCTAAAGTTACAGCGCATTTTAAAAGGTGGCAAAAGAAACAAGAAGGTACATTTTGTATTAAGGAAGCCGCAATATTGTTTGAAAATGATGGTTATAAACAATGTGATCTTACGATACTTGTAGTAAGTCCAGAGCAAGAACGAATAAGAAGGGTTATAGCGAGAGATCAAATTTCAGAAAAAGAAGTTTTGTCAAGAATTAAGAACCAATGGTCGGATGAGAAAAAAAGAAAATTTGCGGATCTAATAATTGAGAATATTGACCTAATTTCCACTAAAAATCAGGTCCTGGATATACATTCTATATTAGTATAACTTATTCATTTACTTGGTGTTATGTTATTTTGTTAACATTTGGTTAAAGCGAGACTTCTCTAAATGTTAAAATCTTACTTTTGAATCATGAATAAAAAGTTATTCGCTCTCCTCATAGCTCTAATGACGTTGTCGTTATTGGGTATTATTTTTGTTCAGGGGTATTGGATTTCTAATTCGTATAGAACAAATGACGAGCAGTTTTCTATAAATGTTAAGCAGATACTCACGACAACTTCAAGAGCAATTCAACGACGTGAAATTGATTATTATTATGATATATACGACAAACTAATTGAGGATTATGATTCCCCAGAGAGTGTTACAATGAATGAATTAATTTATAAAATTGATACAGAGAATAGCGAAGAGACAATAATTTATTCTGATGGTATTTTGCAAGAAGATTATAAATTGTCATCAAGTTTTCTAGATACTGAAATTGACAGTATTCAATTTAAAAAGTTAACAAATCGTAAAAGTACTACTAAGATTAGCCCTAGTTTAGATGGTACCGATAATACGGAGATAAAGAAGAAGACCATAACCCGAATGAGAGACTTTGAAAGAAGTCAGTTTGAAGAGGCCTTTGTGAATATATCTGCAAAAACACCTATTCATAAACGTGTTACAGCTAGTCAAATTGAAGAATTGATATCCGATGAGCTAAATGCAAGAGGGTTAATTTCTCAATTCGAATTCGCTGTTTATAGCAATCAGTTGGCGACAAAAGTACGGTCAAGAAAGTTTGACTTGGCACCTGCGACTACCTATAGTGTTCCATTATTTGTTAATGAGGACTTAGGTTCTAATTATGCGCTGTACGTTAATTTTTCAGGGAAGGAAAAGGAGGTTCTTAGTTCAATATTAGGGATGGCATTATTGTCTTTAACTTTTACAGCTGTAATTGTACTAGCCTATGCCAGCGCCCTGTCTCAAATTTTTAGACAACGGCAGATATCTCAAATAAAGACAGATTTTATTAACAATATGACGCACGAGTTCAAAACGCCTATCGCGACCATTAACTTGGCTTTGGATGCTTTGAAAAACCCTAAAGTCAAGGATGACAAAGAATTCCTGGCCCGTTATTTAGGGATGATTCGTGAAGAGAACAAAAGAATGCATGCGCAAGTTGAAAATGTTTTGCGAATTTCAAAACTTCAAAAGAACGAGATTGACCTGCCTAAGGAGCGAATTAAGCTTCACGATATTGTTGAAGATGCAATAACACATGTGAGTTTAATAGTTGAAAGCCGAGGGGGGTATATAAACACAAATTTTAATGCGCAGAAATCTTCCATTCTTGGAAATGAATTTCACCTTACAAACGTTGTAGTTAATATGTTAGATAATGCTATTAAGTATACAGACGGCGTACCGAAAATTGATGTTTATACCGAAAATGTAAAGAATAGTATAGTTCTAAAAATAGTCGATCAAGGAATCGGAATGAGTAAAGCAGTACAAAAAAGAATATTTGAAAAATTCTATAGAGAGCATACAGGAGACATACATAATGTAAAAGGACATGGTCTCGGATTGGCTTACGTCAAACGAATATTAGATGATCACGATGCACAGATTTATGTGGAAAGTGAAAAAGACAAGGGTAGTACCTTTATAATAAATTTACACTTAATATCTTAAATTATGGAAACAGAAAATAAAAAAATCCTATTGGTTGAGGACGATCCAAACTTTGGAACGGTACTCAAAGATTATCTTTCAATGAATGACTACAATGTAACTCATGCAAAAAATGGAATGGAAGGCTTTGAGAAGTTTAAAAAAGATGATTATGATCTTTGTATCCTCGATGTAATGATGCCGTATAAAGATGGTTTTACTTTGGCTAAGGAAATACGTGAAAAAAATGCGGAAGTGCCAATCATTTTCTTGACAGCTAAGGCTATGAAAGAAGATGTAATGAAGGGTTACAAAGTAGGGGCGGATGATTACTTGAACAAACCATTTGATAGTGAGGTCTTATTGATGAAGATTAAGGCTATAATACAGCGTAAAGCTGTGGATACAGTCGCAGATAGCAAGCAATTTGAATTCGAAATCGGTGGTTTCTATTTAAATTCTAAGCTGAGATTCTTGACATATAACAAAGAAGATACAGTTAAGCTCTCACCAAAGGAGAATGAACTTTTAAGGATGCTGGCATTGCATAAAAATGATTTGATGCCACGTGAGCTAGCACTTACAAAGATTTGGCGTGATGATAATTACTTTACTTCTAGAAGTATGGATGTATACATTGCAAAATTACGTAAATGTCTAGGGAAGGATGACAATGTTGAAATTGTCAATATTCATGGTGAAGGTTTCCGTTTGGTCGTTAAGAACGAGGTGGAAAACTAGATAGAAATCTAAAATAATAAGTGTAAATAGCGCCCTGTTAAAGGGCGTTTTTTATTTTTATTGCGCTAATAATTTCTGAAGCTTTAGTAGTGTAATCGAACCAACTAATCTGCTTATTTTTTCGGAACCAAGTACCTTGTCTTTTGGCAAACCTTCTTGTATTCTTCTTAATTTCTTCTATCGACTCTTCCTTCGTCATTTTTCCATCAAAAAATTGAAATAACTCTCTATAGCCAACAGTTTGGAGCGCATTCAAGTCTTTATTGGCCTTTAGGGATTCTGCTTCTTCAATCAAGCCAGAAGCAACCATAAGATCTACTCTCTTATTAATTCGATTATAAATTAATTGCCTATCCGCAGTCAAACCAATAAATTGTGTTTCGAACGGTCTGTTACTTGCTTTGTTTTTCAGAAAAGAAGTATATGACTTCCCACTGCTTCGGAAAATTTCTAAGGCACGAATAACGCGATGCGGGTTTTGTACATCTGCCTTTTGAAAATACACAGGATCTATTTCTTCTAATTCTTTCTGAAGCGTCTCTATTCCATTTGATAGAAGTTCCTCATTTAACTGTTTCCGCACTTCCGAAGAGACCTCTGGAAATGAATCCAGTCC
Source organism: Flavobacteriaceae bacterium (assembly GCA_047614245.1). GTDB lineage: Bacteria > Bacteroidota > Bacteroidia > Flavobacteriales > Flavobacteriaceae > Ulvibacter. The sequence continues at coordinate 5,020 of JBLHIC010000070.1, forward strand.
TTTTACGACGGCATCTATGTACAAGCCAGAACCACCAACCATTACAACAACTGGATCTTTTTTGAATAACTGCTCCAGCTTCTGAAGTGCTTCTTTTTCAAAATCACCGACATTAAAATTCTCAAAGATGCTTTTGTTCTGAATAAAATGATGAGGTACTACGGCTAATTCTTCCGCAGAAGGAACAGCGGTCCCAATTTTCATTTCTTTATAAAACTGACGAGAATCTGCCGAAATTATTTCCGAAGTAAATGCTTTGGCGATCTCAATGGATAGTGCAGTTTTTCCTATGGCTGTGGCGCCAACAACACAAATTAGCAATGGTTTTTTTGAAGACATTACTCCTAGATTTCCTCTTTTTTATTACTATGTGAATGTAATTTATCTCCACACTTGTGACAAAATTCTGACTTGTCTCTATGTTTTTCGTTTCCACAATTACGACAAGATTGAGTGTTGACATTAATCTCCGGTTGGCTTCTTGCGTACTCCGCACTAACTATTCCCGTTGGAACGGCTATAATACCATAACCCATAATCATAATGACACTTGCAATAAGTTGCCCAAGAGGAGTTTCAGGAGAGATATCACCATATCCCACGGTAGTTAAAGTCACAATAGCCCAATAAACGCTGCGTGGAATACTTGTAAAACCACTTTTCTCTCCCTCTATAAGATACATGAGAGTTCCAGCAATAATTGAAATGATGATCACAGCAAAAAGAAATATGAATATTTTTGCACGACTATGAAGTAAGGCTCTGGAAAGTTTGTTCGATTCTCCTACATATCTCGTTAGCTTTAAGATCCTGAATATTCTCAATAATCGCAGCGCTCGAACTGTTAACAAGTAGTTACTTCCAACAAAGATAAAGGATAAGTAAAGAGGAATGGTTGAAAGGAGGTCTATGACTCCATAAAAACTGAAAATATACTTTTTAGGTCTCTTGACTGTTATGACTCTTGCTATGTACTCAAAAGTGAAAAATATAGTGATAATCCATTCACCAACATATAGCAATTTATGGTATTTAGCATCAATCCAGCTAACGCTCTCCATCATTACTAAAATTACACTTAGTAAAATTAAAACTAACAGGATAACATCGAATATTTTGCCAACACCAGTGTCGGCTTCATAAATGATTTCATGAAGTTTGGCACGCCACTTGTTATTTTTAATAAGTCTCAAATTATCTTTTTTATTTTAATAAAAGCCCTTCAGTTTTCATTTAATTAACTTCGTTAGGCTCTAGTTTTACTGTTTTTAGCACTTTGTGCCTTCGCAAATAGCTTTGGATGATATGCTGAGCATCGCGATTGTTTGGCATCGGATTAATGATAGATTTTAATATCGCGGGATTGGTTATTTGATGGTTCAAGTTATAAAAACCAAATCCTTTATATTGCCCATTTTCAATCAAAATAACAGAACGTTCTTCAATATCCCTTCCTACATCGATAAGAAGCATATCTTGATTCTTGTAACTATACCTTTCAATAACAGTTTGAACCCTATCATTGTATATTTCTGATGACTCTTCATTAATGCAAGCTCCGTTACACTCTTTCAAACCGTATAGAAAGCAATTACTTTGCGATTCGTATAATCCATTGAGCTTCTGGCATAAATTATTTTCTTCTGTAATTCGAAAAAGTGTTGTTTTAGCTTGTTGATAGTTTGTAAAGGTAGTAATTGCTTTTTTACGACCGTCTGCTTTTTCGATACTAAGGTTTATGTAACCTTTATCGTCTCTTTGTGAATTGAGTTGATAATTAAAAAGCGTCTTTCGCAGTGCACGATTATATAAAGGTTTGTTGTGCTTTATTTCTTCACTTTCTTTCAATTGCGCTATAAGATCACTACCTGTTTCTTCATAAGTAACAGCAGTTACTTCTAACTGGATTCGCTTCGACTTTCTATTGTCATTTGTAAAATGCTGAGTGAGTCGTTTCTTAATATTTTTACTTTTTCCTATATAAATAATGGTCCCATCTTTTCGATGCATGTAGTAAACACCGGTCTTGGAAGGTACTGCTTGGATAAGGTCTAATAGCTTTGGTTCAACCTGTCTCTTAGGATCTTTTTTTATTAAGGAGAGAACAATTTCTTTCGAGATATCTTTGGCTAACAACAATTTAAAAAGACTCACAGTAGCCTTTGCATCACCTTGAGCACGATGACGATCACTCATAGGAATCCCCAAGGTTTTAACTAGTTTTCCAAGACTATATGATGGTAAGTCGGGCATTAATTTCTTAGAAAGCTCTACAGTACAAAGTGTGTTTAAATCGAATTCATATCCTAGGCGATCAAATTCGGTAGTTAGAATTCTATTATCAAATTTAGCATTGTGGGCAACTAGAGTACAGTCCGTAGTAATTTCAATAATACGTTTTGCAATCTCATAAAACTTGGGCGCGTGCCGAAGCATCTTATTATTTATTCCAGTGAGATTAACAACGAACGGCTGGATGTCTCGTTCTGGATTTACCAAACTACTAAACTGATCAACAATTTTATGACCATCAAAACGGTAAATAGCGATTTCTGTTATTCCCTCTTCATTGTATTTCCCGCCTGTAGTTTCTATATCTAATATTGCGTACATCAGTTTATTGAATATTCTCAATTAATAATTGATTACCGTAAAAGGGATGAAAATTCTAATTTTTCGCCCTAGTCCTTGCGCCAAATCTCCCAAATAAAAGCTTCCATTTTTTATTTATTTTCCCATCACTATTCACCAATCTAGTTGCTGCGTTCTCCAAAGATTTTACTTCCAACACGAATCATCGTACTTCCGGTTTCAAGGGCTAGATCATAATCTCCGCTCATTCCCATCGAAAGAACGCTAAAATCATATGTCTCTTTTATTTCGCCGTAATATGTGTTGAGTTTCTGAAACTCTGCCGAGACCTGCTCTTTGTTGTCGGTGAAGGTTGCCATTCCCATAAGTCCCACAATTTTAATATTTTCAAAAGATTGAACTTCTTCAGAAGTTAATAAAGTATGTATATCTGTTTCTGTCATCCCATATTTACTCTCTTCTTCAGCAATTTTCACCTGAAGTAAACAGTTTATGATTCTATTATTTTTTAATGCTTGCTTGTTTATCTCTTTTAGAAGTTTAATGCTATCGACGGCGTGAATTAAACGCACAAAATGCGCCATATATTTCACTTTGTTCGTTTGAACGTGACCTATCATATGCCACTCAATGTCCTTTGGCATCTCCTTCCATTTGGCTTCCATCTCTTGAATCTTATTCTCACCAAAAACTCGTTGTCCAGCGTTATAAGCCTCAAGTAAATCTGCTACAGGTTTGGTTTTAGAAACCGCTACTAGAGTGACCTCCGAGGGAAGGGTGTTTTCTAATTGATTTAAATTTTCAGAAATACTCAAATTTGTCTATTTATTATGTTCTATTATTATAGTTTCAAAATCTCGAAGATTCAAAGCTTTATTTTTTTTGTCTAACATCTAACATCTAATTTCTTTTTCATTAAAATTCATAAATGGTAACCCCACTCCTAAGTTTTGGTTCAATGTATGTGCTTTTTGGAGGCATTTTCAAACCTTCATCTGCTAAATGTTTCATCTCTTCAGTACTCACGGGAATAAGTCCGAAACCTACCTCATATTCTCCACTGTCTACTAGCATTTTAACATAAGCCAAATCGTTTCTTCCATGAGCATATGAAATACGCTGATCGTTTCTTAAGTCTTCTATGCCTAAAATTGGCTTTAGAATAGTGATGTATAATATCTGGGTGTCTAAACCGTCGAGCGCATTAGTTATTTCGTAATTGTTTTTCCTAAGGTATAATGAATAAAACTCACCATCTAAATACATGCTAAAATGATGCTTTTTAGAGGGTTTGTAGTATTCAAGTCCACGATTTTCAATACGGAACAAAGCGTCGAGCTTAATTAAAAAGGTTTCTTTGCTTAGGCCATTCAAATCCTTCACCATACGGTTAAACTCGAATATTTGTAAATTACTCTCGGGAATGAGATAACTCATGAAGTAATTATATGATTCGTTTCCTATATGGTTTTTATTTTCAGCTTCTAAACCTTTCGCCAATAAACACGAAGAAGCCGAGCGATGATGACCGTCTGCAATATATAAGGAATCCATAGTTCCAAATAATTCAGAAATTCGCTTTACGATAGTTTTATCGTCAATATTCCATAAATAATGGGTGTCCCGATAGGTCGTTGTAAATTCATATTCAGCGCGGTCGAGCATGACAGTTTTGATGATTAACGCCAATTCATCATTATCAGCATACGTAAGAAGTACTGGCTCGGCATTAAAGCCAACTGTTTTTAGGTATTTCTCAAATAATTGCTCTTTATATTCTAAGGTGTTTTCATGTTTCTTTATAATGTCATCTTCATAGTCTTGGGCGCTTGCTGCAGCAACAATACCATTAAATTCAGAACCATCCCTGTTCACAATCTTGTAGATGTAAAATGACGGGTTTTCGTCTTGAATGAAATATCGATCTTCTTTAAACTCTTGATAACGATTTCGAACTAAATGATATCGCTCTTCCCCCGAAGTTTGTTTGTGATAACGATACCCTGGATTTACAATATGTAAAAATGAAAACGGATTGTCCCGCAAGCGCGATTCTAGCTCATCGATTGTATAACTTTGATACGATCGTGAAGCGATTAAACTTACCTTGTCACGCGTCGGGCGTACTGCTCGGAATGGAATTATTTTCGCCAAAATAATATATTATCTATTTTTTGCATTTAGCTCGTAATTATTAGTTTTACTGGAATGAGTTCGAAACTTTCTCAGCTTTTCGATTTTGGCTGTAATCATAAAACCCTTCACCACTTTTTATTCCAAGTTTTCCTGCCATTACCATATTCACAAGAAGCGGACAAGGTGCATATTTCGGGTTTTTAAATCCATCGTACATCACATTGAGTATGGATAAGCAAACATCCAAACCGATGAAATCAGCCAAAGCTAAAGGACCCATTGGATGCGCCATTCCAAGCATCATTACTGTGTCAATTTCTTTAACTCCAGCAACTCCATTATACAGAGTCTCTATTGACTCATTAATCATTGGCATCAATATACGGTTCGCAACAAAGCCTGGATAATCATTTACTTCAACTGGGACTTTCCCTAATTTTTCCGAAAGCTCTCTCACTGTATTATAAGTTTCATCACTTGTGTTGTACCCTTTGATGATCTCTACCAATTTCATAATTGGAACAGGATTCATGAAATGCATTCCGATTACCATCTCAGGGCGAGAAGTAACTGCTGCAATTTGTGTGATTGAAATTGAGGATGTATTGCTGGCTAAAATCGTGTCATCTGGACAAAACCGCTCTAAATCCTGAAATATTTTTAATTTCAAATCTAGGTTTTCAGTAGCCGCTTCTACAACCAAACCTGCATATTCTAGACCTTCTTCCATATTTGTGAAGGTTGTGATATTGTCTAATGTTTGTGCTTTTTGAGCCTCTGTGATTCTTTCTTTGGTAACCATACGATCCAAGTTCTTGGTAATCGTAGCAATCCCTTTATCCAAGGAAGCTTGGGAGATATCAATGAGCTGTACTTTATAATTAAATTGTGCAAAGGTATGCGCGATTCCGTTGCCCATAGTACCTGCTCCAATAACTGCAATGTTTTTCATATAAATGCCCACGGATGTGGGTATCTTTTAGTTAAAAATTCTATTTACTCTCTCTTTTCAATTTTAATCAACCCTTTAAAGACCCCCGACTTATATCTTCTTGAAGTTCTCAATTATTTTCATTGCTACTCTTAAGGCTTCAGCCCCTTGAGTTAGACTAACAACAGGCACGGTGTCTGTGTGAATCGAATGTGCAAATGCTTCCAGTTCATCTAAAATTGCATTGTTTTGTTCAACATCCGGATTTTTAAAATAAATCTGTTTTTTTACTCCTTCGGCATTAGTAAGTATCATTGCAAAATCGTCAGGATTCTCAGGGGCATCCTTCATTTTTACAACTTCACATTTTTTTTCTAAAAAGTCAACCGATATGTAAGCATCCTTTTGAAAGAAGCGAACCTTGCGCATACTTTTAAGTGAAATTCTACTTGCAGTAAGATTGGCAACACAACCATTCTCAAACTCGATTCGGGCATTTGCAATATCCGGAGTTTCACTAATTACAGCAACACCTCCCGAGTGAATATCTATAACTTCAGAATCAACCACACTAAGTATGGCATCGATATCGTGTATCATCAAATCCAAAACTACTGAAACATCAGTTCCCCTAGGATTGAACTCTGCTAGGCGATGCGCCTCAATAAACATCGGATTTTTAATTGTATTTTTTATAGCCAGAAACGCAGGATTAAATCTCTCTACTTGTCCCACCTGTCCTCTCACATTATGCTTCTTTGCAAGATCTCTAATGATGTTTGCCTCCTCGACAGTATTAGTAATTGGTTTTTCAATAAACAAATGCTTACCTGCTTCAATTACTTTTTTAGCACATTCAAAATGGTGGAGCGTAGGCGTTACAACATCTACCATGTCACAGGTGTCAATTAGCGCTTCCATGTTTGGAAAACTTTTATATCCAAATTCTTTTTCTATTGCTTCGGAAGCAGCTACGTTCGAATCGAAGAACCCGATAAGTTCATATTTATCGGATTGCTGCAGTAGCTTTAAATGAATTTTCCCAAGGTGTCCGGCACCTATGACTCCAGCTTTTAACATTCGTATTGGTTTTCTACAAATGTAAGGGATTTGGTAGAATTTACGAAGCGTGAATTCGGATTTAGAACATTCCTTTTTTTGCAGTTTGATACTTGTAATTTGACACTTTCTTTACATCTTTGTGGAGATGAAAGATACTTTTACTCACAAAGGAATGCGTAAAAAGTTGGTGGAGACCCTCGAAAGAAAGGGGATTGTCAACCAAGGAGTTATAAAGGCTATTAATAAGATCCCAAGACATTTATTTATGGATTCAGGGTTTCTGAATCATGCATACGTTGATAAAGCCTTTCCAATTGGAGCAGATCAAACGATATCACAACCTTATACGGTAGCTCGTCAGACCGAACTGCTAGAGATAAAGAGGGGAGATAAAATCCTAGAAATTGGTACCGGTAGCGGCTACCAAACCGCTGTTTTGTTAGAAATGGGTGCCGTTGTCTATTCTATTGAACGCCAGAACGAATTATTTAAAAAGGCGCAATTATTTCTTCCAAAGTTAGGCTACCGTCCCAAGAAATTAATCTTTGGTGATGGGTATATTGGCTTGAAGAAAGAAGCTCCATTCGACGGGATTATAGTAACCGCAGGAGCACCCTTTGTACCTAATCCTTTGTTAGCGCAGCTCAAAGTAGGAGCGAAGCTCGTTATACCAGTTGGAGATGACGTGCAAATTATGACCGTCTTTAAGCGCACCTCAACTACCGAATTTGAAAAAGAAGAATTTGGCGAGTTTCGCTTTGTTCCCTTGTTGGAGGATAAAAATTAATAGCTACTTCGTTGAAGGATTTGCTGGTTCATAAACGGCTACCGCAACTTTAGAATCACCGGTGCCGTAATATAAAAACCATTTATCTCTTTAAGTGATTTTCAAACTAATTTAGAAGTAAAGCGATTAAGGTACAAATTATCCAGGTGAAGAAATCAGAATTATTACAATCCGAGTAGATCCATAAATTTTAAACCAAAAATAACGGCACCTGTGCTATTTCCTCCAAAATAGGACCGAACATAGTCTAATCGCAACAGTCTGTATTTGCCGATTCCTATATTGTCAATACCCACAGACCATTCTGCATAGGGTTTATTAGTTTCAGTAGTTAGAAAATGTGCACCACCAATTAGATTGAAATTTAGTTGATTGATTCCTGGAATTTTCCCTAGTATCCAACCTCTAAAATCATGTTCTAGATGGCCTTCAAAATAGCTTTTATTGGTGCTAAGTTGGTAATATGGAAGCAGATTAAACACATTGGTGTAATTCCCAGCCGTGCCGACTCGAGTCTGATTTCCATTGAAATGTTGGAAGTCGGCAAAAGAAATATTATCAGCATTAAAAAAGATACCTCCCCTCAGGTTATAGTAAAACTGCCCCTTGTTTCCCAAACTAAGCTCTTGATCCAATCTCCCGCGTAATTGCGTGTAATTGTAGTTGGAATTGTTGGAGCCAAGCCCGTTTTCCGCAGTTATTGTAAGTCGTGGATAACGATCATTCCCAATATTGAATTTCATATCGGGGTTAGAAAAGTATTTTTGTCCGAAGGTGATTCTCGCAACTAATTCCGATTTATAAATATCATGCTCGTCAATTGCGGCATTTGTAAAATCATCAGGATTCAGGGGATTATTAGACGTATAATTAACTCCCTTCCCCGCAACAATTACCTGATTGGTTTCATTAAAAAGGGGCTTCCTTTCCTCATATCCAATT
>JBLHIC010000071.1:0-13163 GCA_047614245.1 Flavobacteriaceae bacterium
ATTAAAGAAAGACGGCATATTAAAAAAGGTGATGGAAATACGACCTCTACTATGGCAGTGAAAGCGTCTGTAATTGCAATAGAAAGAGCTGGTTTAACAGTAGATGATATTGACATGATTATCTTCGCAACATTGAGCCCCGAAATGTATTTTCCCGGAGGCGGGGTGGAGGTTCAAGAACTTATGGGGATGCGCACTATTCCTGCTTTGGATGTTCGTAATCAATGCAGTGGATTTGTGTATTCTCTTTCAGTGGCCGATCAGTTTATTAAGACAGGTATGCACAAGCATATTTTGGTTATTGGTAGTGAGAATCATAGTGGAGGGCTTGATTTTACAACAAGGGGAAGAGGGATTTCTGTGATTTTTGGTGATGGGGCAGGTGCAGCAGTTGTCTCAAGAAACGACTCTGGAAAGGGTGGTATTCTTTCCACACATTTACATAGTGAAGGTAAGCATAAAGATGAATTGGCTTTGAACGGACCAAGTACTTCATGCTGGGTGCCGGAGATTATTGATAAGAATCCACAGGAAGACATTCCTTACTTCCCGGTTATGAATGGCACCTTTGTTTTTAAACATGCTATTGTTCGTTTTATCGAAGTAATAAAAGAAGGTTTGGATGCAAATAATCTATCGGTAGATGATCTTGATATGTTAATTCCACATCAAGCTAATTTGAGAATATCTCAGTTTATTCAGCACAAATTAAAATTATCTGATTCAAGAGTCTTTAATAATATTCAGAAATACGGAAATACAACAGCTGCCTCAATACCCATTGCTCTTACTGAAGCTTGGGAAATGGGAAAAATAAAAGAAGGAGATTTAGTGGTATTAGCTGCTTTTGGTAGTGGCTTCACTTGGGGAAGTGCAATGATTAGATGGTAATGAGATATTGTTGAATATCAAAAATGAGAACTCCTATTAATAAAGAAAGCCTTCCGATTTTATTCGGAAGGCTTTTTTACCTAAGTATATAAAGTTTTAAAGGCTAATTCAAATAAATTATAAAAAGTCGTTTAGGCATTTTATTAATAGACTCCGAAACATTAAAAATGTTTCACATGTTTTTCCATTTTAACTATTTAATAACATTTGTCTTAATATCTAGAAAACTCCGCCGCTACCCGATTTTTCGTTATCATCTCTTCTCTTTCTGGACTTGGCCCGATATTTTTCGCCACCAAAACGATACGATAGGCCAACATATATAGTATTACTTTCCCAATTAAACGCTCCTTCTTGTACATAAGGTAGTTCTCCATCAAAAGCAAATTTCATCGTGTCAAAAATATCATTGTAATTGACACTGAAAGTTCCTTTTCCATCGAACAAAGTATAGCGAGCTCCAATATTTACAAAGTACATTGGGTTTACGTTAAATTGCAGCGTCCTAGCCTTTCCACGATATAATCCGAAAGCCGATAGATTCAAATCCTTGGTCACCTTAAAGTTGTTAAACATTCTTATGTTATAGGCGACATTCTCCACTTCAAATGTTTCAATAATAATGTCATTAGCAGTCGGATTTGTAGTATTGCTTAGTCTTTCGGCGATACCTGTCTGTGTCTGACTATAAAGATCGAAACTAGCATTGAAACTCCACCATTTGGTAGGTTTATAATTACTAGAAAGTTCGATACCATAGGCGGAGGTATTGTCGAAGTTGTCATAGGTAAGGATTACCTTGTTTACGTCGGTTCGATCAATGAACAAGGCTCTGTTTATTTCATCGTTTAATACACGGTAAAAAACACCTGATGTAAGACTTCCTTTTTCAAAATTACGGGTATAGTTTAATTCTGCCGAATTGGTGAACTGAGGCTCTAAATCTGTGTTCCCGAATGAGGAAATAAGTGGTGTACTCCACTCTCGAATGGGGTTTACTTGATCAATTCCTGGACGATCTACACGACGACTGTAACTGAACTGATATTGATTTTTCTCTGTTGGAGTATACGTTAGAAATGCAGAAGGATATACTTGGATATAGTCATTTTCAAAAGAGCGAACAGTATTTGTATCTGCCTTTACATCAACAGTTTCAAAGCGTGCTCCTAATTGATAAGACCATTTTTCAAGTGTTTTGCCGTAGGTAGCATAGGCAGAATAAATGTCTCTTTTGTATTCAAAAGCTGTACTTGGAGTAGGGCTTAAGATACCACTAGCGTTGAATGTTTGTCCTGTTGAAGTATAATCAATTTGGGTGTCAACTATACGCGCTTCCAAGCCAAGTTCTAATTTAGTAGATTCGGTCAACGGATTTATATAATCGAGGTTTACAACTAAGGACTCTCGATCTGTATCTGCAAAATCTTCATAGTTCTCGATAGGAGAGTTGCCCGTAAAGCTGAAATTCGCATCTTCATTATTGTCATAATTATTGTAATCTGCCTCTAGTTCAATATTACTGCCTTCTTTATCAAAATCTAATTTGTAATTGAAATTATATTGTGAGGAAATGCTTTCGCCTTCGCTACGAAAGGTTTGAGATTGATTTCTCGAAAAATCATCATTGTAAATGATCTTCGCAGTACCCAGCGTATTACCGCTATATAAATTCTGGTTTGTAAAGATGGACAAGGTGTTTTTTTCGTTTAAGTAGAGATCTAAACCAACCTTAAATAAATTTGAATTATTGGTGTCTAAAAATTCAAAAAGCTGATCTGAATTATCTGCTGGTCGGTTGATGTTTCCGAAGTTCACATTCTTCGAATTATTAGTATTTGCACTTCCGAAAAAATTGAACTTGCCATTACGGTAGTTCATATCTAAAGAAGAATTAAACTTCTCTCTTTCCTCATATGTCAATCCTACATTAAAATTCCCATTGAATCCAATGTTCACATTCTTAACTAGAATAATATTGATAATACCACTCATTCCTTCTGGATTGTATTTTGCGGAAGGGTTTGTAATTAGTTCAATTTGCTTTATGGCGGTAGAAGGAATTTGTTTCAGAAGCTGGGCAACAGGTACATTAGATATTTTTCCATCTACCATAACACGAACATTCTGATTTCCACGCATGGAAATATCTCCGGTTTGCTGGTCAATACTTACTGAAGGTAGATTGTTCATGATATCTGAAGCGGTTGGCCCAGCGGTCATTAAATCCTTACCAACTGTGATAACCTTTCTATCTAGTTTTTGTTGAATTGTAGTCCGCTCGGCCACTACTGTAACTTCGTCTAAGGAAGCAATGTCTTCTTCGAGATAAATATTACCTAGATCTATCAAGTCACCTTTTTTACTAATCTTTATCTCGGTGCTATATGTTTTGTAGCCTATGTATTGAATAAAGACGAGTTTATTTCCTTCGGGTATTTTTTCGATTGTGAATTTTCCATTATCGTCAGTAACACCGCCTGTAACAATCTCACCTGCAAGATCTTTTATTACCACAGTAACATATGGTAATGGTGCTTTTAGGTTCTTGTCAATGACAAAACCGGTTATTTTACCAGGTCTTTCTGAAGTAGGGTAGGAATCGGCCGCTGTTACCGAAAAACTAATTGCGAGTAAAAATAATACTACTAATTTTCTCATGTTTGATTGCTTGATTTTTTGATTGATTGATATAACATAGTACTTTGTATAGCCTATTTATTTGAAAAGATGCTTCCAAAGATTAATGATACTTATATTAGGACGCTTGAATTAAAATCTTGTTACAAGAAAATCGTAGTTTAACATAAAAAAACAAGCCCGAGATCTAGAATCTCGGGCTTGTAACTTTACTGCTATTATTAACACTAACCATCAACGTAAAACTTTTCACAGTAAAGAGAAACATTTCTATTATATAGACGAAGTCTTCTTAGAAATGTTACATTAGGCGTAATTTTTAACCTATTATTATGAATTTATTTGGAAATGTGGGAACTTTCACAAAAGCTAATTTAATGAAGAAAACTCTTGTTTTGGGGGCAAGTCTTAATCCCTCACGTTATTCGCATATGGCAATCAATAGGTTAGTGAATAATAATTATGAGGTAGTCGCAATTGGATTAAGAGAGGGCAAAGTTGCGGGGATCGAAATTATTAAGGAGAAGAAAGTATTTGAAGACATAGATACGATTACGCTTTATCTTAATCCACAGCGCCAAAAGGATTATTATAACTATATAGTTTCCTTGAATCCTAACCGAGTTGTTTTCAACCCTGGTACTGAGAATTCTGAATTATATGAATTACTTAGCGAAAATAATATCGAATCTGAGGTTGCTTGTACTTTAGTCCTTCTTAGTACGAATCAATACTAATCCAAGAAATGTTAGGGCTCCGTTCAGGATTAAAATAAAAAATCCGAATTCAAAATTAAAGGCTGTCTCGCAAAGAAAACTGATAGCATATCCTAAGAAGGGGGTCGCAATCGCCACTAGAGGAACCCAGAGATCTTTCACCTCCCATTTAGTTAGCATTCCATAAGCATAAAGACCTAAAAGTGGTCCGTATGTATAGCCCGCGAAAGTAAAAAGTTTCGCAATTACGGATGCATCTGCGATAATATATTTAAAAAAAATAATCACGACAATTAGCACCAGCGACATGATTATATGAATTCGCTGCCGAATTTTAACTTGCTTTTTTGGTTCATATTTCTTTTCAATATCTAAAATATCAATACTAAATGATGTTGTTAAAGCAGTTAGTGCACTATCTGCGCTAGAGTATGCCGCAGCAATGAGTCCTAGTAAAAAGAATACGGCGATGCCAATACCTAAATCTGAGTTTACGGCGATTGTAGAGAACAGTTGATCTTTATGGGCGTCGATTCCATTTTGCTCGGCATAAACGGTTAATAATAGTCCGAGAGCTAGAAAAATGAAGTTCACTATAGTTAGCACTATCGTGAACCAAAATATATTCTTTTGTGCATCCTTCAGATTTCGACAAGTCAAGTTTTTTTGCATCATATCTTGATCGAGGCCTGTCATTACAATAGCTATAAAGGCACCACTTAAAAATTGTTTGATAAAGTGATTTCCAGATTTCCAATCATCGAAAAAGAAGATTTGTGATAGATCACTGTCCCCTAAATATTCAAATGCAGATGAAGCCGAAAGACCTAAATTCGTTGCGACATAATATATAGCTACCCCAACAGAAATTAACATGAACAAAGTTTGCAGGGTGTCTGTCCATACAATAGTTTTTATTCCACTTTTAAATGTGTAGAGCCAAATCAGTAAAATAGTGACAGTAACAGTCACCCAAAATGGTACACCCATAGCATCGAATACTAAATTCTGTAGTACGATTGCCACCAAATAGAGCCTAAAACTTGCACCTACAATACGCGATAGAAGAAAGAAAGATGCTCCAGTTTTATAAGAATACCTTCCGAAGCGTCCCTCCAAATAGGTGTAAATAGATGTTAAGTTAAGACGGTAATACATTGGTAACAGCACTAGACTTATCACGGCATAACCAACAGTATACCCAAGAACTACTTGGAAATAACCGAATTTGGAAGCTTCTACCCAACCAGGAACAGATATAAATGTTACGCCACTTAAAGAAGCACCGATCATACCAAATGCCACCAGATACCAGGGTGACTGTTTGCCGGCCTGGAAAAAATCAGCGTTGCTTCCCCCTTTGTTTGTTAAAAATGAAATGATTAATAAGATTCCAAAATAACCGGCAATCAGAAGAATAATTTGAATTGGCTGCATATATTATAAAATAGATGTGAAGGTTTTTGATAAAAATACAAAGTTTATGAAGAATACGAATCTTTTTAGTTGGTTTCTATAGCACACAGATTCGAGTTTAGAAGGACAGAAGTTAAAAGTGAAAAGGTCTAATTTCAAATGATTAATAAACAACACGCAATAAACAATAATCAATAAATAATGCCCAAGAACCTAGGTGAAGAAAAAATTAATTTGGCATAAGACTATAAATAGCACCATAATATATCTCTTATTGATGCTAGATTGAAAAAATGAATTATCGAGCTGTTAATTCTGCCAACTTTTGGTTGAGCAACAATTTGCAACTCGTTTTTATGAAGCATTTTTTGTTATTTACGCAAGGAATCTCCTTGTAACCTCCTTTATTTTAAAGTCTCTAATTATTTTGAAGGAATCTCTGCGCAAAATTAATTAATAATAGAAATTTTAATTGAGTGTATTAATTTCTCAATAACTAACTCAATTAATTATGAAAAACAGTTGCAAATTACTTTTCCTGTTTCCACTTTTACTAAGTTTTAAAGGGTTACAACTTCAAGAATATTTGAAGATGATCGATGCTGAAACTTATAGCGTTGATGGAATTTTTAAAGCTGCTAATACAGGAAACTTAAATTCAACCTCTTATACCCATCTCTATAAGGTACTAGGGATAATATAGTTATATAAGATTGGTATTTCTAAATCACCTAATATTGTTGTTAGTGGTGGATCCCAAGACAATGGGACTTCGCTCTATACAGCTGCCAATGGTTGGAAGGACTGGTTAGGAGCAGACGGAATGGAAAGTTTTGTAGATAAGGGGAATTTAAATACAATGTATGGGACTACTCAAGGTGGAGATTTGTTTAGAACAGACGATGGAGGGGGTAAGTCTCGGAACTATAAATAATCCTATTGGTGAGATGAATCCGGGAAATTGGGTTACACCTTTCGATCAGCATCCTATTTTGTCCAACACTATTTATGTGGGATATACTAGGGTGCATCGATCCAGAGATAAGGGAATTACATGGACTCCAGTTTCACAGGATTTTGGAGCGAAATTAGATCATTTAAAAATATCTTCTTGAAACCCACAAACTATGTACGCTTCACAAGGCGCTACACTATATAAAATAACCGATGGTGGTGCGACAAATTGGGCAACAATTACGGCTCCGGGTGGTTCGATTAACAGTATTGCAATTCATCCAACTAATCCGAATAAGGTTGCCATTACTACTGCCGATGCCAACAGAGTAATGGTTTCAATAGATGGGGGAGCCACTTGGGTCAACTATAAAAAGAATTTTCCTGATTTTAGTGCACTTGCGATTGTGTGGGATGATAACGGAGCCGATGCGCTCGATGTTGGAATGAATTATGGAATCTGTGATATCGATAATAACACAACCAATTGGCTTCCATATTCTAATAATATTCCTAATGTTCGTATTAATGAACTTGAAATTAATAATTTACAAGACAAGATATATGCCGGCTCCTGGGGAAGAGGCCTTTGGTCTTCTGACGTTCAAGATTCTAAATTAGGGCTTACTTCGGTTTTTTCAGTTGATAATGTTCAAGTTTATCTAAACCCTGCTTCGGCTGAGATTACCGTTTCCTTGATCTCGCCTTCAGAAATTGATATTCGTATCTTCGATTTATCAGGTAAATTACTGATATATGAGGCAGATAAGGTTGTTGAAAGTACACATAGTCTTGATGTTTCTTTGTTGAGATCAGGTATTTATTTTTTAAGAATCAATTCTGAAAATGGTGAAGTAACTAAAAAGTTCATTAAGAATTAGAATCAATTTCTAATGATACAATGCTTCAGAGAAACCTATTTTTCTGAAGCATTTTTTTTATCTTGCCTCCTATTTTGGTTTGCTATGGATTTCTCTTCAAAATTATTGGAAAATGCTGTTAACGAAATGTCACAGTTACCGGGTATTGGTAAACGAACGGCACTTCGATTGTTGCTTCATTTGTTGAAACAACCAAAGGAACAGGCTTTAAGGCTTTCTAAAAGCCTTCAGCAAATGCGCGATGAAATTAATTTCTGCGTCAATTGTCATAATATTAGTGATACAGAACGCTGTGAAATATGTGCAAACCCCAGTCGTAATGAAAAGATTGTATGTGTAGTAGAAGATATCAGAGATGTTATGGCTATAGAAAACACCAGTCAATATAGGGGACATTATCATGTTTTGGGAGGTAAGATTTCGCCAATGGACGGAATAGGACCAAGTGAATTAAATATAATTAGCCTAGTGGAGAAAGTAAAAGCAGGAGTTATCGATGAGATTATTTTTGCACTAAGTTCAACTTTGGAAGGCGATACAACTAATTTCTATATTTTCAAACAAATTGAGCCATATGATATCCTAACGACTACTATTGCCAGAGGTATATCGGTTGGCGACGAATTGGAATATGCAGATGAGGTCACTTTGGGACGAAGTATTATAAACCGAATTCCTTTCGAAAATTCCT
Source organism: Flavobacteriaceae bacterium (assembly GCA_047614245.1). Taxonomy (GTDB): domain Bacteria; phylum Bacteroidota; class Bacteroidia; order Flavobacteriales; family Flavobacteriaceae; genus Ulvibacter. Next base: position 8,190 of record JBLHIC010000071.1, read on the forward strand.
TAAAAAGCTCATAATTTGAAAATATCTGTCATTATTCTAAATTATAATGTTCGCTATTTTCTCGAACAATGTATTTTAAGTGTTGAGGCAGGTCTCAAATATTTGGACGGAGAAATTATTGTAATCGATAATAACTCTGAGGATGATAGTTGTGCAATGGTAAAGGAACGTTTTCCGCGTATTACTTTAATTCAGAATAAAGAAAATGTAGGGTTCAGTAAGGCAAATAATCAAGCTGTTGCGGTAGCAAAAGGAGAATATCTCTGTATATTAAATCCTGATACTGCTGTGGAGGAAAGCACTTTTAAAAGATGTATTGATTATGCCGAAACCATCGACAATATGGGGGCTCTAGGAGTTCATTTAATGGATGGGACAGGTAATTTTCTTCCTGAAAGTAAGCGGAACATTCCAACACCAAAAGTGTCATTACTTAAACTAATGGGCTTTGTAAAAAAATACTACGCCAGTCATATATCTGATAAGGACGATGGACCTATTGATATTTTGGTAGGAGCGTTTATGTTCATGAAACGAAGTGTTTATAACGAGGTCAGTGGATTTGATGAAGATTATTTTATGTATGGTGAAGATATCGATCTGTCTTTTAAGATTGCGAAGGCTGGTTATCAGAATCAATATTTAGGTTCAGTGAACACATTACATTATAAAGGAGAGAGTACCCTTAAGGATCGGGTCTATTTCGATCGCTTTTATAATGCTATGCATATTTTCTATAAAAAGCATTTTTCACAAAATTTGTTCTTAAGTTTTTCGGTGAGTGCTGCTGTAGTTCTTGCTAAAATGATTCAAATTTCCAGAGGAAAAGCAAAGGAAATTCCGAATGCGAAAACAGAAAGGGCTTATGTTTTTACAGAAGATTTAACATTGTATCGAAAGCTTTCAGAAAAAATGGAAATTGAGCTTGGAACGGCGTCAAAATCACTGTTTGACGACGGTACCTTAAAAAATTGCCTCTTTATATTTGATGTAGCTTATATGCCGTATTCTCAAATTTTTTCAGTTATGTCAAAGTTTAAAAACAGAAATAATCAATTCCGTATTTGTCCACCGCGTTCTAACTTCATAATTGGAAGTGATAAAAGTGACGAAAAGGGTAGTGTCGTTGTTTTTTAGATAAATTAAATCAAATCTGAGCTTTTTTTAACTAATTTTGCACCATCTTAATATTGAATAAATATCGAAAATTAGGTTATGGCGAAATTTGAATTGAAACTTCCAAAAATGGGCGAAAGTGTAGCTGAAGCTACGCTAACTAATTGGCTCAAAAATATTGGGGATACTATTGAAGCGGACGAAGCTGTTCTGGAAATAGCAACCGATAAAGTGGATAGTGAGGTTCCGAGTGAAGTGGATGGCGTACTTGTAGAACGTTTATTTGATATAGACGATGTAATTCAAGTTGGGCAAACCATAGCAGTTATTGAAACTGAAGGAGGGGACTCAGAAGATATTGCCACTGAAGTAGAGCCTGCTCCGTCATCGGATGTTATTAAAACAATAGAGGCTCCTATTGCGGCTGTTTCTGAAGCTAATGTTATTACAAATTCAGAGGATCGCTTTTATTCTCCATTAGTTAAAAATATTGCGGCCGCCGAGAACATAGCTCAGGCGGAACTTGATGCAATAGTGGGTACTGGAAAAGATGGACGCGTTACAAAAAATGATATCCTGGCTTATATAGAAGGCCGCGGGTCGAAAGTCTCAAATGAGAAATCTTCGGAGGCGCCTAAAGCTAAAGTTACTGCACAACCAGATAATAGTTCACCAAAGACTACTTCATTAAGTGGGGGAGATGAAATAATAGAAATGACAAGAATGGGGAAACTCATTGCGCATCACATGGTTGAAAGTATTCAAACTTCAGCGCATGTGCAGTCATTCATAGAAGCGGATGTAACTAAGATTTGGAATTGGCGTAAAAAGGTTAAAGATGCCTTTATGAAGCGTGAAGGCGAAAATCTAACCTTTACACCAATATTTATGGAGGCCGTCGCCAAGGCCATTAAGGATTTTCCAATGGTAAATATTTCAGTTGAAGGCGATACTATTATAAAGAAAAAGAATATTAATTTAGGAATGGCCGCGGCTTTAGGCAATGGAGACTTAATAGTTCCAGTTATTAAAAATGCCGACCAACTTAATTTAGTTGGTATGAGTAAGGCGGTAAACGACCTTGCTAGAAGAGCAAGAGAGAATAAGTTGAAACCCGATGATATTCAAGGCGGAACATATACTGTTACCAATGTTGGTACCTTTGGAAGTATAATGGGAACTCCAATTATCAATCAGCCACAGGTCGCGATTTTAGCTCTTGGAGCGATACGAAAAGTGCCAGCTGTTATAGAAACGGAGGAAGGCGATTTTATCGGTATTCGGTATAAGATGTACTTGTCTCATAGTTATGACCATAGAGTAGTGAATGGTGCTTTGGGAGGTCAGTTTGTAAAGAGAGTCGTAGAGTATTTGGAAGCATGGGATTCAAATAGAGAGATTTAATAAATCAATTAGCTAGTTTACCAAAAACCTCATCTAAAGAATCAAAACTATAAATAATTTGGTCTTTATTCCAAATAACAAGGAATTTGAGCACTATTTTTTCAGGCTGTATTTTTTTAATAAAGGATGAGAATTGGTCATATAGCAATCTATCTTCATTAATATTAAAAGCAAGAAAATTAGAATTCTTGGCTTCAAGAGTCGATAAAGATAGATCACACTTATTGCAATTTGTCTTAGTGAAAATCACAAGTTTATTATTAAGGACTCTTACAATATTAATTGTCTCGGTAACCCTACTTTACTCTTTGGTGGAATGTCTTTAACATTTGGTCCTGTTGCACTGCGACGATATCCTTCAGAAAACACAATTAGGAAAATACTTATACTATCGGAAGTTGTATTTTCTGCAATAAGGCTTATTCTCTTGTCTTATATTTTTTCAGAAAGAATTATTCTACCATCCTGAAAATAGACATTCGAGAAGCAAATAAGAACTAATATTAATGGAAATTTTCTAAGTATAATTATTACAAAAGTAATAAATAGTACCTTTGTAATAATTATCAATCCAAATGAAATTAAATCTAAAAAAACCAATTTGTTTTTTCGATCTTGAAACGACCGGGATTAATATTGCAACCGATCGAATAGTTGAAATTTCTATATTAAAAGTGTTTCCAAATGGAAATAAAGAGAGCCATACCTGGAGAGTGAATCCAGAAATGCCTATTCCTGAATTAGTTACCGATATTCACGGGATTACCGATGAGATGGTGGCTAATGAACCTACTTTTAAAGTATTAGCCAAGAAGGTTTCAACGCTAATTAAGGATTGTGATTTAGGTGGTTTTAATTCAAATCGATTCGATATCCCCTTGCTGGCCGAAGAACTATTAAGGGCAGATATTGATTTTGATATGAAGAAAGCACTTTCTATCGATGTCCAAACAATTTTTCATAAAATGGAAAAACGTACCTTGGAAGCTGCATACAAGTTTTATTGTAATAAAAACCTTGACAATGCCCATAGTGCAGCTGCAGATACCAATGCGACTTATGAGGTACTAAAGGCTCAATTAGATAAATATGATGACCTTGAGAATGATGTAACCTTCTTGTCAACTTTTAGTGCGCATAGGAATTTTGCAGATTTTGCTGGATATATAGGATATAATAAAAATGGCGCTGAGGTTTTTAGTTTCGGAAAGCATAAAGGTTCATTGGTAGAAGATGTGCTAGAAAAAGAACCAGGCTATTTTGGATGGCTTTTGAACGCGGATTTTCCCTTGTTCACAAAGAAGGTGTTAACAGCTATTAAGCTTAGGAGATTGAATACTAAGTCATAGTACAATTATAAAACTGAGTTCCTTGACTAGTGACTTTGGTTTTTAATTAATTAAGAATCGTTTTGAAGATAATCTGCATAGGCCGTAATTATACCGATCACATTGCCGAATTGGACAATGAAAGACCGGAGCATCCGATAATATTTCTGAAACCGGATACTGCTATATTATTAAAGAATCAACCTTTTTTTATTCCCGATTTTTCAAATGATGTACATCATGAGGTAGAGATTTTGGTTAAGATATCAAGGGTCGGTAAGCATATAGATCGTAGGTTTGCACATAAGTATTATGATGAAATTGGCTTAGGAATTGATTTCACTGCTCGTGATCTTCAACAAGAATTGAAATCAAAAGGACTCCCTTGGGAAAAGGCTAAAAGTTTCGACGGTGCAGCCGTTATAGGTGATTTTATATTGAAAGAATCGTTTAAAGATGTTAATAAGATAGATTTCAGTCTTCAGAAGAATGAAGAAGTCGTTCAAAAAGGAAATACTAGCCTAATGTTGTGGAAAATTGATGCTTTAATCGAATATATTTCGAAATATTTTACTATAAAGATTGGAGACATTATATTTACAGGTACTCCATCCGGAGTTGCAAAGGTAAACTCCAATGATAGGTTAACCGGTTTTATTGAGGAAAAGGAAGTATTTTCCATAAAAGTTAAGTAAATGGATAAGCACTATTCGATAGAGAGTCTAAATGAGATTGCAGGAGATGACCTTGAGTTTATGACTATTGTAGCCAAAACATTTTTAGAAGAAATTCCACCCGATTTGAGATCTATGGCAGAAGCCATAGAGAATGATAATAAGGAACTAGCATATCAATTTGCACACAAGATGAAACCTAATCTAGAAATGTTTGGGATTTCATTAAAAAAAGATATCACGGCAATTGAAGCTTGGGCTAAGACATCAAAAAGTAAATCAGTTATATTGAGCCATTTAGAAACTATAACCACCATCTTGGAGGAAGTTTTTAAGGAGTTAAAAGCGGATTTTTCATAAATATATGCTAGCAGAAATAATTACAATAGGTGATGAAATACTCATTGGTCAAATAGTAGATACTAATTCGGCGTATATTTCTCAAGAACTCA
>JBLHIC010000072.1:0-12889 GCA_047614245.1 Flavobacteriaceae bacterium
CTGTGGAAAGTAAGTCCGTCAAAAAATGGTTTCCCTTTATAAAGTGAATCCACCATGTCATTGGAGCCTTCCGCTAATGCAACAAAATTGGTTACTGTTAAAGGAGTCTGCTCGTTATAAAGTTTTGCTACGAACGTCCCTTTGTTGGTTACAAATTCCGCATAAACACCTTTTTCTAATTCAGGGTATTTATTTTGACAAGAGGCAAGTGCCAATGAAAGCGATAAAAATAAAAATGTTAGTTTCTTCATAAATAAATTAATTTTCGTGTGTTTTATCAATTGTTTTTAAGGTTACTCTGCTTTGAACGGGAATATTGGTTCCCAATTTATTTTCTATTCCGTAATATCCGTATGCTTTATATGATGGTAGCAAAAAAGTTACTGTTTCCCCTTCCTTCATGAGTTTTAGGCCATCTCGAATTCCAGAAACTAAATCTTGATTTGATTTGTCTACAATATAATGTTGAGGTCCGTTTTCTTTTTCGGAAATAATGCTAGTTCCATCTAAATGTTCAATATTATATGTAAAGGTTATAGCGTCGCCAATCTTAGGGGTTTCAGTTAAATCTGATTCTTGCCTTGTATTGTAATAGTACCAAAATCCGCTATCTGAAGCGAAATATGAATTTTCTATATCCGCGTCTATAATTTTTTTAATCACGACCTTTTCATCTTCGTATAGTATTTTGTTTCGTTCTGCCGATTTTTCTATAAATGAATCAGAGCTCCTTTGAACTGGTCTATGGGCTTCAGGGCTTTTGCATGACACCATGATTAGGCAGAAAACGACGGATAATAAAAAAGCACGAACGATCATTGACTAAGGGCAACTTTATAGGCGGGCAATATACTAATAAATTCAGATATAGTTTTGTTAAGAGAATATGAACTTCTTCCTCCTGCAGCATTTATATGGCCTCCGCCGTTATAGTGAGCTCTAGCCACCTCATTAACAGAAAAATCTCCCTTACTTCGCAAAGACATTTTTACAATATTCTCCTGTTTGTTTTCTATGAAAATCACCGCGAATAAAATCCCTTTAATAGCTAAGGCATAATTTACAAATCCTTCAGTATCACCTTTTTTGAAATTATTTTCATCCAAATCCTTCTGAGTAAGTGAGATATACGCTGTATTATATTCACGAAGAATGACCAAATTATTAAGGGCTACACCCAAAAGTTTCATTCTGTCAGGGCTGTTTGTGTCGTATATGTTTTGGTGAATCAGGGCATTATTTGCACCAACTTCGATTAATTCTGCTATTCGTCTATGTGTACTCGCACTTGTTGATGGAAACCTAAAGGAACCAGTATCGGTCATAATACCTGTATATAGGTTTGTAGCAATTTTCGAATCTAAAAGGTTTAGCCCTTGGAGCGCCTCCATAAATACATATACCATTTCGCAGGTAGAACTCATGGATGTGTCACTAAATGTGGCTACCGCATAATCATCTGGTTGTTGATGATGATCTATCATTACGAATTTAGCACTACTGTTCTCCAATGGCTCCTGCATTTTACCAATTCGCCCTAAGGAGTTAAAATCCAGGGTAAAAATGAGGTCAGCTTCAGAAATAAGTGCTAGGCTATTGTCAATGCTTTTTTCGAAAATCGAAATCGTTTCAGAACCTGGTAACCATTTTAAGAAATCTGGAAAATCGTTTGGAACAATCACAGCTGGATTATGTCCTAATTCTTTCAGAAAGAAATACAATCCCAAACAAGAACCAACGGCATCTCCATCAGGATTTTTATGACCTACGATAACGATATTTTTTCGCCCATCGAGTAGTTTCGTTACTATTGCTATTGTTTCAGAATTCATAAGGCGCGAAGATACGATTTATTCGTATTATCAATATAAAATGTCGGAAACACTTAAAAAGGTAGAACCATGTTGTTGAACGATGACATAGACCTTGTAATATTTTCTGTGCATTGGGAAACTCAATTGTCTTTCGAGCAGTCATATTTTATTATCCAATATATACTAGGTGTAAATCTTTAAACTCGTAAAGCGATAGATCCTATATTATGTTAAAGTTAATAGCCTGTCTTTGACCTTTGATGCTAAATTATTTATACTTTATTTTACCGATAGATTGGTATAAAAGTGTAATTTCGCACAAATTTTAAAAAATAGTGATGAGAACAGATAGAACGTTTACAATGTTAAAGCCCGATAGTGTTGAAAAAGGACATATTGGAGCAATTCTTGAAAAAATTAATGCTTCAGGTTTTAGAATCGTAGCCTTAAAACTTACTCAAATGACAACTGCAGATGCTCAAGCATTTTACGCGGTTCACAGCGAACGCCCATTCTACGGAGAATTAGTAGAATATATGACAAGAGGTCCTATTGTTGCAGCTATTCTTGAAAAAGACAATGCTGTTGAAGATTTTAGAACTTTGATTGGTGCTACAAATCCTGCTGATGCAGCTGAAGGTACCATTCGAAAATTGTATGCAGCATCTATAGGTGAAAATGCAGTTCACGGAAGTGATAGTGATGAAAATGCAGCTATAGAAGGTAACTTCCATTTCTCAGGTAGAGAGATGTTTTAATAGCTTCTTAATAAATACTAAAAAAGTGCCTTTTTAGTTGTAAAAGGCACTTTTTTTATATCTAAAAATCACAGCTAACTATTTATCGAAGTACGAGTTTTGTAATTAATTCTTTACCCAATTCTTCATTCAGTATTTTTATTATTTTTTCTTTACCGTAACTTAATTCCTCACGAAGTACAGAAGAACTCAATTGTACAAAAAGTGTACTACGGTCCAACATTATATTTGTGGTGTATTTAGAAACCGCGTTTCCTAATACTTTATGCCAGGCTTCGTTCACATCCAGCCTATCTAGACCTTTTTCGAGCCTGTTTGTTTCAATGAAGTCTTTTAAAACATCACCAATACTCGTGTTTATTGCTTTGCGTTTTGCCAATTTTATTTAATGTATTAATGAGACAATGAATTAATGAGATAATTTATTAATGTTCTCAATTTAAGTTTTAAAGTCATTTAACTTCTACATAGGTCACTAAAATTATCCGAAGTGTCAACTTCAAATTTTTCTTTGTCCGTTTTATTATTCCCCAAAATTAAACTTTCGAAACTTCTTATAGGTATAAACTTTAGAATCTCTGTTTATTATTTTTAAAACGCTATCCGTTGCAAGTAGAACTGTTTCTTTCCAGCTGTCAAAAGGAGTTGTATAATATAGTCGCAAACTATCTTCCTCAATAATTAAATTAAATTTTTCCACAGTTCCGTTATTGATAAAACTACCGTCGAATTGAGGCGCAACCTTCGTACGCATCCCTTTTTCTTCGGAAACTTCTATGAAGTCTACGACAGCATTAATTGAAAAGTCTATTTTGTCTCCATCTGGTGAGCTTACTGATTCAATTCCCCAATAACCTCCTAATTTGTCTTTTTGATTTGAAGGGTCTTGTCTTCTGCAAGAATTAAAAATAAAGATGAAGGCAAGAACTAAGAATATATTTTTCATTTTAATCTAATTTGAAGTTAATTCGCTAAAATCACGAATGCTATTCATGTTTCAGTATTTGTATAATATAGGTCAAAAACCTATTATATCTCGATTTTAAAGAGAAAACATCTTATAAGATTGCCCTACTTTCTTTATGACATTTTCGGTTCGCTCTTCATGCGTATCACTTATAAATAATTGGCCGAAGTTTTCATTATGAACAAGCGTAATTATATGTTCAACACGGTGTTCATCAAGTTTGTCGAATATATCGTCAAGTAATAAAATGGGATTCACTTTGCACTGTGTTTTGATAAAATCGAACTGGGCTAATTTCAATGCAATTAAATACGACTTCTGTTGACCTTGTGACCCAAACTTTTTAATAGGATGACCGTCGATTTCAAAAGAAAGATCGTCTTTGTGAATGCCAAAATTGGTAAATTGAGAAAGTTTGTCCTTTAGAATGTTTTCCCTTAAGAGCGTGTGCAAATCCTTCTCTTTTAATTGACTATTGTATTTTAGGTCTACATCTTCCAATCCACTACTAATTGAGTTATAGCGCTCCAAAAATATCGGGGAAAATGCAGCTAAAAATGACGTACGTTTCTCAAATATTGTAGTGCCGTACACCTGTAATTGCTCGTTATAGACGTCTAAATTATCCTGATTGAAAGTATTGTTTAGTGCGAAATATTTAAGTAATGAATTTCTTTGAGTAAGAACTTTATTGTAGCTTATTAATGTTGAAAGATAGGAGTTATCTCCTTGAGAAATAACGCCGTCTATAAATTTTCTGCGAGTATCACTTCCTTCTGTTATTAGATCTCGATCGGCCGGTGAAATTAGAACTAATGGAAGAAAACCAATGTGCTCACTAAACTTCTCATAAGCTTTGGCGTTTCGCTTTATTATCTTTTTCTGACCTCTTTTCGCGCTAACCAAAACCTTTTCATTTCTATCTTCTTTTAAGTACTGACCCTCTATCACAAAAAAATCTTCACCATGTTTTATATTTTGTCCTGTAATTGGGTTAAAATAGCTCTTTCCAAAGGACAAATGATAAATTGCATCCAACACATTTGTCTTTCCAACGCCGTTTGGGCCAACAAAACAATTGATTTTAGGATCAAATTCGAAAGTTTCAGTCTTTAGGTTTTTATAGTTAAGAAGTGAAATTTTTTCTAATATCATAATAATCAGCAGGTTGCTTTTTTATTTAAATGTAACTGTTGCTTTTGATATTCTTTTGAAACACTTTTGAAACAGCTCTGCAAAATATTGAAAAATAAGAAATCTTTTCGCTTTTAAATTCTAATAAATATTTTATTTTTGCGCTTCAAGAAATAAAACTATGGCAACGTATAAGAAACGTGGTGGTAAACCAAGAACTAAGGCTGAGAAAGATCAGAATATAGAAGACGGAAGTACTACCGCTGAAGTATTTAATACTTTGGATGAAGGCGCATCTAGGACTGAGGCTTGGGTTGAAAAGAACCAAAAAGTCATTTTAGGATTTATTGGAATTGCTGCTATCTGTGTACTTGGCTTTTTGGCATTTGAGGAGTTTATTCAAAAACCGAAAGAAGTTGAGGCTACTAATGAGATGTTTCAAGCTCAAACTTATTTTGAACAAGCATTAACAGCTCCTGCTAAGGATTCGTTATTTAATTTGGCTCTTAACGGAGGTGAAGGTAAATATGGCTTTTTAGATATGGTTGATAAGTTTGGAGGGACAAAGGCTGGAAACCTTTCTAAATATTACGCTGGAATGGCTTTTCTAAATATCAATAAGTATAAAGAAGCTATTGACTACCTAGATGATTTTAGCAGTGATGATGCGATGATTGGTCCTTTGGCCAAAGGAGGAATAGGTGATGCATTTGTGCAATTGGGTCAAGAAGATAAGGCGTTGGGCTATTATGAGACTGCGGCAAAGATGAATGATAATGACTTTACTACGCCAAGATTTTTATTAAAAGCTGGTACTGCGGCGTTGAATACTGGTAAAAAAGATAAGGCAATTAAACATTTTACTGCAATTGTAACTAAGTACCCAAAGTCTACTGAAGCCGCTAAGGCGACTGCAAATATTGGTAAAGCGAACGCAATGAATTAAAAATGGCGACAGAAAATAATAATTTATCGGTTTATGATAAAGCAACAATCCCAAACGCGAAAAATTTTCGGTTTGGGATTGTTGTTTCAGAATGGAATCATGAGATTACTGAAGGCATGTTTCAAGGTGCATTTGACGCTTTAAAGGACTGTGGCGCATTGAATGATAATATTGTACGTTGGAATGTCCCGGGTAGTTTTGAACTCATATATGGTTGTAAGAGTATGCAAAAGAGCTATGATATGCTAGACGCTGTCATTGCTATTGGTAGTGTAATACAAGGTGAGACAAAGCATTTCGATTATGTTTGTGAGGGAGTTTCACAAGGGATTAAGGATTTGAATGTCCAAGGTGATATTCCTGTTATTTTTTGTGTCTTAACAGATAATACCCGTCAACAATCGATTGATCGTAGTGGAGGAAAACACGGTAATAAAGGTACAGAAGCAGCTATAGCTGCAATTAAAATGGCTCAACTTCGTAAAGATTCTAGGTTTTAGCTCAGTTTTTACTGCCAATCTTACTTCTTTCATTATTTAATTAAATTTCGGCATTATAATTGTTCAAAATTTGGAAGGCAAAATACTTCAAGAATTGCCTATTTTCAGTAACTTTGAACTCAATTATTATGGGGATTTTAAAAACACGCAAGAATAAAAAATTCGATTATCAACCTCGTTACTTTGATGACAAAGGGGAAGGTAACCCGTTTCAAATTGAGCACAAATTTGATAAATTTCGATCTACTGTTGGCGGTAATACTGGACTTAAGGGGAAATTTGTTAATGCTTGGAGTGATATCAGAGACTCATCAAGTCGCGGTACCAACAAAATAATCATGCTTATTATTGCGGTGTTGGTATTCTTTTTTCTGTATATAATAGATTTTGACTTGTCTATATTCTTACCAAGATAATGGCAGACATTATTAAACTTTTACCGGATCATGTTGCGAATCAAATTGCTGCGGGGGAGGTCGTTCAACGTCCTGCTTCTGTCGTGAAGGAATTGTTAGAGAACGCCATAGATGCAGGTGCATCAGAAATCACTTTGGTTATTAAGGACGCTGGTAAAACACTGGTGCAAGTCATAGATAACGGTTTGGGTATGAGCACTACCGATGCACGTTTGAGTTTTGAACGCCATGCCACTTCAAAGATAAAATCTGCGGAAGACCTTTTTTGTCTTCATACAAAAGGTTTCAGAGGTGAAGCTTTGGCTTCAATAGCGGCAATCGCACATGTCGAGTTGAAAACAAAAACTGAAGCTTCCGAAGTTGGAACAAAAATAAATATTGAAGGGAGTCAGGTAGTGGAACAGGAATCTGTTGTATCTTTAAAAGGAACCACCATTTCAGTAAAAAACCTATTCTACAATATTCCCGCAAGACGTAATTTCCTTAAAAGTAATACGGTTGAAACACGGCATATAATTGATGAATTCCATAGAGTGGTCTTAGCCCATCCTCAAGTTTCCTTCACTATGCTGGCTAATGGAAGTGATGTGTTTAAATTACCGGGGAGCAATTCACGACAACGAATAGTAAATGTATTTGGTGCTAAATCAAATGAAAAATTGGTTCCCGTTTCTGAAGAAACTGAAATTATTAAAATTAGTGGATTCGTTCTAAAACCCGATTTCGCTAAAAAAAGTAGGGGAGAGCAGTTCTTTTTTGTAAATAATCGTTTTATTAAGAGTCCATACCTACATCACGCGGTGCTTTCAGCATTTGAAGGGTTAATAAAAGAAGGTATGAATCCTGGTTATTTTTTGTTCTTAGAGGTAGATCCGAAGTCAATAGATATTAATATACATCCAACTAAAACAGAAATTAAATTTGACGATGAACATGCTTTATATGCTATATTAAGATCAACAATAAAACACAGTTTAGGTCAATTTAATATTGGTCCAGTATTGGACTTTAAGCGGGAAGCGGGATTTGATACACCTTATGATTATAATAAAAAATCTGCTGTGGCACCGATCATAGATGTTGATAAGGCATTTAATCCTTTTCAAAAAGATGGGGTTCAAGGAAATATCAAGTTTCCTTATAAACGCGAAAAGGAAACCTCTTGGGAGTCTTTGTATGTTGGACTTAAAGATGGTTTTGGATCTGTTCCTCGATCAAGTAACGACTCAGCGAATAGGGTTGAGATGCAATTTGAGAGTGATGAAGTTACGGGAAATCTCTTTGAGGATGATTCTGAAGCAGCCGGGCAGACAACATTTCAATTGCAAAATAAATATATTATAAGTCCCATAAAATCGGGGCTAATGATCATTCATCAACATTTAGCTCATCAACGGGTTTTATACGAAGAATTACTTAAGAATATTACTGTTCAGGAAGCCGTGAGTCAACAGTTATTATTTCCGTTATGTTTCAATTTATCGAAACCTGATGTGGAAATATTGAAGAAAATTCAGGAACAGTTGGAGCATACGGGATTTGTTTTTTCTGTCTTAAAAGGCGATGTTGTTGAGATAGGAGGTATTCCCGTTACAGTTGTTGAAAGTCAAATAGAAAAAATACTTGAGCAACTAATAAATGATATTCGAGAAGAAGTGCCTGGTGCAGGGTTTAGTCAGAATGATTTACTTGCAAAGTCAATGGCAAAGAGTATGGCAATAAAAACTGGGGCTTCCTTGAATAGGGAAGAGCGTGAGCATCTGGTAAATCAATTGTTTGCTTGTAAGGAACCTAGTTTTGCACCGAATAATAAAGCGGTTTTAATTACGATGGATGTTAATGATTTTGATAAAAAATTTTTATAGATGGGAAGAATAACTGATACAGTAAAAGCGCTTATTATAGTAAACGTATTGTTCTATTTGGGCTCTATGCTTTCGGGTGAAGTTGCCTATAAGTTGTTTTCACTTTATTATTTTGAAAGTCCGAACTTTCATTTTTGGCAACCTTTGTCTCATATGTTTATGCACGATAGTCAGAGCTTTATGCATATATTATTTAATATGTTTGGGTTGTATATGTTTGGATCCCCTCTGGAAGCGAGGTGGGGGCGAAACAAGTTTTTGTTCTTTTATTTTTCAGCAGGAATAGGGGCAGCGCTCATACATACAATGGTTAATTACTATCAAGTACAAAGCGGTGTGGATGCGTTACTTGCTGGTGGCTGGAGTCAAACGGATGTCACTAATTTTTTAACTACAGGTACTGGTGGGAGTAGAGGTGTTTTAGAAGTTGTTTCACAGGGTAAAATCGATTCTATTTTTTCATCTTACAATGTTCCGGCGGTTGGAGCTTCGGGAGCGATTTACGGCATTTTAGTGGCATTTGGAATGATGTATCCAAATACTGAGCTAATGCTTATGTTTTTGCCTGTCCCAATCAAGGCAAAATACTTCATTCCTGCTTTGCTACTTATAGATCTATTCTCTGGTCTCACTGGCTTCTCACTTTTTGGGCAGAATATTGCTAATTGGGCTCATATTGGAGGCGCGTTATTTGGTTTTATAATGGCCTATTATTGGAAAAAAAATAGTTTTAATGATAAGCGTTGGTTCTAAAACTTATGGGAAACGATTTAACATATCAATTTAAAAATGCGAGCATCTTATTAAAGCTAATAGTTATAAATGCGGTGCTTTTTTTGACGGTCTATTTGGCTTCATTTTTATTTGGAATACCACAAGGCCAGCTTGTTAGTTGGTTTGTTCTCCCAGATGATCTAGTAAGTTTGATTTTGCAGCCATGGGGATTAATCACGTATAGCTTTTTACATTTTGGTGTCTGGCACTTAGTGTTTAATATGCTTTGGTTATATTGGTTCGGTAAAATTGTTCTTAATCTATTTAACGCTAAACGATTCTTAACTATATATTTATTGGGAGGCTTATTTGGCGGACTTTTTTACGTCATGGCGTACAACTTATTTCCTGTCTTTATAAATACATCTGGGCATCTTATTGGAGCTTCAGGGGCCGTGATGGCAATAATGGTGTTTATCGCAACTTCTAGTCCGAATACTAAAATGCGGATTTTTATGTTTACCATTAAGTTATGGCAAATTGCTGCTTTTTTTATATTGTTAGATTTGGTGCAAATACCAACTTCCGGTAATGCAGGGGGCCTTTTAGCGCATGTGGGAGGAGCTATTTTTGGGTACTTGTATGCTGTTCAACTAGCGAAGGGAAATGACATCGGTAAGTGGTTTGAAAATGTCTTGGACTGGTTTACGAATTTATTTAAATCCCGAACTCAGAAACCGTTTAAAAAAGTCCATCGCACTGCTCGGCCTGCATCTGCAAAGCCGAAATCAAATGCAGAGAAAACGACGCGCCAGTTAAAAGTGGATGGTATTTTAGATAAAATTGGTAAGAGTGGCTATGAGAGTTTGACCAAGGCAGAGAAAGATTTTCTGTTTAATGCAGGAAAAGAAGAAAAGTAATAAAAGGACTACTTGAAAAAATCAAAAATTTTGGGGAAATTTATTTTCTGGATTAATTGCATTGCTGCTTTTTTTCTGGTAGTCTCCTTTGTTTTACCCTATTTACCGCCGAAAAGTTACCCAACTGTTTCCCTGTTAAGTCTTATAGTTTCGCCGTTGATACTTCTCAATATCATCTTCGCTTTATATTGGTTGCTGAGAGGTAAGAAGAAGTTATTGCTTTCCACTGGAGTACTAATAATGGCTTATTTTGTCTTTAATCCTTTTATAGAGTTCTCTTCTGAAGGTGATGCTAATCAGTTCGAATCTACTTTAAAAGTGATGTCCTATAACGTGCGTTTGTTTAACGCCTATGAAAAGAATTCTTCGGTAAATGTTTCTGAAACTATTTCAGAAATACTTGGATCAACAAAACCAGATATTGTTTGTATTCAGGAATACTATCGAAATCAGAAAATTGATTTTTCTGCATATCCTTTTCAGTATATTCATTTTAAGAAAACAAAGAACAAAGCAGGAGTATTTAAAGAAAATGAACTTGGGCATGCAATTTTATCTAAATATCCTATTGTGAATAAGGGAGGGTTCGATTTTAAAGACACTTTTAATAATAGCCTTTATGTAGACATTATAAAGTTGCAAGATACTATTCGTGTTTATAATTTACATCTACAGTCAATTGGAATTTTACCAAAGGTTTCGTACTTGCAAGAAGCTAATACTTCAAAGCTTTTAGGTAGGATGTCTAACGGATTTATGGGACAACAATCACAGATTGAAGAAATTTTAGCTCATAAAGCAAATTCGCCATATCCAGTTTTGTTTTCAGGTGATTTCAATAATACTCCATTTTCTTATGTGTATAGAGAAATGAAGAAAGATATGAAAGATGCCTATTTGGAAAGAGGTAATGGTTTAGGAACGACTTATTTATTTGATTCCTACCCGATGCGGATCGACTATATTCTTACTTCAAAGACTTTTGAAATCTTGAACTTCGAGACTATAAAAATAACTTTTTCGGATCACTATCCGATAATTACTACAGTAGGCTGGTCACCAATGTCCCAAACTGAGAAGGACTAATCAAAAGCAATATTCTGAGTTTCTAGATAGTTTAATGCATTCGGTCCTTCATTGAATAGCAAATCTAAGACCGAAAGATTTGGTAAAAACTCGTGGTGTTCTTGTAAAACTTGCGTATAAATTTCAAACTTGTAATTTGCACTACTTTTTACTTCAATTAAAGAACGTAAATCAGGTGTTTTTGGTAGATGTTCATATTCCTGGGTCTTTGAAATAACTGCCTCTATTCCTAATATATCACATAGCAAATCGAATATTTGAATATTTAGATCGAGTAAGCTGCTAACTGGTTTTGTAAATATATGTTGTAAATCGTCTTCGTAATATTCGAAAAATGGAGACGTTCGATATGCTGTCCGTATTGATTTCCAGTGATGTGACTGCCAAGGGAAGTCATTTTCGATGATAACAGAACTCATATAATGTTGGCTACCCTTCTTGTTGTGTTTTATTGGGATATTCAATAATAACCTGCCATTATTATGAGCTATATACGTTCGATTTCTGTAGGTCTGCTTTTGATAATTTCCGTGTACCTCTAAAACTACATTCTTTGCTTGGGAAACAGCAACCATTTGCAGTATAGAAGGAAAATAGGAGGGATGGATTAGAATCGCATTCATCAAGGCTTTCCGTATATTTTTAGTCGTTTCGTTAATCCTTGCTTAAGTCTCACGATTGCTGAATACCTAAGGTCTCATCGATCCACTAATTTTAGCCATTAGCGTATTACTTTTTGGCTGTCTTTTTCTTCTTTCTGAAAAAATCAAAAATAAACCAACCTGCTAATAAAATTATAAAATATTTAAAATAAGATACCGGTTTGCCGTCACCACCTACTGTAGTGAATAATCGTTCCCAACGAATTTTGTTCATAATCCCTTTAGCATTACTATTCCAGCTCATCCAAACCAAAACAGGCTTTCCAACAACATGAGTGAAGGGTACAAATCCCCACATACGCGCATCTTGTGAATTGTTTCTGTTATCACCCATTAACCAGTAATAGTCGTGCTTAAAAGTATAAGTTGTTAAGGGGTTTCCATTTAGAAGTACCTGAGTTCCCGATTGAGATATTTTATTTTCAATTCCAATTTCACTTCCTTCATATACCTCGATAATACGACGATAGAAGGGTAATGTTTCGGCTGTAATAGAGACATTGACACCTGCTTTCGGTATATACATTGGGCCAAAGTAATCTGTATTCCATTGATAATTTGGGTCATGTGGGAAAGTGCTAGGGTCTAGAACTCCTTTTTCCGCGGTCATTTTAAAAATGGTGTCCATGTCTGGATAATTCTTAAATCTTTCATAGGCAGCATCCGTCATCATAGCTCGGAAAACCCTGTAACTTGGTGGATTATCCATTGGATACAAATCTGTAATATCGTATTGTTCCGCTGCAAAACTAGGATTTAGCCGTTTTTTAGTTCTAAATGCATACCCGAATTGCAACTTGGCTCTTCCAGGAAGTTCGTTTTTTGTACCATTTATATATACATATCCGTCACGTACCTCTAGTGAATCTCCAGGAAGGCCAACACATCGTTTTACATAGTTTGATTTTTTATCTAGTGGCTTTATGTCAACTTTTGAACGCGGATTTGTAATATTTGTTAAGGTATCGGGAGGCCAACTAAAAACAACGATATCATTTTGTTTTATTTTCTGAAAACCAGGAAATCTGAAATATGGAATTTGAAGATCTTTAAGATAGGATTTTGCTTTTAATACGGGAATTGTATCATGAACCATTGGAAATGAAA
>JBLHIC010000073.1:0-12856 GCA_047614245.1 Flavobacteriaceae bacterium
CCAGGGGATAGTGAGCCGGAAGAGTATTATATGAGTGTCCTCCTAAATCGAGGTACTGGAAAAAATATGATAATGTATTCTACTGAAGGTGGCATGGATATAGAAACAGTGGCAGAAGAGACGCCACATTTAATTTTTACCGAAGAAATTGACCCTTCCGTGGGATTGTTAGGGTTTCAGGCTAGAAAGATTGCTTTTAACCTTGGATTGAGTGGTAAAGCGTTTAAACAAATGACAAAATTTGTTAGTGCACTCTACAAGGCTTATTTGAATAGCGACTCATCTATGTTTGAAATAAATCCTGTTTTGAAAACCAGTGACGATCGGATCATTGCAGTTGATGCCAAAGTTAGTATTGATGATAATGCTTTATTTCGTCATCCCGATTATGTGGCAATGCGCGACTTAAGAGAAGAAAATGCAATAGAGGTTGAAGCTCGTGAAGTGGGACTTAACTACGTGGATCTTGATGGAAATGTTGGCTGCATGGTAAACGGTGCAGGGTTGGCAATGGCAACAATGGATCTTATTAAACAAGCCGGTGGAGAACCCGCAAATTTCTTAGATGTTGGTGGTACTGCTGATGCAGAAAGGGTAGAGGTTGCTTTTAAGTTGATACTCAGAGATCCAAACGTAAAGGCTATTTTAATTAATATTTTTGGAGGAATAGTACGTTGCGATAGAGTCGCACAGGGAATTGTTGATGCTTATAAAAATATGGGAACCATAGAAGTGCCTATAATTGTTCGATTACAAGGAACTAATGCAGATGTCGCAAAAGAATTGATAGACAATAGTGGTCTAGATGTTCAAAGTGCTATTGAATTTAAAGAGGCTGCAGATAAAGTACAGATGGTATTGGCGTAACTAGCTTTTTAAATAATTCTAAAAGCCCTGGATTTATTCAGGGCTTTTTTTTTGTCAAATTTGGACATTTTATTTAACATAGCGTTAATTATGAGTTAAATTAGAAATAATCAGTAACATTAAGGTATGAATGTAAGTCTATTCTATATATCAATCTTTAAAAACGAATCATTATGAAAAAATTAAGTGTAATTCTAATAGCCTTCGTGCTTTTATTAGGAACCAATGTAACGGCTGCAGATGCCGGATTAGACAAAGACAAAAAATTAACCATTTCAGAGGAGATTGGCGAGCTGCTTAAAGATGCCGATATGGAATTGGATTACGATGTTAATGCCAATGTAACTTTTATGATTAATGGGGAAGGTGAGATTGTTGTTCTTATCGTTGATACCAGTGACATTTCTATTGAGAGATTTATAAAAAGTAGATTGAATTATAAAAAACTACAAAATAAACTATTAGCAGGCGAGGAATACAAAGTTCCTATCATCATGAAAGCTTGAATACCAGCCTAATTAAAAAATAAAATCCTGAACTCATCGCTCAGGATTTTTTTTTGTTTCAAACTTTTGTATTAGTATTGTGTTATGGAAAATGATAATAGCAGGGCAATAATAAGTGATCTCATCTTCTTAGCTTATGCCGATGGCAAACTTACTGACTCTGAATACGATTTTATCTTGCAAATTGCTTTACGGCTGGATCTGAACGAATTAGAAGTTCAGAAACTTTTTGACAAGCCTACCTCTTCGAGACTAATATTTACCGAATTAGAACGAATCTCACATTTTTATAAACTTGTACTTTTAATGAATGTAGATATGGAGACTCACGAAAAGGAGGTAATTGCAATTAGGAACTTTGGCCTAAAAATGGGAATACGAGCAGGAGTTTTTGATCAAATATTACTTCAGATGGGGCAGTATAAAAACAAAATAATTCCCAGTGATGATTTGGTTAACATTTTTCGAACGTATTATAATTAAAGAATGACTTATTACTGTAGACTTTTTATTGGGTTTCCTCAGTAAATTGACAGTATTATAAATATAAGATATTCAGTATTTAAGAGCTTATTGGTAAATTATTTTTGTAAATTATGACGATAATGTATTATTTTCGAAAATAACAGAGAAGTTTTCGTTTAAGAACAGTCGAAGTCTGTTTAAAAAATAAAATATATATTTAGACAATATTTGGCAGGTTTATTCATATTTTTTTTTAAAATTTGCAATTGGCGTGCTAATTATTGATGTCTGAAATATTAAAAATATTTATTAGTTACTAACTCGACGAATGCGCAAGTTTGTAATTTAATTAAGATAATGGTTGAGAAATTTCATAATTGGAATTTAATTTGGTTAGTTAGTTGAAAATGGTCACGTGTTACTCAATCGATGCGTGACTTTTTTATACAGTTGGAGTGAATAATGACTATTGTCGAGACTACTTTTTTTGCCCGTTTTACCTGCTCATTTCAAACCCTACCTACTTTTGCGAGATATCCGTTCTATTTTACTTGCGGCTGGTGCATTTTCGGAGTCTGTTACGGCCTCTTGTAACCCATTTACTTCTTCTGTAGTTAAATCCCGCCATTTCCCGATTTTAAGATTTCCGAGGGATATATTCATAATGCGTTCACGTTTAAGACTTATCACCTCATATTCTAAGTATTCGCACATTCTACGAATTTGACGATTTAGGCCTTGAACTAAAATAATTCTAAAAACAAATCTACTAAGCCTTTCTACATTGCATTTCTTCGTAGTAGTTTCAAGTTCGTGTAAAGGAACACCGCTACTCATTTTTTTAATAAACTCATCCGTAACTGGACGATCGACTTTTACAATATATTCTTTTTCGTGTTTATTTCCAGCTCTTAGTATTTTGTTGACAATATCACCATCATTTGTCATTAACAGCAAACCTTCACTTGGTTTGTCAAGTCTACCAACATGAAATATTCTTTCTTTATGTCCGATAAAATCAACAACATTACCATCAACTCTTCTATCGGTAGTGCAAGTGATACCGGTAGGCTTATTCAAGGCGATGTAAACTAAGGTATTGTTGCTAACAATAAGCTTTCCATCTATCCTTATTTCATCACCAGGCATAGCTCGATCGCCTAGAGTCTTAGCTTCACCATTGATTGTAACACGACCATTTTCAATAAGTACATCAGCTTGGCGACGTGAACAATAGCCACTATCACTAATGGCTTTATTTAATCTAATGGAATCCGGATGGTTCATTTTTTTTCTTTAAAATTTAGAGTGCAAATATACACAGTTTCAGAGTGACAAAGTTTCAGAGTTCGTGTTGGGTACTTGAATCTTCCCCGGTAAAACCCCTTAAAGTCAAGTCAAGTAGACAATTGTCTGTCAATACTGTGGTTGTAGAGTTTCAAACAATCAACTACTTCACCTTTTCCAATTGATTCTGAAGTGATTTTATTTTATCTCTTAGTTTAGCCGCCATCATAAAATCTAAATCTTTCGCAGCTTTTTCCATTGCCTTTCTAGTATCACGTACTTTCTTTTCAATTTGTGGTTTCGATAAATACTCAGTTTCTTTTTCCGCAGCCAAACTAGCGGCTGTTTCAACTGAATAGGCATCTTGTTTAGACTTGGTCAGCGCATTTGCGAAAGATTTTTTAATCGCAGTCGGAGTAATATTGTTTTTTTGATTGTAGGCAATTTGCCTTTCTCTTCGGTAATTTGTTCCGTCGATAGTTGCCTGCATACTTTTAGTAATCTTATCTGCATACATTATTGCCTTCCCATTAAGGTTCCTCGCAGCACGACCAACAGTCTGCGTTAATGAGCGGGCACTCCTTAAAAATCCTTCCTTGTCTGCATCTAATATTGCAACCAAAGAGACTTCTGGTAAATCTAATCCTTCTCTCAATAAATTTACGCCTACCAAGACGTCAAATAATCCAAGACGAAGGTCTTGCATAATTTCTACCCTTTCCAACGTATCTACGTCACTATGAATATAACGACAGCGGATAGATATACGTTCTAGATATTTTGTCAGCTCTTCAGCCATTCGTTTGGTAAGTGTAGTAACTAAAATTCTTTCATCTACCTCTATGCGTAAATGAATTTGTTCAATCAAGTCGTCTATCTGATTTAAACTCGGACGAATCTCAATGGGTGGATCAAGCAGCCCAGTTGGACGAATTATTTGTTCCACAAATACGCCGTCTGTTTTTTCTAATTCATAATCGGCGGGAGTTGCACTTACATAAATTACCTGATTTTGGATTGCCTCAAATTCTTCAAATTTCAGGGGGCGATTGTCCATTGCCGCAGGTAACCTAAATCCGTAATCAACTAAATTCTCTTTACGACTGCGGTCACCCCCATACATAGCACTTACTTGAGGGATTGATACGTGACTCTCATCCACAATCATTAAATAATCATCTGGGAAGTAATCTAATAGGCAAAAGGGGCGTGTACCAGGTAATCTTTGATCTAGATAGCGTGAATAATTTTCAATGCCACTGCAATACCCTAATTCGCGAATCATTTCTAAATCGAAATTAGTCCGCTCATCCAGTCGCTTAGCTTCGAGGTGCTTCCCAATTTCTTTAAAATATTCAACCTGCTTGACCAAATCATCTTGAATTCCACGAATTGCACCTTGCAATACATCAGGGGAAGTAACAAACATATTAGCAGGATAAATGGTTAGCCGCTCGTGTTTTTCAATGACATTATTTGTTTTTGGATCAAATGCTTCAATTTCTTCGATTTCGTCACCAAAAAAATGAACTCTGAAAGCGTCGTTTGCGTATCCTGGAAAGATGTCAACAGTATCTCCTTTAATTCTGAAATTACCGTGATTAAACTCCATTTCAGTTCTAGAGTAAAGACTCTGAACCAAACGATGTAAAAGCTTCGTTCTGGAAATAATCTGTCCCTTTTCTATACTGATTACGTTTTTCTGAAACTCTACAGGATTCCCAATACCATATAAACAGGATACCGATGAAACAACTATAACATCACGTCTTCCTGAAAGTAAGGAAGAAGTGGTGCTAAGTCGCATTACTTCAATTTCCTCATTAATGGAAAGATCTTTTTCTATATAAGTTCCACTAGAAGGAATAAATGCTTCGGGCTGGTAATAGTCATAATAGGATACGAAATACTCTACTGCATTTTCAGGAAATAGATTTTTGAATTCAGTATAGAGCTGTGCCGCTAGTGTTTTGTTATGAGCTAAAACTAGAGTTGGTTTTTGTACTTCCTCAATTACATTGGCTACACTAAAAGTTTTTCCACTACCTGTAACCCCCAAAAGTGTTTGGTACTTTTCACCGGCATTTAAACCTGCAACTAAAGATTTAATTGCAGTAGGTTGGTCTCCGGTAGGAGTAAATTCCGATTTAATTTTGAATTTCATCTATCTTTTTGAGAGAGAACAAAAGTACTGAAATTTGACCGAGTTCCTTTAAAACAATTCGGGATAGAATATTACTTAACGGTTTTAAAAACTAGATTTTTTTTCTTGTAACTCAGTGTAATCTCATCGGCCACTTTGCTAGAAATATACTGGATTTGATCCTTTGTAATATCAAAACTCATAGTAGTAATCCAGATTTTAGCAGGGTTTGAATTATCAGATTCGATTTCCTCTTCATCTGAAGTCAATTCTAAATTGCTGCTGCCACTGAATAGAACTTTACAATGGCTCTTTGTCCGAATATTGATTCTACTAAAAATCATCAAATTCAGAAATTCGAATCCGCCTAATTCTTGGTAGTTGATATAAAGCACACCATCATTTGATTCAGCGAGTCGTTCGCCTTCTACTTCCAATTTTAAATTTTCAGCAAACGATGGTAAATCCGCATCGTCATTTGCCTCAGGTTTACCTTTCCCTGAAAAAACCTTGCTTAATCCTTTAAGTATGCTCATTGATGTTTTTTACGAAGTACGACTAAATTGATCAATTTATTTTTTAAAAGTAATTAATTTTTTGGTGGATGCAATTCCAATATACCTATTTATCTAAAAGCCTTCTATGATAGTTGATCTGTCCAAGATGATAGGTAAGGTGTGTAGTTAGATGAATTAAAAAGTATTCGGCCGACATCTTTTCCTTAAAAACAATCTTTGGATAATCTTGTTTCAATTGCCCCTCATTCAATGAATCAAGGGTGGTCTTAATCATTGAAAGTGTCTTATCAATCTCTTGAATTAAATCTGCCCTTGGAATGTGTTTTTCTGAAAATTCAAATTTCCGATCTCTAATATAACCAGTATTGCCTAGTTCGGCCCCTATAAATGCGTTTAAGTTCCCTATTAGGTGTAAACATAAATTTCCTGAAGAATTTAAAATCGCACCTTCGATGAGCCAAAGGTTATCTTCGTTTTGGTAGGATTCAATTTCGAACTTCAGTTTATTTAAATCTCTTTCAAAAAATGATTTTAAGGTTGAAATTAGCATAAAATTGTTCTTTTAGGAAGTTGTTTATTTTGCTCAATAGAATTTAGATTACGAATAAAGCAGTTGCGCTTTTTGAATTTCTGATTAGTGAGGTTTATCAGACATATTTATACATTTATCTAGAAAAACTAAGTCATTAGAACTATAGTTTAGCACTAACAATAAGCCGTGAGTCTAAAGGACACTATTTGGAATAAACAATAAAGATCTTTCAATAACTATTGAGCCATCTCACTGTTCGTAAAATGCAGAGTGAATTGCTCCTCCCCACGATTACCACTATAGTCGCTTATGTAAACATCGGTTAGGGTGAAGACAAAACGATTTCCGCTCTTTGCATTTTGCCAAAGACGAGCCCTATCAAAAACTCGTCCAGAGGTCGCGGCTTCTTTTAGTTTATCAGAAATCTCATCACGATTCTTTTTTACCACATATGTCAGGCTACCTTCTAATTCAACTTTTTTCAAGACCATTATTTTTTCTGAAGCGTCGTCGTTTAATCCATCGATAATGAGCTGTCCGTCTTGTGCCATTGCAGTAGTTCCGATAAAAAGGAAGAGAAAAAGTATCTGAATATTTTTCATTTATTTGGGTTTTGTTTGTGGTGTCTAAAGATACTAAAATTTGTGAATGTGAGTTTCAACCTTACTAGTTTATAGGTCAATGTTTCAGAGTGGCTATCTCGTTCATTTGAAATGGATAACTTTACTATAGTTGCCAAATGATGGTCATCATGTTCCGCAACGAAAAATAGCAAATCCACGGGTCGCATCAGAACTTTCAATCTCGGATGCATTGCTTTATGGTTTAAACTTTAGTTCGATAGTGCTCTAAAGTCATTGATAAAGGTATTTCTAACTTCTATAAATTCACTTAATAGCGTTCAAATTTTTTTCTGGTTATGTTCCGCCTTTTCGGTTTTTATATTCGACATATCTGCTGCGGAAAGTTCTAGTTGCAATACGGTAAATTGTCTTAGGCGGTCATGATGTAATATTTCCAAATCTATCAAATGCCCAATATGTTCCTTGATGCTCGAGTCAGTAACGCTTTTATGACTGAGTTGCTCATCACTTAGATTTATGCAGTAATGATAGAGTCGAATGCCAGTGTCTTGTACTCTTGTCATAATATTGGCGGCCCAACCCGGATCAATTCCATGATTGAAAACGTGAGAAGTCCAATCTTGTCGTTCCATCCTTTATTTTTTTTCGGCAATTATTTCTAGCATCAATGGGCAACAGATACTCGATCCATTAGTGTTTTCAAGTTGCAAGAGGTCTTTTAGGGCTGAATCAACCTCTTTTTCAGTTAGAAGTCCTATCTCAGCTAATCTTGGAAAATAACTTTCGTAGAATGATTTCGGCCATTGCCAGTCAAAAGATGTCGGAGTGGCTAGTTTAGAGATTAATCGATACCCAGTAACAGTCATGCCCATATCATTTAATATGGAAGGTAAGTATCTGCCAATATTTAACTCCCCTTCAGAACTTTCTAGACTTTGATATGCAGCTTTAATTGCTTTTGACAAGTTTGGCAACGGAGGTTCAGTTTGGTGGCTTGACCAATCGTAGTATTCGTGTATGACAATTTTCCCACCAGGTTTCAACGCGTCAATTACTTTTGCAAGTACTTCTTTGGGTTTTGGAACCCAAGCTAATGCCCATCGGCAGTACATTCCGTCGAGGCTATTTGGTGTAAGCTGCATCGAATCGAAATCAGTACAAATAGCCTCAATATTTAATTCATGAAGCTTGGCTAATTTTTGAATATGATCGATATAAGATGGAGATTTATCAATGGCAATTATTTTCCCACTACTTCCTGTTAAATAGGCTAATTCCTGTGCGCAAAAACCTGGGCCACTACCAAGATCGAGTATTGTTTGTCCCGCATTAAAATTTGCTCGTTTCCAACCTGTTTGCGATTCGGAAGCCCATACTTGATGCTGAATTCCCAAGCGATGTAATTCCTGTGCATTAGTTCCTAAAATATATGCGTTCTTTTCGGCCATGAGATAATTTTGTTTAGATAAAAGTAATTAAAAAGTTGAAAGTGAAAAGTGAAAAGTTGAAAGTTAGTGGTTAGAAGTTAAAAGTGTACGTTCAAATAAAGAGTAAAGACGCAAGAACCAACAAAGAAAAAAATAATAAGCAATAGACAATGATCAATAAACTAACAATCAATAATTCACATAAACGAAACCAGTAAATGGTTCTGGGAACTTGGCGTCGTTTAAAAATAGCACGTAAAAGTATGTCCCCACAGGTACTAAAGAGTCTTTATACAGCAAACCAGTGTTTGGTATACTGTTCCATAGACCGTCGTCATTGCCACCTTTGTAGATTAGATTTCCCTGTCGACTATAAATCCGTAGTTCGAAACCCTTATATACATCAATAAGTCCTTTTATTTTGAATACATCGTTGAATCCGTCATTATTAGGTGAGGTCCCCTGAGAAATTTCTGGTTCACAATTTTCCGTAGCAATAAGAAACGAAGCGGTAGCAAAACACACTTCGTTTTCAAATCGAACATAAATGGTCTGTGGATCGCTTGTGTTTTGATAGGATGTAGGATCGCCTATTGGATTCACATTCTCCAAGGCGTCGTCCAAGCTTATGAAATAAGAAACTTCATTGGGATTGTTAGAAATTAGGGATTCGTTTTTAGTTAGTCTAAATTTTGAAGTGTCATTGCCTTCGTCACAATTAAGCAAATTCGTTAATGGAACAATAGGAGGAACCGTTCCAAATTCTACGGGAATCTCGAAAGTATTATTGAAGTCATTCAGTTCTAAAACAATTCCAATACCAACCCCTATATCGTCAACGAAAGCCAGAATAGTAAAATTATTAGGGATAAACTCATCCAAAATTAGTTCAATAGTTCCAGGCTCAGATGCATTGATTTCAATGATTTCTTGGGTTTGAGATTGCGCCACTAAATTTCCAGAAATGTAAAATGCTATTGGTGTTGCGGCAGGCAACGGCCCTGTGGCATCAGTATTATAAACTGTATAATCAACTGTTAGTGATCGATTCCGACAGGCAAATAAATTATCACTAATCCCAATTGTTGCGTCCGGAAGCGGGCAGGGGATAACTTCTATTTCAAAGCTGTCAGTTTGAAAGCAATCTTCATTAGCAACACGAATCCAAATTAATTGCGGATTTGTAGTATTTACATAGGTTTCAGGGATAGCGATGGCATTTATATTTGATTGTGCGTCGTCTTCTGAAAGGTGGAAACTAAGAACATTTACAGGGTCAATTTGGGCGCTCGATTCGGTTAAATCAAAAGCTTCAGTACCAATAACATCGCAGAGTTCTAAATTACTAATTCCAATAACCACGGGATATAAAAGTAGATGTAAAGCTTCTGAAAATTCATTGTTATCTTCTCTTAGTTCGTTAACGGTACCATTTCCGAAGCCATCATCATCCACAACAGCTAGCAGATTAAAATCGGAAGGAATATTTGGAGGAATACTGATAGTAATAGTTCCGCTTTCAGAACCATCAATCGGTAGGGTCGTAGTTGTGGCAGTCTGCTCTAATAGTACTGAATTCGCATAAAAAGCGATTGGTGTATTGGCCTGTAGGGCAGCACTCGCATTTGTGTTTGAGACCGTATATTCTAATTCAAAGTCTCGGTTATCACAAATAGCCGCGCCAGAAATGGTGTCTATTACTATGGTAGCGTCGGGTAGCTCAGTATTAAGAACGGTGAAAATCGTATTGACAAATACAGTGTCTTGCCCAGAGGTTAGGGTAATATCAGCACTCGTGTCTCCTGGGTTTATATTATTCTCAATATTGTAGAAATCCATATCCATATTGTATAATACGCTAGAATTTGTGAAGCTATTCGTGCCATTGAACGTATTATCTTCAGGGTTTAAAGGTGGGTTGCTTAGTACATTACCATTCACTTGGAGTGTTTCTGTTACAGCAATAGAAAGGTCACCTTCCCAAGCAAGAAAACCTATTTTCGCACCGATATTATCCAAAACATTTAGGTTTTCAAGGGTAATGGTTATCTCTGGGTTTCCAGTCGAAACACTTTCGAAACCATCGAAAAGATTCACTTGATTTAGAGGTGTATTGGGGTCTTCATAGATTATATTCACCGCCCAGCCCCCGAAATTAGTTGTGTTGCTGCAGTAGTTCTGGATGATATCAGTAAGGTCAAGTTCTGAAAGGGTATAGGTTCCATAGCCTATTGCGGAAACGATTGTTGTTATATCTGCAAAGGCCGAAAAGTAGTTACGTGTGCTCACAGTAATACCGAAGGTTCTCTCGGCCACAATTTGATTTCCGTTTAAGGACACTTCAAAATCTCCATCTCCAACACCTGCCCAATAAAGGTAGGCCGCAATGATAGACTGGCCAGGTTGCAACTGGAAATCTGCGCTACTTTCAGTAAGTATTTCACAAGGCGGTGGATTGCCAGGAACTGTGTTTTCTGTAAGATTGAGTGTGTTTCCGAAGGCGTAATAATCGTAATGACCATTAAATTGCTGAAATAATTCAATCTCTTGCGCAAGCAGAACAACTGGGAGAAAGAATAAGATAAGTTGTAGTGTTTTTTTTAATCGTTTCATTCAAGTCGATTGACAGCGAAATATACACAATATCTAGCCTTGGAAATCAACTTGAATGAACAAATTATTTACGGTAATATTTGGTTTAATTGGTATTATAAGTCACGACGTTTTAAAATAACATAGGACCAATAAATAAATAGCCCTGTCCAGACTAATGTGATTAGCAAAGTGTGCCACTCAACATCGTAATTTTTATCGAATGCTTCCCCCAATTGATTTGCTGCAGATTGTACCGCGCCAAGCCTTGTAAATGGCTCTTTAATAAGGTTTGCCATTGCTTCCAAAGGGAAGAATTGAGTTACGTTTTCGGCAATATTAGTATCCTTAAAAATTTCCCACTTCAGGAGTCCGTAGCTTATTTTCTCGATTATAAACCATATAATTAAAAATCCCAGTGCGAAAGCCGAACGTTTTACAAGTATTCCTAAGAACAAACAGAATGAAAAGAAAGCTACTAATTTTACAAAGTAGGCCAACATATATTCTAAGTCACTAAAAACAATTCCGAATTCCGTATAGTCGGAAAAACTTAATCCTAAGGTAATAGAAACTATAAATAGAAAAATAGTGGAAATTGCCGCAAAAAGGGCAACAGTTATAAACTTTGAAAGGACAAATTCCTTTTTACTAAGCCCGTCAATTAAATTCTGTTTTAAGGTACTGTAGCTATATTCATTAGACATCATCGATACAATAACAATAGCCAGGAATATTTTTAATATGGCGGCCATATACGCATTGAAGTGCCAGATAAAAGGGAAGTTAAATATACCCTGGTCTGCAACTCGAAAATTGAAGTCACCAAAGTTGAATTCGATGGAAGCAATAAGTGCGATGAAGGTGATTAAAACAAAATACACGATCGTGATAACACGTGCTGCTTTGTTGTATCTTATTTTCTGTAATTCTATGTTTAGAAGTCGAAGCATGGTCTTAGTTTTGTTTTGTAAGTTCAAGGAATTGTTCTTCTAAGCTTTCTTTACGTTTCAGTAGGTGAGACAGTGTAATACCTTTACTAAAAAGATGTTTATTCAATTCTGAAGCATCCATTGGCTCATTTAGGTAAGCAATGAGGTTTTCACCATCCGGTTTCACGCTGCTAATAGATTTGTAGCTTTCTAGTTCAGCTTGTAGGTTTACCATATCATCACTTTTCACAATAAAAAAACCATGACTTGCATTCAAGCCATCTACGCTGCCTGTATATAAACTCTTTCCTTTCCGAAGAATTACAACATGTGAACAAACTTTCTCGACTTCGTCCAATAAATGGGAAGCCAATAAAATAGTTGTTCCTTCCGAGGCAATTTTCTTTATAATCTCACGTATTTGATGAATTCCCTGAGGATCAAGACCGTTTGTAGGTTCGTCCAGAATCAATATTTCGGGATCGTTTAACAAGGCCGACGCAATGGCCAGACGCTGCTTCATTCCAAGTGAAAAGGTTCCAAATTTACTATTTTTACGTTCGGCCAATTCGACCAATTCTAATTTTTCTTCAACCTTATCCGTTGAAACTCCCTTAATTTTACAAACCAATTCCAAATTTTGAATTGCCGTCATATAGGGATAGAAATTTGGTCGCTCGATAATCGCGCCTACTTTTTTAAGAGCTTCGTGAGTGGTTCCAGAGCCGTTAAACCAATGGAAATCTCCCGTGGTTTTGTTTACTACATTTAAGACGATTCCGAGAGTTGTTGATTTTCCACTTCCATTGGGACCAAGAATACCATAGACGTTACCTTTCTCAATAGTAAAGGACAGGTCGTCTACTGCAGTTAGGTTACCAAATTTCTTTGTAAGATTGTTAATCGTGAGGATTGTATTCACAGAAATGTCTTTTTGATGTTTAGTTGAAAGTAAGACGAATCAACCCAGAATTTGTTACAATAAGGAAGTTTTAAAGTAATA
>JBLHIC010000074.1:0-12728 GCA_047614245.1 Flavobacteriaceae bacterium
CCTTGCTATTGGTTTTTGGCAGTTTATTATCATTATGATAGTTATCATCTTTATGCTATTGCCTATTCGCTTGATTCGCTATCATCTTCAGAAAAAAAAGGATAAAAAGTAGTTGATGAGACATTTAGTTAATTGCCAAATTTTATATTTTATTAATAATGCGTATCATAAGCCTTTGTAACTAAAACCAATAATTTATTTGAAACTATTGGTTCTACCGTATTAGTTAAGGCAGCAAATAATTTTAATGTGCTGGATTTAGATTTTGATAAGAATACTTCATTTTGGATTGTTGGATTGTTGGACTGAAGGACTTCTAGACCGTTGGATTTTTGTTTAAGGGCATGGTTCAAGTTGTGACTTTCAATATTTAATTTTTCACCCGACATCCAAGAGCGTAACTTCGAGTGAAATTCAAATTACGCCAGTAAATTTGTATTTAGTATCGAGAAGTCACTTCTTTCTTCTTGCTCTTAGCTTCAAACAACTAAATCACAGTGATCCGTACCTTTTTCTTTTTTAGGCGTGTATTGTTTAATTTTTGAACCAATTCATTAGCAATAGTAACAGGTACCGCAACAAATGCACAATCCTGCTTTAACTCAATTTCTCCGATTTGATCTTTGTTTATATTCCCCTGTTTAAAAAGTAGCCCTGCGATATCACCTTTGGAAATTTTATCCTTTCTTCCACCGGAAATAAATAGTGTTTCCCAAAACTGAGGTTTGAATGGAGCTTTCTTAGAGATATTTACGGGGTTCGATTTTTTAATGAATTCAGGTAAATTTTCTTTTTCCCAAGCTACAACATAAGCAGTTCCTTTGGAATCGACTCTAGCTGTTCTACCATTTCGATGCGTAAACTCTTCTGCAGCTCTAGGAAGCTCATAGTGAATAATATATTTCATTTCTGGAATATCGATTCCTCTTGCTGCCAAATCGGTCGCTATTAGCACCTGACAGGTTCCATTTCTAAATTTAATAAGGGAACGTTCTCTGTCTTTTTGTTCCATTCCGCCAGAAAAACAGGCTTGGCTTATTTTATTTCTTTCAAGGAAAGCACTTAAATGATCAATGCTATCTCTTAGGCTACAGAAAATTATTGCCGGTTCATTGCCAATATGTAAAAGTAAATCCAAGACGGTTTGATTTTTATTTTTCGAGGGAGAAATAACCGTTTTGACTGCTAATTTAGAAGCTACACTTTTAGTTAGATAGTTGATGGTAGTGGGTTGATCTAATCTCACAAAACCTGGAATCTTAACACTCTGTGTTGCAGAAGTTAATATCCTCTTATTTAAAGCAGGTAATTGATTAATAATACCTCTCATGTCATATTCAAAACCAACTTCCAGAGACTTATCAAACTCATCTAAAATCAAGGTTTTAATACTATCTTTCGAAAAACGATCGTTGCTGAAATGATCCGCAATTCGACCCGGAGTTCCTATTAGAATAGCCGGTATATGTTTAATTTCAATTTTATCTTTAGACATTGGACGACCACCATAAACCGCATTTACTTTAAACCCAGAACCCATAGATCTCACGACTTGCTCAATTTGAATCGCCAATTCTCTTGAAGGCACCAATATCAAGGCTTGTACGTCTGTGATATTAGGGTCTAACACTTCAATAAGTGGCAATAAAAAAGCCAATGTTTTACCCGTCCCTGTTGGAGAAAGCAAAATAGTATTCGTAGTTTTCTCAATTACTTCAATGGCTTCCAACTGCATAGGATTTAGCTCATGAATATTCAATTTTGATAAAATATCCTGTCGCTCTTTTATTTGATTTGCCATTATTGTTATTGATTATTTTTATTCGGTATTTTTATTAGTTCTGAATTTTTATTTCTGAAAGTTCAGAAACTACTTCTTTTTCTTCTTTTTAGACTCTTCTGGGCTTGTATTCTTAGCGGCAGTTTGTGCAATGTAATTTGCTAATATTTTATCTACGAGTTCATCCTTCGTTAAATGATGAAACACAGTTCTCACTTCACTTTTCAGTGCTTCATTAATTGTGCGATTGGGTTTCGTTTTAAATATTTTCCGTGCCCACAACAAGGTATTATTCTCTTCAATACCTTTAGCGTCTGCTTTTTTAAATTTGCTGAAAGTAATTCCTAATTCATCTTCAAACTCGGGGATTTCAAACTCTTCTTCTTTTTGCAAGATTGTAAGTGAAAGTCCTTTCGCACCTGCCCTAGCCGTTCGTCCGCTTCTATGTACAAATGCTTCATAAGTATCTGGCAAGTGATAATTTACCACATATGAGATTTCTTTTACATCAATACCCCGGGCAGCTAAATCGGTCGCTACTAAAATATCAATATGTCCTTCCCTGAATTGCCCCATAATTCGATCACGAATAGGCTGTGCTAGACTTCCATGCAACGCTCCTGATGAGAATTTATTAATTGCCAGGTTTTTAGCCAGCTTATTAACAGCAGCCTTAGTTTTACAAAAGATAATTCCACGTTCCCCTTCTTTCGATTTTAAAAAATGTAGTAATACCTCAAGTTTTTCTATGGGCTTCACTACTAAATATTGATGATCGATACCTTGATGCCCAAGGGTCGACATATCCGCTTCTATATGTACAACGTCTTTTGACATATAGTTTTGAACTAATTGTTTTATATTCCCAGGCATTGTAGCCGTAAACAATAATGTTCTTCTAGATTTAGGAATGCCTTTTATAATAGTATCTACGTCTTCTTTTAAGGCGCTTACCATTTCATCAGCCTCATCTAATATTAAGTACTTTAGGTCCTTTAGACTTATATTTTCTCGTTTCATTAAATCAACCAAGCGCCCAGGAGTTGCAACCACAATATGTGTTGTAGTTTTTAACCGTTCAATTTGAGGTTTGATAGGAATCCCACCACATAAAGATGCGATGGATATTTTTGGATTAGAAGCCGCAAAAGAAACTAAGCTGTTATGGATCTGTTGACCTAATTCTCTTGTAGGCGCCAATATAAGCGTCTGTATACTGGTGCTTTCAAAATCGATCAACTGTAACAATGGCAACCCAAAGGCAGCCGTTTTACCGGTTCCAGTTTTCGCTAAAACAACAAGATCTCCCTTCTGATTTAGAACAACTGGAATAGCCTTTTCTTGAATATCCGTTGGAACAGAAATTTGCAAGTCGGCCAAACCTTGTTGTAATTGAACGCTAATTCCTAAATCTGCAAAGGTTTTTGACATAAAATATTTTTCAGCAAAGATAAAAACCTTTACGTGAGGAATACAGACAATCTGATTTGTTATTCGTTTTATTCAGTGTTGAGAATAAAATGAATTTTATTCCTTTTGTTTTCAATAGATAAAATGTCTCTTTTAGAAAAAACAACTACCTTTATTTGAATGAACTATTAACTTGGCATATACTGTAACCTATTGGTTTTTTATATACTTTGTTGTGCCATGTTAGTTGAAGAAAATATTAGATAAAATGAAAAGAAGAGTATTAATTAATCTGATAAAACATTTTTTTGAATGAAATTCAAATTTTTTAGTTGCATTTTTTCCATCGTTTTTACATCAATTCTTTGCTATAGTCAAAGTGATAATGTAACATCTTTTGAAATTAAAGTGAATATAGAATTCTCACAATCCCCTATAGACTTAAAGGATATAGATGCAAAATTCGCCAAAGATATTGCTTACAATGTGTATAGTGAAACGGTTTTCGATGTGTTTCTGCCAATATCAGCTGGGGCAACAGGAATGGTTATATATATTCATGGTGGAGGCTTTAGAGGTGGAGATAAGAGTCACAATTATAAGCCAGATTTTGAAATGGAAGTAAGAGCATTATTATCCAATAATATTGCGGTTGCAAACATTAATTACAGATTGTTGAATGAAAATGAAGAAACAGAAGGTGTTTTAAAATCACTAAAAGATGTTAAACGAGCCATACAATATATAAGAAGCATCGCGTGCGATTTAAATATTGAAAAAGAACGTATTGCCTTAACAGGAGGTTCAGCTGGTGCTGGTGCTTCATTATGGATTGCCACAAATGACGATATGAGAGATGAGTCAAATGGTGATCCGGTATTACGTGAATCAACACGAGTAAAAGCAATAGCCATAGGACAACCGCAAGCCAGTTATGATATTGAAGATAGATGGATTAACAATGTATTTGTTGATTATGGTATTACCTTTAATGACCTATTGGCTTTAGACCAAGATAGATTATTACAGTTTTATGGTGTTAATACTTTAGAAGAATACAATACTCCCGAAATCGATGCTTATCGTAACCAAGTGGACATGCTAAGTTTTATAACTTCAGATGACCCAGACATTTGGGCTGAAGGTATAAAAACAGATATTGCTCCACCAACAAATCCAAATATTGCATTTCATCATCCATTTCATGTAAGAGAAATAAAGGAAAAAGCAGATTCTGTAGGAGTTCTAAACATATGTTATTATGGTAAAAACCCAATAATCTTTCGGGATCCAAGCAATGAAAAAAAGTTAGACTTTTTAATTAGAAAGGTGAATGAATAAAACGGCTATAACATTGTTTTAAAGCAATAGCAGTGTAGGGTGTGATCTTGAGCTGTTTTTGTTTTTTACAGTATCTTGGAGTCCCAGTTAGTGCGAGTATTCACCATTCTACTTCTTTTAACCAAACAGTTATGTGGTATTTGCTTCTAATTGGATAAACTACGCTAATTGATATATTTGCCCATGATGATGAACTATTAGACCTTCTCGAGTGGGAAGAGTTATTGTTTAAATCAGTGCTTTCGCATCTAGCGACCTTTTCAGCTTAGTCTGATTTTCCCAAAACCGGTCTTAAATTATTTGGATTATCCCCTCAAACTCTGGATGGCTTTTCAAGGGTTTAATTAACGTGTCAATTTTCAAAAATATTACCAATCCAAATAGTGAAGAAAAATATGCTGTGATATATATGTTGGATGGCTTTTCACTAAAAAGCACACCAGAAGCTGTATATGATAATTATTGGGGAAATTACCTACCTCATATGATACTTGTTGGGGTTTCTAATAGAACTAGAGACAACTACTTCACAGATACAAATGAGACGTGGTAGTGCAATGGATACTGAAACTGGAGGTGCAGAGAACTTTACAAATTTATTGAAGAAGAGCTAATTCCACACATAAATAGTAA
This sequence comes from Flavobacteriaceae bacterium, assembly GCA_047614245.1. GTDB lineage: Bacteria > Bacteroidota > Bacteroidia > Flavobacteriales > Flavobacteriaceae > Ulvibacter. The sequence continues at coordinate 5,165 of JBLHIC010000074.1, forward strand.
ATATCCAACCTCGACCTACCGCACATTAAATGGATTCAACTTTTTCTGAGATGTATATCCCGAAGATTTGCATGGCACTGTCCCTATACCCTCTATGAGAGACGGCCTGGCTTCTCTTTTTAAATGGTTATGGCTATATGAATATGCAAATGGGGAAACCTAAGAAGGCCTTTATGTTTTTTGAAATGAACATCAAACAAAATTTAAAAAGCGCTAATGCCTACGATTCGATGGCAGAGTATTATGAATCTCAAGACGACAAAGAGAATGCCTTAAAATCTCTAAACAAAACCTTTGAACTAAGTGGAGCAGACTACTCCAAAAATAAAGGAAATAGAAGCCAAGAATTAGTAGTGGCTCGTTTATGGGGTTTACATTAGAATTTGGCTATATATGGATTATCTCCTTTTTTTATTGCAATTATTTCTCACTGAAAAAAAGGTGCCCTGAAGAGATGAACTTTTCATATACGAAGACGGCAGTCTGACTAATTAATCCTTCCTTACTTCTTTTTGAACTTTTTATTTATTATTTTTCTTTTCCATTCTTCTCCAAAGAAATCAAAAACGTTAAGAGAATAAACTCCCAATATTACTCCCCAAGAAAGAAGTATCCATAAAAAAAAACTCCAATTGGTTGAATCATTAACAGCAATAATAAGTGGAACTACTAAACTTAAAATAGCAATTGCTAAAAGTTTATAAAAACCTCTCAAATTTTGAACATATTCTTCTTCTTTTCTAATCTGTTCTATTTCGTCTTTCTTGTCAGAATCTGCAATATTGATTTCGAAAACCGCTGCCAAAGATTTCAATGATTCTAAACCTGCATTCTCTCCATTTTCAATTCTTTGAATAGTTCTTATACTTAATCCACTCATTTCTGACAATTGATCTTGTGACCAATGTCGTTCCAATCTCATTTCTTTAATATCTCTTAAATTAATTGTATCTGGATTCATTATCTTAAAGGTTTTCAATATTCTTTATTGATCAAAGATAAGTATTAACCTTTATTTGGATATGAAATCAATAAGACCTGATTATGACAGGCACGTGACATTAATCTGACTGTAATTATTCAAACCAATAAATACTTATAAACACGAACTACAAGATTAAGACAGCTTTAAGTTAAAAAATGTTAAATTATTTTTATATAATTGATATATCAATTATATTTACATCAAATTAACAGCATATGCACTTGGCCCTTCCGTCGGAAACAATATTTCACTCAATCGAAAGCACCATTAAAGAATACCGAAAATTTGCACAGAAGAACATTTCAGAAATAATAAAGGATATGACCATAGATCAGGGTTTGGTGCTCCTCTTTCTGAATGAGCATCCAGACCTAACACAGAAAGAAATTGCCAAACTGGTGTTTAAAGATAATGCATCGATGACTCGAATGATCAATACCATGGTTCTGAAAAAATATCTGAAACGCTCCATGAATAATGAAGACAGAAGGCGTTATAAAATTGAAATCACCAACAAGGGAAAGGAAGTTTTGGAAACACTCCCTCCCATCATTCATTATAATAGAAATTCATCATTAAAAGGAATCACAAAAAACGAACTCAATCAATTGGATACCATTTTGAGTAAAATCAGAACCAATTGTACAAAAACATGACATTATGAAAGCAATAGAATACCTTCCCGCAATAATAATAGCATTTTTATTGCTGCTAACTACTCAACTAAAAGCTCAAGAAAATGCTGCGCTATTAACACCTAAAGAACAGCAAACTGTTGTGGATTCCATAGCCAGTAAACTAAACGCAAACTACGTTTTTCCTAAAATTGCTGCGAATATGGTCTCAAGTATCGAATCGAAACTTGGCAGCGGCGATTATAAATCCATTCTGGATCCTCAAGAATTTGCGACCACTTTAACCGCAGATCTTCAGGCGATCAGTAATGATAAACATTTAAGAGTCAACTTTGCTCCCGACCAAATAGCCGACCAACAGCAGGCCGTTACTGCTGAAGATAGCATCGCTTTTTTGAATCGTTATGTCAATAGGATGAAGCGAAATAATTTTGGTTTTAAGGAAGTTAAAATTATGGCTGGTAATATTGGTTATTTGGATCTTCGAAGTTTTTCGAATGTTGAATACGCGGGAGAGACGGCTGTTTCTGCCATGAACTTTTTAAGTAATACAGATGCGATTATTATTGATCTTCGGAATAACGGAGGTGGAAGCCCAGCAATGATTCAACTCATTACCAGTTATCTCTTTGGAAGCGAACCGGTTCATTTGAACAACTTCTATTGGCGCCCATCCAATTCTAATTCTCAAACCTGGACCTTGCCACATGTGAGCGGTACGCGCAGTCCCGATACTCCGGTTTATATATTAACCAGTGGTGGGACTTTTTCGGCAGCGGAAGAGTTTAGCTATAATTTAAAGAATCTGGAACGCGCTACTATAGTAGGTGAAACTACGGGCGGTGGAGCGCATCCTGGTGGCTCCATTGTGGCGACAGATCGATTCATGATTTGGGTTCCAACTGGCCGGGCCATTAACCCTATCACCAATATCAATTGGGAAGGAACTGGTGTTAGTCCACATATTGATGTTCCTGCTGGGGAAGCTCTCGATGTAGCCCATATGAAAGCCTTGGAAACACTTATGGATAAAAATAAGGACCAGGACCTAAAAGCTTTCTACGAATGGCCGCTCGCAGAACTGAATCTAAAAACAGATCCAGTGACTTTAGATGCCAAAACTTTAAAATCCTTCGCAGGGAATTATGGCCCGCGCTTGGTGACCTTCGAGAACGACGCATTATTCTATCAGCGAGGCACTGGAACGAAATATGAATTGTTTCCGTATAGTGATAATGAATTTATGTTGAAAGGGCTGGACAGCTTTAGAATACGTTTTTTAGCCGAAGGGAACAAAGTAATTGCGTTGCAAGGATTGTATGACAGTGGCCAAACCGATAAGAATGCAAAAGGGAAAGAGTAGATTCTCTCTCATTGATTATTAAATACTACAAAAATGGAATTAACAACAATTGTGGTGAACGAAAATGAATTTTATCATAAATAGAAATCAGACTTAAGACATATTATAAAAATGCCTTGCGCAGATGGTTAAAGAAAGTGAATTCCTCCAATTTGTGTAAATTATTTACCGACACAACAAATAAGCTCTAAGGGATGCTTCACCCTCTTTAGTAGGTGTTTTGTTAATTCCGTCACTAAACCGCGATAAATCACGTACAATTCCTTCAGTAATAATATTAAATAATACATAGTGATAAGCACATTACTTAAAAAACGGTATTTAGCATTTTTATACTCGAGACACCTAAAGGTTTCAAAAACTAATAAAGAAAATAATAAAAGCTAAATTAAACGATATACAAATCTTCATCTCTGATTTTCCATAACCAGACTTAATTTTACCTAAATAGTCTACTTAGTGTTCTCTGGAGTATGTCTTAGGATATCCCTTTCATCGTGAGTATAATAGTAACCCATACAATTACTGAAGAAAAGAAAATTCCAATTGTATTGGCCAAAAAAGCTTTGCCGCGATCGATCTTAAACATATAAGTAGCAATCGTCCCTGCATAAACGCCAGTTCCCGGTATAGGAAGCATCACGAAGAATATAAGTCCGAAGAAACCATATTTTTGAATTACATTCCCCGAGCCAATCTTAGCTCTGCGGGCAATATTAATTGCTGCCTTCTTATATGGAGTCCATCTTAGAAGATATCGATTAACATTATCCAAAAATAAAAGCATTAAGGGGAAAACAAGGACATTTGATAAAAAACAAATAACGAACACCAAATAAATATTAAGACCACTCACCAACCCATAGGGAATACCCACCTTTGCTTCACCAAAAGGGGAAATACTCCATAACATAGAAATAATGATGTCTTGAACCACGATGTTAAATTTACAGATTGCAAAATTAACTTTCCTCTAAGGATTTATAACAGCAATCCTTCATAAAAATTACACAAAGTTGAACTTAATCCTTGAGTTGATTGCCTCGGTGTTTATTTACAATAGCATCCACACAATTAATCCCATCAATAGCTGCTGATATAATACCTCCAGCATAACCAGCTCCTTCTCCACAAGGATATAAACCAGATATTTCAACGTGCTCTAAGGTTTCAGGATTCCTAGGTATGGATACGGGAGAAGAAGTTCTGCTCTCGGGCGCGTGCAGCACTGCATTATTCGTATAATAACCTTTCATTTTTTTTCCGAAGGAAACGAACGCCTTATTTAGACGGCTCGCTATTAAATCGGGCAAAACTTCGTTTAAATCGGCAGAAACTATCCCTGGCTGATAGGAAGTTTTAGGGAAATCGGAAGATAGCTTTCCTTCGACGAAATCGATCATACGTTGCGCCGGTACTCGTTGCGTTTCACCACCCGCCTTCCAACAGTTTTTTTCAACTAATTTTTGAAAATCTAAACAAACAAATGGATCTCCTTCTTTATAATTGGGTAAATCCTTTGGAGCTACGCTCACAACAACCCCTGAATTAGCATAAGGGTTATTTCTTTTACTCGGACTCCATCCATTGGTAACAACTTCCTCTTGTTCTGTAGCACAGGGTGCTATAATGCCTCCTGGGCACATACAAAAGGAATATACTCCCAAACCATCTACTTGCTCTACTAAGGCATACGAGGCTGGTGGTAAAAATGGATTTTCATCATCACCGTGATACTGAATACGATCTATTAGTTGTTGTTGATGCTCGACTCGAACACCAATAGCGAATGGTTTAGCCTCGATTTTTACTTTTTTATCGTGAAGGAGATAAAATATGTCTCTTGCCGAATGTCCAGTAGCTAAAATAAGATCATTAAAAGGAAGCCAGTCTTTATGGTTTATTTGGATTGCATTTAGCGCACTATCTACAAATTTTATATCCGTCATTTTAGAATTAAAGTGAACTTCTCCCCCATGCGCGATAATGGTTTCACGCATATTTGTAATAATTTTCGGAAGTTTATTGGTCCCAATATGTGGATGTGATTCTACTAATATATTTTCGTCCGCACCAAAATGCACAAACCATTCAATTGCTTTTAGGACATTCCCTCGTTTCTTGGAACGTGTATATAGTTTTCCGTCTGAGTAGGTGCCAGCTCCTCCTTCCCCAAAGCAATAATTAGACTCTGGGTTAACAATTTGTTGTTTATTAATTTTTGCTAAATCAAATCTACGAGATCTAACATCTTTACCACGTTCAAATACAATGGGTTTAAATCCTGCTTCTATTGCTCGTAAGGCGGCGTACAACCCGGCTGGACCTGCCCCAATAATGCATATTTCAGGGGCTTTGGAGACATTTTTAGGAACAAAAGGAGAACTAATAACTCTCTTTTCATCTTTCAACCAAAATTCAATTTGAAGATTTATTTTTATTGGTTCTCGTCTTGCATCAATCGATTGTTTTCGAATCCGCCAATCTGAAATATCATTATTCCGAAGTTTGGCTTTTTCTAAACCTAAGTCCAAAACATAGGCTTCATCTTCCTGCTGACGTGGTAAAATTGAAATTTGAATAAGTATACTCATTGTATGATAAAGATACTCTAAAACTAGGCAGAATTGGTTAGGTTTTATTCAAATTCAATCGAATTATAGGAGAAAATAGATAGTCGGAAAGTAGTCTCACGAACTAATATGAGTATGTATATGTTAGTCCTGCTCCAAAGGTATCTTTATTTTGATCGCTATAATCAAAACCAAGTAAGAGCGAAAGGTTTCCATACTTCTCTATAGAATATGTGGTGTTTAGATAGTTATATATAGCAAATTCCTCAGGTTCTATTGGTATTGCAAAAGAACCTGTGTTTTGAGTAAAACTTGTTTTTGATTTAAATGACAAATTTCCATTCCTTGCTGCAAAGCCAACATTTATAGCCCTTGTGCGATTATAAGCTATAAATGACGGGTTCCCAAATGGAATGATAAAAGGTAGGCCAATCGTGTTGTTATGATATGTCCAGCCAGATCGGTAGATAGAATTAGAGAAATAATTGTCAGGACGGCCGCTCCCACTTTGATCTGTGGTTTGAACATATTCTAATAAAAAACCAGTAATAAAACTGTCAAAATCAGCAGTATTAGGTCCAAAATAAAATCCCCAAATTCCATCTGGGAAATTCTTAAATGCCGTCCCAGATCCATCTTCAAACGGATGCTGATGGTAGAATGAGAATCTTCCTGAGGAGGGAGTGAAATTATATTCAAAATTATAAATCCCCAAATGATTTCCAAGACTGTTAAGCGTTTCTCCAATCGCTGTATCACCTTCTGATTTACCAGCAATAAAAACTTGTAAAAAATCACTAAAAGAAGATGGTAGTTTACCAAACACAGGTGATGTGCCTCCCCACTGGGCATAATGTTCAATGCCACCAACAAGCTGATTTTTACGGTCTAAATTAACTACGAGTCCAAGTCTTTTATAATGTACTTTTGGATTATCAACGTATCTTTCTTCATTGAGTTCATAATGTGCTATTCCCCAATCGATTCCAAAAGTATTTGAGAGCATAAACGGCTCTGGCGCTTCGACTATTAAGCCAGGTAGTGCTCTGGCGTTGCCAGATAATAAAAAATCCTTTGCAACTACGGATAACCCTTGATACTCTTGAAAAGGTGTTTTACTTCCCAAAGTAACTTTAAGCCAAGGATTAACATACGAAATATAAAGTTCATCTCTCCTTAGAGAGTTCTTATTCCCATTGGATGCTATAGCACCAGCACCTAATTCGAAATAGCTTCTATCTGAAAGGTAATAGGAGATACTGCCTCGCAACAATCCTGCAACATTCGTTTCTGCATCAATTCTTCCATTTGTATTTCTATACATCCAAAAGGGAAGATTGTCTCCAGTAGCCCCAAAACCCATTGTGGTTAAACTTAAATGGTCAATAACAAACCCTTCTTTTACAAAAGGTTTTATATCATATCTTTCGGGGTTTAACACCTTGTTTTCTTGTGAAAATAGTAGCGAAATAGGCAATAAGAATATAATTAAAAGCCATTTTTTCATACAAAGAACCATTAACTATTTTTGAATAAAATGATCACTATCGAGAACTTCAAATTCAGAATTCTCACTAATAAATTCAGGCACTAATTCCTTTAGAAGTTTTACTACTTGGCTGTCTTTGTGACGTGTGGCAGTCTTTATTAGAGTCTTAATCTTCAGATTAATATCCTCAAAAGACCCGCAGGGAACCTTAGAGATCATAATTTTGGGATGATGTGTTGGTAATGAAGTAGATGAATCACTTAATAATTCTTCATATAGTTTCTCACCCGGTCGTAATCCCGTAATTTCAATATTAATATCCTCATAGGGTTCTAGACCAGAAAGGCGAATCATACGTTCTGCCATGTCCAGAATTCGTATAGGTTCCCCCATATCAAATACAAATATTTCACCTCCCTCTCCCATAGTACCAGCTTGTAGTACTAATTGGCAGGCCTCTGGAATAGTCATAAAATATCTAATAATATCTTTATGAGTAACTGTCACTGGGCCTCCTTG
>JBLHIC010000075.1:0-12716 GCA_047614245.1 Flavobacteriaceae bacterium
ATTAAATAAGGCACGTCAAGATGCTTAAAGAGCTCTAGATTGTTGAGTAATTCAAAACTTTGCTCTCGTGTTTTAGCAAAACCAAAGCCTGGATCGGCAATAATATCGTTAATGCCAGCTGCTCTTGCCATTGCCAATCTTTTAGAAAAATATTTCAACACATCTCGCGTGACATTCTTATAATCTGTCAACTGAGTCATTGTTTGAGGTGTGCCTCGCATATGCATTGCAATGAACGGCACCTTCAGTTTTGACACTGTGGACAGCATTTCGGCGTCTCTAGTCCCTCCAGAAATATCATTAACAATAGCCGCGCCGGTTTCAACTGCAGATTTTGCAACCTTACTTCGGAAAGAATCTACTGAAATTAACGTCTCAGGAAATTCCTTTATGACGGCTTCGATCGCAGGAAGCACCCGCTGTAGTTCTTCAGTTTCTGAAACATTATCGGCACCTGGGCGAGAGCTATATCCGCCAATATCTAGAAAGGTCGCGCCTTCATTTAGCATGCGCTCGGCTTGCTTTAGAATTTCTTTTAAAACGACCGTCTTTCCGCCGTCATAAAACGAATCTGGAGTCGCGTTAATAATGCCCATTACTCTTGGAACGGATAGGTCGATGAGTTCGCCTTTACAATTGAGGGTCATACGTTGGATTGTTGGACTTTTAGATTATTGGATTGTTAGATTATTAGACTTTTAGACTTTTAGATTGTTGGACTTTTAGACTTTTAGATTGTTGGACTTTTAGATTGTTGGATTGTTACAAAGTTACAAAGTTACAAAGCTTCAAATTCTTATGGCCACTGACCGCAGTCGAAGTGCAAAGTTTTTTTTTACTAATCACTACTCACCAAAGTAATAAACAACAAACAATAAACCTTTAAGCTTTGAACTCTAAACAATTTAAGCGAAATTTACGCAAAATCTTACACATCGGCATGGCAAACACTTCAGAACAGTATAACGCAGTTATTGAAACTTGTAGAGCGTTGTTTATCAATAAAATGAAAGACTACGGAAGTGCTTGGAGAATTTTGAGATTGCCTTCCCTTACCGATCAGATTTTTATAAAAGCACAGCGTATTAGAGGGCTTCAGCAAAATAAAGAGCGTAAAGTTGATGAGGGGGAGGCGAGCGAATTCATTGGAATTATTAATTACTCCATTATGGCATTGATTCAATTGGATAAGGGGGTGGTTGAAACTCCAGATATTTCGTTGGAAGAGGCTGTTGCTTTATACGATGATAAAATTTTGCTAACCAAGCAGCTAATGATGGATAAGAATCATGATTACGGCGAAGCCTGGCGTGATATGAGAGTAAGCTCCTTGACCGATCTTATTCTTCAGAAATTGCTACGTGTAAAGCAAATTGAAGATAATAGTGGAAAAACATTAGTTTCAGAAGGAATTGATGCTAATTATCAAGACATGATTAATTATGCGGTTTTCGCTTTAATTTTGTTAGATCAAAATTAACGCAAGCACCAAAAAAATAAATTCCAAATTCCAAATAAAATAAAGTGATTTGAGTAAAATTTATGATTTAGAAGAAAGAACTTATTTATTTGCTCGCGATTGTAGAAAAATGATAAAATCACTGAAATCTACTATTTCGAATATAGAAGATGGTAGGCATTTGATTAGATCTTCAGGTTCTGTAGGTGCGAATTACATTGAGGCTAATGAAAAACTAGGAGACAAAGATTTTATATTTAGATTGAAAATTGCAAGGAAGTAGGCAAAGGAGTCGAAATTTTGGTTACGGTTGTTAAAAGCCGCAAATATGGAAAACCTAGAGATGGATAGGTTGATATTAGAAGCAGAGGAGTTGAAAAAAATATTATCAGCTATTATTAACAAAAGCTCTTAGTTTAAATTTATTTGTAGGAATTTGGCGCTTATAATTTGGAATTTCTTAAGTTGAAAATATTGTTAAAATTAACTATTTAATAAAAACAAAAATTAAAAGTATGAAAGTACTCGTTGGATTCTCAAGAATATTTGTTGCGGTTTTATTTCTTATCAGCGGTTTAATAAAATTAAATGATCCCGTAGGTTTTTCTTTTAAGTTGAAAGATTATTTCGCGCCTGAGGTACTGAATCTAGAGTTCTTAGTCCCTTATGCCTTGGTAATCGCCATATTTGTTGTGATTTACGAAGTGCTTTTAGGAGTAATGATTCTGATAGGATATGCGAAAAAGTTCACGCTTTGGAGCTTATTACTTATGATCGTTTTCTTCACCTTCCTAACCTTTTATTCGGCTTACTTTAATAAGGTTACAGATTGTGGATGCTTCGGAGATGCTATAAAACTAACTCCCTGGGAGTCATTTAATAAAGATATAGTGCTCCTAGTTTTAATCTTAATTTTGTTCTTCGGAAGTAAATATATCAAGCCTTTCTTTACCAAAAATGTTAGAAGTATTATTGTCTTCGCTTCCTTTGTAGCATGTTTAGCATTTGGATATTGGGTGTTAATGCATCTTCCTGTTAAGGATTTCAGACCTTATAAAATTGGAGCAAATATCACAGATGGAATGTCTGTTCCTGAAGGAGCTCCGGAGGCTATTTTTGAGTATGACTGGAAGTTTAATAAAAATGGGGTGGATAAAGTTATTACTACAAATGGAGATTACCCTAAGGTAGAAGGAGAGTTTATAGAAGTTGATACTAGAGAAATTCAGGCGGGTTATGAACCTCCTATCCATGATTTTAGCATGGAAAGAGACGATACAGATTTTACGACTCAGTTTTTAACTGAAGAAAACCTCATTGTTGTAATTGCTTATAATCTGGGTATGACCGAAACGGAGGCCTATTATAATATTAGGGAAGTCACAAATAAAGCTATCAAAAATGGTTATAAAGTAATTGGATTGTCGGCTTCTTCATCTAAGGTTATGGATACTTTTGGCCAACAACAACGACTCAATTTTAAGTTTTACTTCTGTGATGAGACTGCACTAAAAACGATAGTTCGAAGTAATCCAGGTGTTTTAGAATTAAATAAAGGGACCATCCTTCAAAAGTTGCATTGGAACGATACAGAAAAAATGAATTTGAAAGTCTTGGATGGAGCAATACCAAATATGGATTTCGGACTTAAAACTCGTCTTGATAGTATTGCTGTTTTGGATCAGCGTTATCGCAGTTTAATGCAAGCTAGTTCTCCCGAGGCACTTGAGAAACTCGGTAAGGAAATGGGATTGAAAAAAGAAGAGTACACCGGTGATCATTGGGCGCTACAGACTGTCATTGATAGTTCGAATATGGCGTTTGTTGAGAAGTATTTTATCGAGAATGGTTATCCTGGGAAATCGGTGGTTGGAAAAGAATCGAGCCTTGCGGCTTGGTATGTATTACAGCACAATCCAGATAAAATTCCGACCTATTTACCACTTATTAAAAAGGCTGCTGCCGATGGTGAGATTTCAATGCGATCTGCTGCGATGATGGAGGATCGTTATCTTATGAATGAAGGAAAACTTCAGATTTATGGTACGCAAGGAATGACTTATGACGATGAAAGAGGTTCTCTTATTTGGCCTATTGAAAATCCTGAAACTGTAAACGAACGGAGGATGAAAGTTGGTTACGATCAAACTATTGAAGAATATTCCAAATTACTTTTTGGAGAGGATTTTGAATACAAGGCTTTAGGTTTGGAAGATGTTAAAAAAGAGTAGGTGGGCGGATATATACTTCAGAAAATAGGTTATGCTATTCTCACTTTATTTGGGGTGGTTACCGTTATTTTTATATTGTTTACAATCCTACCTGGGGATCCAGCTCGTATGATGTTGGGACAGAATGAAAGTGCCGAACAGATAGCAATCGTGAAGAAGAAATATGGTTTTGATAAACCGGTTGGCGTTCAGTACTTGCAATACCTCAATGATTTATCACCGCTTTCTTTTCACAGTACAAATTCGAGCGATTATACGTTTCTTTCCGACGAAAAATATAGTGCTACCAAACTCTTTACTATTGGAAATACTCAAACAGTCTTAAAGCTTCCTTATTTACGGGAATCCTTTCAGAAGAATGGTAAAAAGGTCAGTTCTGTAATATCTGAAACACTTCCAAATACTGTCATTTTGGCCGTGACTGCAATTTGCATTGCCATGCTCATTGGTATTATACTGGGAATCGTTTCCGTTTTATTTAAGGATGGTTGGATTGATAAATTAATACAACTTGTGAGTACGTTCGGTATGAGTGTTCCTTCGTTTTTTAGTGCAATTCTATTCGCCTGGTTGTTTGGTTTTGTGCTTCATGAATATACAGGTCTCAATATGACCGGTAGTTTATATGAGGTTGATGATTTTGGTGAAGGAAGTTACATACAATGGAAAAATTTAATTTTACCCGCTTTGGTTTTAGGGATCAGGCCTCTCGCTGTAATAAGTCAATTGATGCGTAATTCGCTATTAGAAGTCCTCAATCAGGATTATATTCGCACGGCAAAAGCAAAAGGGCTTTCATTTTTTCAAGTTATTAAAAGACACGCATTAAAAAACGCATTAAATCCGGTGATTACAGCAATTTCTGGATGGTTTGCTTCAATGTTGGCCGGGGCTGTTTTTGTCGAATATATTTTTGGATGGAACGGACTGGGCAAGGAGATTGTGGATGCACTAAACACATTGGACTTACCTATCATTATGGGGGCAGTAATTGTAATAGCAACTTTATTTATACTTATTAATATTTTCGTTGATCTTATTTATGGTTGGCTGGATCCGAAAATAAGTAGTTAATAACTAATGATTAGTGAAAAGTAAAAATAATTAAACTTATAAAGGTCTGAAACATTTTAGCTTTTTGACTTTGCACTTCGACGACGCTCAGTGACCTTACTTTGTAACTTTGGTACTTTGGGTGAATTCAGTAACAATCAATAACAATAAACATAATAAAAACTAACCTAATTATGAGAAAGAAAATAGTAGCCGGAAATTGGAAGATGAATTGTGATATTACTCAGACTTATGAGTTACTTGATCAATTGAAGGAAATGGAGTTAAATGAGGATGTTGAAGTAGTTGTAGCTCCACCTTTTACAAATTTGCAGAGTGCTAATCAGGCTCTGATTGATAGCGATATCTTAGTGGCAGCACAAAATATGCATCAGGCAGCTAATGGCGCGTATACTGGTGAAGTGTCTGCAGCAATGCTTAAGGGTGTAGGAATTGAAATCGTTATTTTAGGACATAGTGAGCGCAGAGCATATTATCATGAAGATAATGCGCTTCTGGCTGAAAAGGTCACAACTGCCTTAGATAACGATATGACCTCTATTTTTTGCTTCGGGGAAGAACTTGAAGATCGTAAATCTGGGAATCATTTTAAATTGGTAGAATCACAACTTAAGGAAGGTTTGTTTCACATAGAAGCTGTAGATTGGACGCATATAGTACTTGCTTATGAACCTGTTTGGGCAATTGGTACAGGAGAAACTGCGAGTCCGGAGCAAGCTCAAGAAATGCATGCTTTCGTGAGAAAAACCATTGCGGATTCTTATTCAGAGGATATAGCCAATGAAGTATCTATTTTATATGGCGGAAGTGTGAAGCCTAATAATGCTTCAGAAATATTTGGAAAACCAGATGTTGACGGCGGACTTATTGGTGGAGCGGCATTAGATGCTGAAAGCTTCGCGGCAATTATTAATGCATTCAAGTAAAGCATGTCACAAATCTATATTGAATATCAGTTTACAGTTAGTCCTCTTGCACCTGGTGTCGAAATCCTCATTGCGGAATTAGGTTACGCCGGATTTGAAAGTTTTGTAGAAACTGAAACAGGAGCTAAGGCCTATATTCAGAAAGAAGAATGGAATGAAGGTATTTTGGAGGATATCCAAATTTTATCTTCGGAAGAGTTTCAAATAGACTATAGTTTTACTGAAATCGCCCAAGTGAATTGGAATGAAGAGTGGGAGAAGAATTTCGATGCTATTGAGGTAGACGGGAAATGTGTCGTTAGGGCGCCATTTCATCCTGAAGCGGATGTTGAATATGAAATCGTTATTGAGCCAAAAATGTCATTTGGAACGGGACATCACGAAACTACCCATATGATGCTTCAGCACATACTAGAGAATGATTTTACAAATAAATCAGTTTTGGATATGGGATGTGGAACGGCTGTTCTGGCTATTCTTGCTGAAATGAAAGGTGGGTCAAAGCTGGATGCCATTGATATTGATCCTTGGTGTTTTGAAAACTCTGAAGAGAATGTAGCTAGAAACAACTGTAAAAATATTTCCGTGGAATTAGGAGACGCTTCTTTATTAGCTGGCAGGAAATACGATGTGATTATTGCTAATATAAATCGTAATATCTTGTTGAACGATATGGAGAGCTACAGGAAATGTCTTGATAGGGGAGGGGAGTTATATTTGAGCGGATTTTACAAGGAAGATTTACCGATCATTACAGCTACTTGCAATAAGTTAGGATTTACCTTCGTTGATAATAAAGAAAGGAATAACTGGATTGCCGCAAAATTTGTAATTTAGTTCAAGTAATGGATAGATTATTTAGTTATGAATACGAGAGAGAAAATAGAAGAAGAACTGGATGTCGCCGAATTGGACAGCAATCAGAACGAAATTATTTTATATAATGATGAGGTAAACACCTTCGATCACGTAATCAACACGCTTATCTATGCCTGTGAACACACCCCAGAGCAAGCAGAGCAATGTTCACTTATTGTTCATTACAAGGGTAAATGCACGGTAAAAACAGGCTCTTACGATGAGTTGAAACCTCGTTGTTCAATGCTATTGGACGCAGGTCTAAGCGCTGAGCTAGTATAATTCGTTACAGCACTAATTTTTCGATTTCTATCATTGCTAATGCATAATAATATTTTATATTTGCACCCGCCTACGCAACCTTCAGTTGCTTCGGTGGGCAAAGGCTCGGCAATTTTTCTCTGAAAGATGCATTGCTAAAGTCTATAAACTGTGAAGTTTTAAAATCTAAAAAACGGCCTCGTGGCGCAACTGAATAGCGCACTTGATTACGGCTCAAGAGGTTACTGGTTTGAATCCAGTCGAGGTCACGACACTCAAGAAACCCCACTCTTTTAAGAGTGGGGTTTTGTGTTTCTAGCAGTGTTGAAAAGCCTTTTTGCTTTTCAAAAGCGGATAGAAATACAAAACCAGCATTGCTCTTTCTGCAATGCGTGGTTTCTTATTTGCAACAGGGAGCTTTTTCTGGATCTATAATCCAGTTGAGGTCACCAATGAAACTAGCGTTTTACAACGTTTTTGTAAATTGCTGGTTTTTTATTTTCACAAAATTTGCATTTAATTTAAGAGTTAAAACTGCCATACTCAACTTTTAACCCTTTCTTTTTACAGATAAGTTCAAATAAACCACTACCAAAAAACACCCCCTATGGTCGAGGTTGTACTGCGGTCTTTAGCCCCCCTTTCCTGGATAAAAAATAACTTTTATATTGATAATAGTAGAAAACAAAACAGTTCTATTTAAGGGAAGCTTACAATTTGTATTTCAATAATTAATGCTAAGTGCGATTAAAATTCCAATAACAACAAGAACTATTTCGCCAATTGCATATTTTAGATAGTTTACAGTTTTTCCTTGGAAGGTTAATTCTGGTGAGGCAACCCTTGACAATAGAGAATTATTGTTTATTCGTTCTGAATATTAGTGATTATCACTATTGATTTTTTTTCTGTAAATTAATATTAATCGTATATTTTATCGATAAAAAGCAAAAAAAATAGATGTAATGCTTTTTTTTAGTATATTTGCCTACCCGAATGTTAAAAACTTACTTATGAAAACTATTTTAAAATGCTTTATTGTACAGTTATTCTTATTGCCTTTAGGCAGTATTTATGCTCAAGTCGGTGTAGGAACAGCAACACCTGATCTTTCTTCTGCTTTGGATATTTCTTCTACCAGTCAAGGGTTATTAATGCCAAGATTAACCACCACGCAAAGAGATTTAATAGCGTCTCCAGCGGCAGGTCTAATAATTTTTAATACTACATCAAATGATGGTGAATTAAATATTGGAACTCCCTTAGTGCCTAATTGGATAGGTATCAAAAATAAAGAGACCCCTATGATGTATTCAGTTACTGATGGGGCAGATGTTAGTACAGAATCCACTAGTGATTTACTGGTAACAGGTATGAATGTGTCTTGTGCTCCGGGTACTTACATCGCTTCATTTAATGCACAGCACACTGGCGTCGAAGGGCATGCATTTAGTTCAGACCAAGGTGTTCTTGATTTGGTCGAGATATACGATGATTTAATAGCTTTACCTGGCGGTGTACCTCATGTTGTAGCTTTTGGTAGTGGTGAGGTTTTGACTGCGGGCGTCTATGACGTGGCTGGAGCATTTTCGATTACCGGATCACTTATATTGGACGGTGGTGGGGACTCATCTTCTCTTTTTGTAATAAGAGGTACTGGTGCATTTTCGGCTGCAGCGAATTCAAATATAATATTACAGGGAGATGCCGAGGCTAGAAATATATTCTGGGTGTCGACTGCCGCTATGACTATAAGCGCGTATTCATCAATGAAAGGAACCTTGGTTTCTAATGCTGGAGCGATTAATATGGCAGCCGATTCAAGCCTTAAAGGAAGGATGTTTACAAAGACAGGAGCAATAGGTGTAGGGTCGAATAGCGTTCTTACAATTCCATCGGGTGAATCTCTAATTGATTTAAGGAGTCTTTCATCATTTGTGATGTTTAGCACTAATGGTGCACTTACATCTGACGTAACATCTATCATCACCGGAGATGTAGGAAATGCATTAGGAGCTATTACAATTGCAGGTGCACATTATGGGAATCAATACCCTGCAGGTACAGAACCGGTTATTGGAACTAAAATGACAACTTACTCTTTTTATCAAAATGGTCTTGAAGTAGTTAATTCTAGTAGAATAATTAATTCACTTAGCTCAGTGGTGTCTCTCCAGGCAATACTAACTTTAACCGCACAAGAAAATGTTGAAGTAAGATGGAAAGTTGGAGCAGGTGAAGCTAGGCTAGACAATAGAAACTTATCGTTGATTCGTTCTGAAAATTAATTTCTATCATTCTCCAACTTAGTTTCCAGATTTCAACCTCAGATAATTCAGGCTCTTCATTTTTCTTACAAGAGGTTATTAGTTGAAACTATAAAGAAATTAAGAGTATATACTGCTGATGGATATATTGATGATGATATAAAGGGAAAAAGAGCTAAAAAGTTTCAAAAATTATTAAAATGTATTGAATAAGTTAATAACTTGAGGTAGCACCGTTTCCTATGACAGGTTCGAATTTGTACTTAAATCTAAATTGATCAAATGGCTTGCTTGACACCTGAGTTCGACTAAATTAGTTAAACCAGAAAAGTTAATCGATGTCAATTCATTAAATTGAGCGTCAAAAATCTCCAGATTCAGATTATTAGATAGGTCCAATGTAGTAAGTGGAGTACTAGTAATATCGATATATTCAAGGAGCGTATTCTGGGATAAGTCTACAGTGTTAAATTGTCCAGTTCCTCTCAATCGCAGGTTTTTTAAATTAACGTTGTTACTTAAATTCAAAGAGGATAGAAAATTACCTCCAACTAGAAGGCTCTCTAATAATACATTGTTATCCAGATTGAGAGTTGACAATGTCAAACTGCTACAAACTAGATTTATCAAATTGGGGTTCTGTGAAAGATCCAAAACCGAATATGTATTATCCCCAGCTGTGAGTTCAACCAACTCCGGACTATTTGAGACGTCAAGAATAGAGATTAAATTGTCTCGGCAGTCAAAATAGCGTAAACCCACAAAATCTTCAAGCCCTGTAACATCAGCAACTGGTCCATTAATTGGAATTTCCTGATTGTTTAGAAAGAAGCGTTGAATGTTTCTAATTCGATGAGTAAAGACCAAAGCATTATTGGGAATATCATCGCCAAAACCTAGGTCCTCTAACAGGGCTTCAAAATTATTGTCAGGAACATTAGTTGTCTCTGTAGGGTTATACGGAAAATCAAAATTTACAGATCCTGAATCAATCAAATTAGAAACAGGACATGGTGTAACATTATCTCCATATAGATTAATATTGATGATATAATTAGTGTAGCCCGTAGGTAAAGTTATTTCAAAATCTTTATTATCAAAAGTTGGTATAGTAAAAATGGTAGGGAAATAGCATAAAGAAAGCGTAATTATATTATCCGTTACATTTTCCTGAAAACCAATATAATTCGCAACATTAAAATAGAAAACTTTAGTATGTAATGTAACGGAATTAGGATTTCCGTTTGGCTCTACATAAAAGTTCATGAGTTCTTGGCTATAGCTATAACTTGATGATAATAACCAGATAACTAAGAATAATTTTTTCATTTTTATTGAGCATCAATTGAGGTGTGATGCTAATTTAACGATAATGTGTCATATATCTATTTATTGCTTAATAAACCTCTTTGTATAACTACCTTTTAACGTTGAAATCTCAATAAAATATAATCCTGTAGAAAGATTTGAAACATCAATTGAGTGTGTAATATTTTCGGATGTAAGTACTGTTTGTCCACTCAATGAATACACGGTTATTTTTTCGATTGTAATGCCTCCAGAGGCGATAAAAAGAGAATCTGTTACTGGATTAGGGAAAATTGCTATTTGTGTCGCTACTTGGTCATCTACCCCTAGAGAACAATCTTCGCTAAAAATAGTTTGAGGAAGGACAAGCCAACCTGGATAAGGTGCCTGACTAGGGTCATCAACATCGATACAGAATAAATTTTGGTTGCCTACAGTTATTAATACAGTTATATTTTCATTGTTCCCATTTTTCAAGTTTAATGTTGACAAATTATTTGAAAGTAACGCTACAGTTTCTAACATAGAATTGGCACTTAAATCAAGCGTTACCAATTGGTTCTCTATAAAGTCTAATTCTTTCAAATTAGTTAAGTTTGTAAGATTGACACTATTCAATTCGTTATTTCTTCCCCGGATCTTTTCTAGGAGAACTGAATTAGAAAAATCCATTGTTATGAAATTATTGTTCGAAAATGTAATATCCTTCAAATTAATATTATTACTGAGGTCAATAGATGATAATTGATTTCCAGAAAATGATAGAATTTCTAGAAGAATATTATTTTGGAGGTTTAAATTATCCAATTGATTTAAACCGCAGTTCAATGAAAGTAGATTAACATTTTGGCTTACATCTATTGTAGGTAACATATTATTTTTACAAGATAGATCTTGTAAATTTATATTATTAGTAAGGTCTAAAGTTGTCAATAAGGTGTTATCAGACCTTAATAATAGTAAATTCAGATTACTAGTAACATCCAATTGAGTCAAAGGGTTATCATCACATAAAAGTCTTTCTAAAAGAACATTTGAGGATAAATCAAGTTCGGGTATTAAATTATCCTTACAGCGTAAATCTTTCAACATTTGAAAATTTTCAATTCCTGTCATATCCTGGATGTCACCGCTTAAGGGTAAAAATTGATCATCCAAAAGGAGGTGGGTCATATTCTCTATTCTATGGGTATATACTAGATCATTATTGACGATGTCATCTCCAAAACTTCGGTCTTCCAGATAATCTTCAAATACGTTATCTGGAATATTTATTTTTTCAACTGGATTATAAGGATATTCAAAATTTAAAGAACCCGTATCTATCAAATTAACCTGTGTACAAGGAGAGACACCATCATTATCACTATAAATTTGGACATTAAGAGTATATGAATTAAATCCAATAGGAAGGTTTATATTAAAGTTTTGTTGGTCGAATATAGATGATGCCACTACGTTGTTAATATAACATAAATCAACATTTATTTCATTATTAAATTCATTTACTGAAAAGCTACCAAAAAACGAGACTGAAGATCTATAAACAGAGGTATGTAATGTTACAACATTACTCATTGTTGAAGGTTCCACGTAAAAATTCACCAATTCTTGACCATAACCTATTCCAGTTAATAACAGCGAATAAATAACAATAAAAGTTCTCATAGTTAGATCATATTTATTGGACAACTAGTGTCGCGCTAGCAACAAAAACTCCGTCGCAAACGAAAGATACAAAATAAATGCCGGTGTTGTAATTTGATAAATCGAGAGTTTTGGTGTTTTCCGAAGGATTCAAAATATAATTATTGGTGTTATTTGTATTCAACTCGCTCAGTACTAGGTATGCGGATGTAGAGTCTTCGGCAAGATAATTGATTGTTACTTGATTGTCAGCAGGATTAGGTGACATTACTCCTAACACAAATGGGTTTACTTCCACATTTATTTCATCATAGTCTTTGAAACCATCGGATGTTGTAATCACTTCTAGTTTATACTTTTGGGTAATATCAGGAGATAAGGTTATATCTTTACCTGAAGAAATCAAATTACCGTCTAAATCATACCAATTATATGTCGCCGGCTCATTTATATCGGTAGCAGACAAAGTTACGCTTTCGTTTTTATCTATCTCTTTATCTTGACCTGCGTCTGCATCAAATAAGTTTGAAGAACCTCTTACAATCTTAAACATCTTAGCCCCAATAATATCTTCTGTTTCATTATCGCGTTGTATAAAATGATAATAGAATTCTTTTTTTTCTGACAATTCATCTACTAGAAAATTAAATGTGATTTTCATCGAACGTGTCTCATTAGGAGCTAA
>JBLHIC010000076.1:0-12705 GCA_047614245.1 Flavobacteriaceae bacterium
GTAATTAAACGCGATTGTGAATTTTTTAATTTTCCCATTTTCTGAACCATTTTTAAAAACAAAAATACCACCTGCCTGGTTTAAACTAATATCGGTGTCTACGCTTTTCGTTCTTGTATTAAAGTATTTAGCTCTATTATCGGTATCGTTTCCTGCAATTGAAAATGCTGCGCTAGAAGTTAAGAAAACGGCACCTCCCGCTGGATTGATACTGAGCGCAGATAAATCTCCCCCAAGCGCACCAAAAGCTCCGCTTAATGCATTAAATCTAGCGGTTCCAGTTTGAGATTCAGAAGAATAAATTAAACCATCGGTGATGCCTTGTGCTCTGGCATTCTCAAAAGCCAAAGTAGCTAAGAGTAAGAAAGTAATTCTTTTCATAGAAATAAATTGAAATTTTCAGATACGAACTATATTATTGTCCTCCGCCTCTTCTTCCGCTTGATCTTCCACCTCTATTACTAGAAGCGGGTCTGGATGTTGGTCTTGACGCAGGCCTGGATGTTGGTCTTGACGCAGGTCTGGAAGTTGGTCTTGACGCAGGTCTGGAAGTTGGTCTTGACGCAGGTCTGGAAGTTGGTCTTGACGCAGGTCTGGAAGTTGGTCTTGATTCAGGCCTTGATATTGGTCTTGTTCTAGATGTAGGTCGAGTATTATATTCAGGTCTTGAATTTGAAGGTCTATTTGCTTTTGATCTAGATCGATCAGTTCTACCTCTGCGATTCATTTCTGAACGGGAGTAAGAATTCCTTCCAACAGCGTCACGATTTGATTGATTTCTATATGTGCTCCTTCCTGCCAAGTAATTGCTATTTCTTCTTCCTCTGTTGTAGGCGATGTTATTCCCATAGCCGTAACCATTATAATTGTTATAATACCCTCCATAAAAAGGATATCCCCAGCCATTATTAAAGCCCCAACCATTATTAAAGCCCCAGCCATTATTGAGACCCCAACCATTGTTGAAACCCCAACCATTGTTGAAACCCCAACCATTGTTGAAACCCCAACCATTGTTGAAGCCCCATCCATTATTGAAGCCCCAGCCGTTGTTAAAGCCCAAATAAGGGGTGTTCCAATTACCGTAACCATAGCCGCCGCCATTATAAATATTGACTGTAACGTTATCTGAGTTACTGCCCCAAGGTCCATAACCTTCTTCGTAATTAATTTCTTCCGTGACTATATAGCCATCTTCATCTAAGGTTTCAATCGTAGAATAAGCATCAATATCTGTAAAAATGGCTCCTTCCTCAGGTAGATCTTCATAAGATCCAGCCTTTGTCTTAAAATATTGTTTGTAATAGTTAGTTTTATCAACCTCCTGCTCAGAATCACTGATTACAACTGCATCTTCGGAAGCATATATCCCGTCTGAGCTATTATATCTCTGGTTTTGAGTGCTACAGGCACTTAAAATGAGTATAAACATTCCGGATACTAAGAGTGGGAATGCTTTTTTTAAGGAAATAAAGAGGGTTCTCATATCAATAACTTTTAATTGTTGGACAATATAAAAATAAGTAGTTTTGCCGAGAACTACTAATATTTAACTAAGACACAACATTTGTGCCAAACTACGGGCTATGGCTAAGAATTTAACAACACGAAAAGAGGACTACTCTAGGTGGTACAATGAGTTAGTAATTCAAGCAGATCTTGCTGAAAATTCGGGAGTAAGGGGGTGCATGGTTATCAAGCCTTACGGTTATGGGATTTGGGAGAAAATGCAGGCCGAGCTCGATCGAATGTTTAAAGAAACGGGTCATGAAAATGCCTATTTCCCGCTTTTTATACCGAAATCCTACTTCAGTAAGGAGGCAAGTCACGTAGATGGTTTTGCGAAAGAATGTGCCGTTGTGACCCATTATCGCTTGAAAAATGACGAAAATGGAAAAGGGATTATCGTGGATCCTGATGCTAAACTTGAGGAAGAATTAATAGTAAGGCCGACTTCAGAAACAATTATTTGGGATACATATCGAAAATGGATTCAGTCTTATCGTGATTTACCACTACTTATCAACCAATGGGCTAATGTGGTGCGTTGGGAAATGCGAACAAGGCTATTTTTAAGAACCACTGAGTTCTTGTGGCAAGAAGGCCATACGGCTCACGCAACCGAAAGTGAAGCTCTAGCGGAAGCAGAACAAATGATAAATGTGTATGCAGATTTCGTTGAAAATTATATGGCTGTACCTGTAATAATAGGCGTTAAAACAGAGAGTGAGAGGTTTGCGGGGGCCCTTGAAACTTATTGTATTGAGGCATTAATGCAAGATGGCAAGGCACTACAAGCTGGCACATCACATTTTCTAGGACAGAATTTCGCGAAGGCATTTGATGTAAAGTTTGCTAATAGGGAAGGAAAACAAGATTATGTTTGGGCTACGTCTTGGGGGGTTTCAACGAGATTGATGGGGGCTTTGGTGATGACGCATAGTGATGATAATGGCTTGGTATTGCCGCCAAAACTTGCGCCAAATCAAGTAGTTATTATTCCAATTTATAGAGGAGATGAAGAGTTTAATACTGTTAGTGAAGTTGCATTAGAGCTTCAGAAAGAATTACGCGCTAAAGGTCTTCGGGTTAAGTTTGATAATAGGGATACACAAAAACCTGGATGGAAATTTAATGAGTACGAACTCAAAGGAGTGCCAGTGCGCATTGCTGTGGGGCCTAGAGATATCGCGAATGGTACTTTTGAAGTAGCAAGAAGAGATACTCTAACGAAAGAGGTTCTTTTGAAAAATGAAGTAGTCGATAAAGTCTCGGACTTAATGGATGAAATTCAGAAAAACTTATTTTCAAGAGCCGCGCTTAATCGTACTGATCATACTACTGAAGTTTCCCATTATGATGAGTTTAAGACAGTTCTAGAAACTAAAGGCGGGTTTATATCTGCACATTGGGACGGTACTTCAGAGACGGAAGAGAGAATTAAAAACGAAACAAAAGCAACAATTCGGTGTATTCCATTAAATATTAAAAAAGAAGAGGGAAGATGTATGGTTACTGGGAATCCTTCAAAAGAAAGAGTGTTGTTTGCTAAAGCGTATTAATTTTTTCAAAAAAAGTATAGTACAATTTGCGACATAATAAAATAGTTGTATTTTTGCATCCGCGTAAAAAAGCAATGGTCCGTTCGTCTAGGGGTTAGGACGCCAGGTTTTCATCCTGGTAACAGGGGTTCGATTCCCCTACGGACTACAAAAGTTAAGAATAAAAAATAAGCAAAATGGCGAATCATAAGTCAGCATTAAAGAGAATTAGAAATAGCGAAACAAAACGTTTACGCAATCGTTACCAACACAAAACGACGCGGAACGCAATGAAGAAGTTCAAAGAACTTTCTGCAAAGAAGGAGGCTGAAAAAATGTTTCCTGAGGTTGTTTCTATGATAGATAAGTTAGCGAAGAAGAATATTATTCATAATAATAAAGCTTCTAACTTGAAATCTAACATGGCGAAGCACGTAGCTGCGTTATAATATAGAAAACTCTTAACAAAATTAAAACTCTTTCAGGAAACTGAAGGAGTTTTTTTGTGCGATATTCTCATAATTGAATTCAATATAGCTTTCAGAAAATAGGCAGGTTTTATTTATTTCTATAAATTATTTCTGAAATACAAAAGAAACTAATCGCGGAACTTTATTTTCAGTTTCAGTATCAAACCATTCGTTGAATTCTAATAATTTGAAGTTATTACGTTTCGCGGAATTAGTAAACTCAGAAATATGATGGGTAAATGTAGTTAGCTCCTTTATACCATCTTCATCTTCATACCGGGCTTTTGTTCCTGAATATTGCTTGAAAGGATGCAGTTCACTGATAAAGAAAAGTCCTTCAGTTTTCAGTTTCATAAATACCTGTTGGAAAATAAAATCCAAATCCTCAATATGTTCAAGAATAAGACTGGAGGTAATCAAATCAGCAAAACTATCGTTTACCTTCCATTTTTTTGTAATATCTGCTTTTTGAAAATTTACGCGAGGGTCATTAATTTTTGCCTTAGCAATATTCAGCATTTCTTGTGAGAAGTCCAGAGCAAGTACTTTTTTAGCCCTTTTGAATAAATACAGCGTGTTTTTACCTGTTCCACAGCCAAGTTCAATAACATTTTCAAATTTATACTCCTTCAGCGTTTGGACTGTTGCCTTATGGTCCAGGTCTCGGGTTCTATTCTTATTGGTGTCGTATTGATTGGCCCAAATATTATATGCTTTCTCTATGGTCATTTCAGTATGTTGTCATGAGATTTATTTTTAAAAGTAAGATTCAATATTGGTTCTTTCATCTCTTAATTGTATTGCTGCGAGTTGAAGAAAGTTAACTTGAATTGCAATATCATCAAGCCTTTCGGTCGAAACAAAGTTTTAATAAATGTACGAATTACAGAATAAAACTAATAGGTTAATAAATGAAGCTATTTCTGAAACGCTACGAACATAGACAATGGAGGCACTTCAACCGAAGCCTCTAACATTTCCATACCATCAAAATAAAATTCATCTCCCAGAACGGCTAATCTCCATGCTCCATCCATATCAAAATTGACAGCTTTAGTTTTAGCGTTATAAATCACAAAAATATTATTCCAAATATCCCCATTCGCATGATTACTGATTTGATAGCTAATTAAACCGTGCTCTACCTTTTTAAATTCAAGATTGTTTCTTACATCTTTGGCGGAAATCATCCTAAAACCCGGATGCTTCTTGCGCAAGGCTATCAAGTTTTTATGGTATGTAAATACTTCGGAGTTGAGTACCTTCCAGCTCCAATTGATTTGATTGATTGAATCGGGTAAGTTATATGAATTGTGCTCTTCTTTTTTCGTTCGCAACATTTCGGCTCCCGCGTGCATAAAGGCAGTTCCTTGAGATGTCATTACAACGGCATTCCCTAATTTCACCATAGCCGCTAATTCTTCCTCTTTCGCATCCCTTCTGGATACTTTGAGTTTATCGTAAATTGTATGATTGTCATGGCAGGAGACATAGGAAATGGACTGCCAGGGTTCGTTCGTCCAAGGAGCATCCGAATAATTTACGAATTTATAATCGATTTGAGCATGTTCGATGCATCCAACGATTCCCATTTTAACTGATTCTTCGGTATCTGCTGCTCCGCTTATAAATCCGGTACTCGTATCGTCAAAAACGGAGCCTTTCAATCCGTCCCGAATATCGTCACTGAAGGCGGCTATTTTCGGCATTTGCATTATGTTCTGTTTCAGTGCTCGCTTTTCAATTGTTAAAGGTGAATCTCCAGCGGTCCAACCCTCACCGTAAATGATAATATTCGGATTTACATTTTCAAGGGCCTTTGTGATTTCATTCATAGTTGTTATATCATGAATTCCCATCAGGTCAAATCGAAAACCATCTAAATGGTATTCCTTCGCCCAATAAACCACAGACTCTGTAATAAATTTCCGCATCATAGCTCTTTCAGATGCAGTCTCATTTCCGCAGGCAGCAGCATCTGAGAGTTTTCCGTCATCCCAATGTCTGTAATAATACCCAGGTGTTTCCAGATTAAAATTGGAGTCTTCTGTCCGTCCGGTATGATTATATACAACATCGAGAATAACACCAATATCATTATCATGAAACGTTTTTACCATTTCTTTAAATTCTTTAATCCTCACTTCTGCCTTGTACGGATTTGAAGAAAATGAACCTTCAGGGACATTATAATTATTCGGGTCATATCCCCAGTTGAACTGTGGGCTGTCCAATTTCGTTTCATTTATCGAATAATGATCATATGTGGGTAGTAAGTGAACATGAGTAATTCCCAATTCTTTGAGGTGGTCTACCCCGGTTACAACGCCAGCAGGTCCTTTGGTGGACTCTTCGACTAAGCCCAGGTATTTGCCAGGCATACTCGAACCGGATTCAGGGTGAATCGTCATGTCTCTTATGTGTAGCTCATAGATAATGGCTTCATTTGTATAGTTTATTTCCGGGCCTTGGTCTAATTCCCAATCCTTAGGGTTGGTAGTTTCCAAATCCAGTACCATGGCTCTCTTACCGTTCACTCCGACCGATTGCGCATAAATCCCAGGGGTTTCATCCAACCACTTACCGTCAACTTGCACCTGATATGTGTAGTAGGTTCCATTGAGTTTTTCATTTAATTGTTTTTTCCAGATACCGCGGCGATGCTTATCCATTAGATGTGTAGTAAAAGGTTCACCGCCATCACCAGCGATGTATAAATGCAGTTGAACCTTTTCGGCTGTTGGGGACCATATCTTAAACTCAATTGCTTCCTTGTTGTAGTCTAACCAGAGATCTGCGAGAATAGGAGTAGGGTAATCGTTATAATCCGCATAGGTTTTCTTGTTTTCTGAACAAGAAATTAGAACGGTGCCAATTAAAAAGACACTAAGAGAATCTATCATTACTAAATAATATTTGAAGCCTTATATTTAGTTCATTATTATACCAATTTAACATTCAAATTTTTAATACGGCATTGAATAACTAATCTGGTATTATATATGAAACAATACAATTTAATAAAAAACCAAATCCTAGAGTGTCACTTTTGTTTCTAGGTTTTCTAATAACGATACAGGTTTGTCCTTAACTTCAATATCCAAATGTCCTGATTTTTCAGTTTCCCATAAGAATATAAATTTAGTATGATTTAAGGTCACATGAACCACATCTCCCTGCCATTTCAACTTAAAGGATATAGATATCCAATTTGTGGGGAGCCAGGGTTTAAACGTGAGTTTTCCACCTTTCAATCGCATTCCTCCGAATCCGCTAACCACGGCTTGCCAGGAACCACCTGCGGACGCAATATGCATACCGTTATTGGTGTTTCCTTGGTTATCAACCAGATCAACATAAACTGATCTTTCAAAATATTGAAGTGCCTTTTCATAATTTCCAACTTCAATTCCCATAATTGTATGAATACAAGGGCTCAAAGAGGATTTATGCATTGTTCGGGGTTCATAATAGTCGTAATTAGCCTTCTTCACCTCATCACTAAACATACTGGGCAGTATGTATGTGAGCATTAATACATCTGGTTGCTTTAACAGGGTAGTCTCTTGGCAGTTATCGTGATGATAACCTTCCGGGTATATTGGCATGTCATTTTCGTCCCATTCAGTAATTGGAACATCTTTCAGGTTAAAGTACCCCTCAAATTCCTCGATCAAACTTTTATCTGGGTCGAAAGGAATGTAAACTTTACTGGCTTTTTCGAGCCAGCTGCTAATTTCACTTTCTTGGAGGTTTATTTTATCCATCAAAACCTTCAATTCATTTGGATTGGAGGCTTTCAAAATAGCATAATATTCTGCCGATTTTTCTAGATTCCATTTGGTCAGTGCGTTGGTGTACACACTATTGTTAACAAGCTCATGGAACTCATCGGGTCCTTCTACTTCAGTAAGCTCATATCTATCGAGTGTATTATTGTACTCAAGTCTACTGTCCCAGAACCTTGCGGTCTCAAATAATATTTCAGCGGCATAATCTGTTAGGAAATCCTTGTCTCCAGTGGTCTCGTAATAATAGATTAGACCGAAAACAACCGCAGAGGTTATATGGAGTTCTCTTTCACCTGTCCAGATTCTGATTAATCCATCTGATGTCCAAGGTGGAGTTACTTCATGGCCAGTGTCTGCCGATTCCCATGCATACCTAATTCCTTGATGGTTTCCTTCTTTGGCATAATCTCTTGCACCTTCTTTGGTATTATAGCGATACATCATGAGCGCTTTGGCTGTTTCTGGTTGCGTAAAAACATAGAATGGTAGCAAAAAAATTTCAGTATCCCAGAAAACATGCCCTTTGTAACCTTCTCCAGATAGACTTTTAGCTCCGATGTTCGCGTGAAAATCAGTAGGGCTCGCTGCAATAAGTAAATGGTAGGTATTAAACTTTAGTGCATCATTAGCAGCTTTGTCACCTTCAATTTTTACTTCACAAGCATCCCACTTTGCATCCCAGGCAGCCTGATGTGAGGTAAAACGAGACTCGAAACTATGATGTGAGTTTTCCGATAATAGCGAAACAGCAGATGATTTTACATCTGTTTTTGAGACATCTCTTGAAGTAAATATTGCTACTTGCTTCTCGAAAGACATAGTTTCTCCCTGTTCAATATCTATTGTCAATGATTGCGCAGCATATTTATGATCAGTTTTTTTAGATACTTTCGCTCCTTTCTTAGAAGTACTCAATGAGCTTGCGTATCCTATATGATGAGGTCTGTCCTTAGTTTTAACTTCCAGATAAACACCTTCGTCTGTCAATGCTCCAGAAACATGATCCAAATGAACGCTTTTTGCCCATTTGTGCCATTTGACATCTGGATCGAATTTTGTCTTCCTTTTAAAAACAGGCTCTACATCTAAATTGACAACATTGGCATCTATTGTTCCTTCGATTGTTAATGCAGCGCTATAGTTTTCCGCTGTAACACTAACATAGGTATCCATTAAATGAACATGTGACATATGTGCAAACCTGATGCTTTGATATTTAGTAATCCGACCCTGACTATCTTTAAACCTAGTTTCTCGAAATAACATTCCATTTTTCATGTCGAGAATTCTTTCGAAATTCAGGACCTCACTTGTTTGCATGGACAATTTTTCACCATCAATATAAATCGACAAACCAAGCCAGTCTGGCGCATTAACTAAATCAACAACAAAGGATTGGTGATGATCATAAACCCCATTGACAAAGGTGCCTTGCAAGGATGCGGCGTGGCCTTCCTCAAGGCTACCTCTCGTGCCCAAATAGCCGTTACCAACAGTGAATATAGTTTCGTAAAAATTAATACGATCTACGTTAAATTTGTTCTCTTCAACAAGCCATTCAGGTCCGCTGAGTAATTTTCTTAAATCCTGCATTCTATTTAATTAAATACTACCGTAATTATCAATAATCATTTTATTTGTTTCCGCCCTATTCTTAAAGACTTCAAAAGTCCGTCCTTGGGTTCTTTGCGCTCCTAAGGCATTGGCATATTTAACTGCTTTAATGTAGTTGGTCGGGTCTTCCAATAGACCAAAACCTAAGCCTCCAGCAAATGAATCACCACAGCCAGTGGTGTCAACTACATGCTCGACACGTAGTGCCTTCACCATTTCATGTTGCATTTCTCCATTTCTATTATAGAAGACAGCGCCTCCGTTTGCATCCAGTGTAACAATTAGAGATTTGATCCCGCGATCTAAGGAGTGCTTAGCAAAAGCTGGTAAATGACTTATATCTTCTTCGTCGAAACCAGCTAAGTTTTCAAGATCATATTCTTTCTTAAACCAGCAACAATTTGACTCTTCAAGATTCATTTTTAGCACATCAATATATGGAAGCCATTGGTCTCTATCGATCCAAAATTTTAGCATTCGGTCACCTACAGTTGTAATCGTGCTTGTAGGGCCATGGGCATCAAAAATGATAGTACCATCACTGTTCTCTTTGATGTATTTTAACGATTCTAATGGCACTTCGTAATCCGTGATTGGTACACAAACAAATACATCACAGTGCATTAGGTTTGTAAGGTCTTCTGGTATTATGGGATTCATAAAACCTGTTTGCTTTTCCAGTCGGTTATTCTGATCAATGAACTTCAAATTTATCACATCACCTTGATCTGCGTTGGACGTAACATAATCTGAATTAATATTATCATAATCATCTAAGATCTTTTTTACGGCAGCTTCATCTTTTTTTCTCACATGAGAAACGATATTAACGGTTCCGTCTTTCCCCAATAATTTGGACAAACCGATAGCTGTATGCATGGCACAGCCAAATTTTTCAATTATCTCCCCATGATGGGTGGTAATATGGTCTCTTGGAATAGGACCAAGAACAGCAACGTTGTATTTAGACATATGAATAAAAATTAGAAATAAAAATTAATAATACCCGGATGGTGAGATTTAGAATTGAATCGTGAGAATCTAATTAATTTTCCAAGTTGTACTTTTTCCTCTAAATATAAAATAAATTATGCAAATACAAAGAATAAAGCCTAATGCTAAATTTTATAATTTGGTGTTTGTTTTTTCTGTACCTCGTTAAAATTTGATAGAATAATTAATTGAGTACAACGGAAGCAGTTTATTTTTTATATAAATTTGCTGAATGAAAAACACGATAGCTAACCGAGTCGCCGATTTTTTAAAAAGATTTCCACCTTTTGACCTACTAACTAAGGATCAAATTCTGAAAATTGCCAAGCAGGTAAAAATTAAATACGTTGAAAAGTCTGAAATCATTTATGCACAAAATGATGTACTCCACGATCATTTTTACTTAATAAATAAAGGTGCTGTAAGTCTAAAGAAAGAGGTTGATGGTTTAATGAGAACCATCGATAAATTTGATGATGGTGACGTGTTTGGACTGCGACCAATTTTTGCAAATGAAAACTATGCTATTTCGGCAAATGCGGATGAAGAGTGTATCTTATATGCCATTCCCATCGATACGTTTAAGCCCTTGGCTGAAAAGAATAAAAAAGTTGGTCAGTTTTTAATTGAAAGTTTTGCGTCTAATACCGAAAACCCATATTCAAAAGAATATCAGAAGAAGTTATTTGATACAGATATTGATAGTTTAGGTTCATCGAACCAGATATTCGAATTGCAGCCAGTAAAATATGTAAAAAAGGTTATTACTGCTAGGTTGGATACGGAGATAAAGGAGGTGGCTATACTAATGCGAAATAATAATGTGGGCTCAATTATTATTGAAGATAATAATATACCAGTTGGTATAGTCACGGATAAAGATTTTCGAAATAAAGTAGCGACGGGTATAGTATCTAATGGAGATAGTATTAAAAGCATTATGAGCGTGCCAGTTCTCTGTTATCCAAAGAACATTTCAATAGCTCAGGCACAGATTACAATGATGAAGCATAATGTGAGTCACCTTTGTATCACTAAAGATGGTACTCCAAACACTAAAATAGTTGGAGTTATTGCACATCATGATATTATTTTGATGAAGGGGGCGAACCCTGCAGTCATGATGAAAGCTATAAAATGTTCCAAATCGACCAAAGAATTAAAAAGAATAAGGGAAAAAATTATGCTTCTTTTAGATGGATATATCCAGCAAAATATACCATTAACCCATATCAGTAAAATAATTTTTGAATTAAACGATGCAACCATAAAAAGGATCATTGAGCGCTGCATTGATAAAATGGATACAGAGCCTCCGGTTAAATTTGCTTGGATTTCCTTAGGTAGCCAGGGAAGAAAGGAGCAATTACTGCATACCGATCAGGACAATGCAATTATATTTGAAGATGTTGAAAAAGAGAATGTTGAAAAAGTTCGGGCTTATTTCCTAGCGTTAGCAAAAAAAGTGAATAAACGTCTGGATAAAATAGGATTTGAATTTTGTCCTGCCGATATGATGGCTAAAAACCCTAAATGGTGTTTGAGTCTTTCAGAATGGAAACAACAGTTCAGTGAGTGGACATCACAGACTGGAGCCGATGAGATTCTTTTGTGTTCTATCTTTTTTGATTTTGACATTACCTATGGAAGTTCGAAACTTACTAATGAACTGGCTACTCATATCTTCAAAATAACACAAGATAATGAAATTTTCATCTCTAAATTAGCTGCAAGTGCCTTAAGAAGTCCATCGCCCTTGAGTTTCTTTAGACAGTTTTTGGTTGAACAAGATGGAGCACATAAGGATTTTTTCAATTTGAAAATACGTGGTTTGATGCCAATAACTGATGCCGGGCGAGTTTTGGCGCTTCATTATCAACTAAAAAATATTACTAATACTGCTGAAAGATTTGAACAACTAGCTGAATTGGTGCCCGAAAATAAAGAGTTATACCTTTCTTGTTCCTATACTTCTAAGGCATTGTTAAAGTTTAAAACAAAACACGGCTTGCTTCAAAATGATGGAGGAAGCTTTATCGAATTATCCATATTGACAAAAGAAGAGAAGATGAAGTTGAAACGATGTTTTAAAACGTTGTCGGGTGTTCAGGAACTGATAAAAGTTAAATTTAAAATCAACAACTACTTATGATAAAGAGGTTTCTGAAAAATCGTTTACAGAAGTATCCAGTTTACTGGGAATCCTATCTCAAATTGTTCGACGAACAATCTTCTACAATAAGTAAACAAGCAGTTTTTATAGCCTTAGATACTGAAACAACAGGTTTCGATTTTGAATTAGATAGGATTATTTCTATAGGGGCGGTTGTAATATCAAATAATGAAATCAGTATTGCTGAATCATTTGAAATCTATATTAAACAGGAGAGATTCAGCGCAGATACCGTCGAATTTCATGGAATGATTAAAAATGAAAAAGTAGACACACTAACAGAAGAACAAGCATTGGAGCAATTATTAGGCTTTATTGGAAACTCCATTTTAGTTGCTCACCATGCAAAATTTGATGTCACTATGATAAATCAGGCAATGAAACGTAATGGGTTGCCTAAACTTAAGAACAAAGTTTTAGATACAGTTAATTTGTATCGATCCACTAGAATTAGATCCAATTTGATTGATCAAAATAAAAATTACTCTCTCGATGAGATTGCTGAAAACTACGGGATCAATGTTTCCGATAGACATACAGCCGCTGGTGACGCCTTAATAACAGCATTAATTTTCTTAAAGACCTTAAGTAAGCTCAATATAAGCAAAGTGCTTACTTTGAAG